>CAINXC010000450.1 GCA_903854655.1 uncultured Verrucomicrobiota bacterium | reverse complement strand
GCTGGATGGCGCGGCTGGTGTACCGACTTTAGTCGGCCGGCGTGGCGCGTGTTGTGGGCGCTTGCGCACCTGATGGTTCAAAAACCCGCTTGTGACAAGCCGCTGCGAGCCCCGTCCCATCAAGGTTCCAGCACTGTCTGCACCTCTTTCCCCTGATGGCATTGGGCTGTAGGCAGCCCCGCTCACCGCCCGGCCTTGAGCACGACTTTTGCGCCGGGCTTCGCCGTGTCGTGCAGTTCCACCAGCAGCGGGGCGACCGCATCCACCACGAAATGGCGGACGGTGGCGTTGCTGATGGCAAAGGCATCGCCCGGCAGGGCCTCATAGACCTCCCTGGCCGGCCCAAATTCCAGCACGGCCACGGACCTGCCGGCGCGGCCCGGCAGCCCCTTGACGAGCACCAGCCCCAGTCCTTTGCCCGGATTACGCAGGGAGACCTGCGGAAACTGCCACGAAGCAGGCCGGCCCTCGCCGGTGCGCACCTGCTCCAAAATCCAGCCAGTGCCACCGATCCCCCTTCCCTGCTCCACGGGCTCCGCCTTGCCCTGCGGCAGCACGCGCAGCAGGGCTTTGCCGTCCTCCACGCCCTCCAGCATCACCGGCACCGTTTCCTCGCGGAATCCGCGCGGCACCAGCAGCGATTCCACGGCTTGATGGAGCGCCGCATTCACCACGAAGTCCGCGCCATTGAGTGAACGTGGCAAGCCCTCCACACGCTCCTCAGCGCCGGGCGGCGCCTGCAGCAGCGCCAGCACCCGCTGATGGCCGCCCGCCTCCGCAAGATCCAGCGCGGTGTGTTGCTGGGCATCTTCCACCCAGCGGTTCGAGCCCGCATTCAAGAGCAGTTCCACCGCCTCGGCCTTCCCTGATTCAGCCGCGAGCATAAGGGCTGTCCTGCCGGTCGCCTGCTGCCGGGCCAGGATGCTGGTCCCGGCGCGAATGAGCAGGCTGAGCACCGCCACATCGCCCCCGCTTGCGCCGGCAAACAAGGCCTCCTGCTCGCGCCCGGCGCTGATGGGCAGCAGCAGCTCCAGCGCCTCGCGTTGCCCCAATCCCGCCGCCACGGTGAGCGGCGACACCGCCTCCGGCTTCAGCCCCTTCCCGGTCACCTGGTGCTCCAGCAAAAACTTCAACACGGGCAGGCTGCGCGCCCGCACCGCCGCTCGTAGCAGCTCCGCACCTGCCTCGTCCTCCTGCGGCAAGGCCGCGCCCGCCTGCACCAGGGCTGCCACCGTCGGCAGGCTGCCCGCCGTCACGGCCTCGCCCAGGCCGGTGCGATGCCGCACATCAGGCACATTGGGCTCCAGCCCGGCATCAACAAACCAGCGCACCGCCTGCGCATCCCCCGCCCTTGCCGCGCGCAGGAATTCGTCCACGGACAAGGAATAGCCCTTGCCCGTCAGTTTCTTCAGCGCTGCGGCCTGGTGATCGCCGCAGGCGCTCAATGCCATGGCAAGCAGGAGCACCCACGAGCACCTGCTGCGCCAGGGGTTCATCCCACCACCCCCTTGAGCCACTCGCGCAGCGCGCCGCCGATGTCCTCGCGCTCCAGCCCGAAATGCACGTTCGCCTTGATGAAGTCCAGCTTGTTGCCGATGTCGTGGCGCTGGCCGTCAAAGCGCAGTCCAAACAACGGCTCCGCCGCCATCAGCGAGGCCATCGCATCCGTAAGCTGAAGCTCGCCGCCCTTGCCGGGTTTGGTCTGGTCCAGGTGATGAAAAATGGCGGGCGACAAGACATAGCGCGCGCTCACCGCGAGCCGCGAAGGAGCCTCCTCGGGCTTCGGTTTTTCGACAAACTTGCTTGCGCGGATCACGCCCGGCTGCACCTCCTCGCCGCCCATGATGCCGTAGCGGCTCACCTTGTCCGCGCTCACCTCCTGCAAGGCCACGCAGGAGCCTCCGTGAAGCTCCACCACGTCCGCAAGCTGGCGCGTCACCGGCTTGTCGCCCTCCTTCGTGGTCACCACCGTGTCGCCCAGCAGCAGAGCGAAGGGCTCATCGCCCACGAAAGTGCGCGCGTAGCGCACCGCATCGCCCAGCCCGCCCATTTTCGGCTGCCACACGTAGTGGATGCGCGCCAGCGATTGCAGCGTCCGCAGCGCCTCAAGCTCCGCCGTGCGGCCCTTCGCTTCCAGCTCCAGCTCCAGGTCCAACGCCGGGGCGAAATGCTCCTCGATCGCGCGCTTGCCGCGGCTGATCACCATGAGGATGTCGGTGATGCCGGAGGCCACCGCCTCCTCCACCACGTACTGGATCACCGGCTTGTCCACCAGAGGCAGCATCTCCTTGGGCACGGCCTTGGAGATGGG
This sequence comes from uncultured Verrucomicrobiota bacterium, assembly GCA_903854655.1. Classification (GTDB taxonomy): domain Bacteria; phylum Verrucomicrobiota; class Verrucomicrobiia; order Verrucomicrobiales; family Verrucomicrobiaceae; genus CAINXC01. Next base: position 1,530 of record CAINXC010000450.1, on the reverse strand, counting down.
CAGGAATCGGGTGCCATAGCCAGCGGCAGGGATCACGGCTTTGCGGACGAGTTGAGTCATGGGAAAGGATGAGCCGCCCTTGTGTCACAACGCGGGGGAAATGTCCAGCACGGGCACGCCGCCGATGGCCTTTCAGAGCTTGTCAGGACCTGCGCTGGCTGCGCAGGATTTCTTTGACGCAGACCTTCACCTTCAGCGGCTTGTCGGGATCAAACCAGGCGCGCCGCACCCAGAAGCCGGGAATGCTGCGCGCTTCAATCTTGTCCTCACCGGTCGCGAACTCCTCCAGCAGATCACCGGCGCGCCGATAAAATCGGTGTTCCAGGCCCTCCGGGTCCAGCAGCCAGTATTCCTGCACACCATGCTGTTCATAGGCGGCGAATTTCAATCCCCGGTCGCGCTTTGCGGTGGAAGGCGAAAGCACCTCCACCACAAACGCAGGAGCGAATGCCGCATGGGTGATTCCCAGCCGAAGCGCCTGGGCTGCGGTGAAGTAGCTCAAGTCCGGCATGAAGGTGTCGCGCGCGCTCAACCGCACCGCAACGGACTCGCGATGCAGCACGCCTCCCAGCTCCGCTTCTTCAAGATAAAGGGCCAGAAGCCGGTCCAGGAAATTCACCAAATTGGCGTGGCGCAGATTGACGGGCGAATGCATATGAATTTCTCCTCCGATCAGATCCGCAAAAATCCCCGGCTCCAGCCAGTCCAGAAAGGCCTCCGAAGTCAGCAAGGGCTTCACCGCCCGCTTTTTCAGGGGCGCTGCCGCCGGGATCGTGGTCACGATTGCCATGGGGGATCAGTAGCAGAGCACAGCGCGTCTTTCAATCCAATCCACCCTCATTTCCCAAACCTCGCCAGCGCCGTCTTTTGCAGCACGGCGCGCATCTCGCTTTGATCCGAATTCAGCAGGCCCGAGCGCTGGATCAGCAGCACCACCGCCAGACCCCGCGCGGGGTCCATCCAGGCCTGGGTGCCGTAGGCGCCGCCGTGGCCAAAGGAGCCGGGGCTCAGCGCCTCGGTCACGCCCATGGGGGTCTTCACAAGGTGGAAGCCCAGGCCCATGTTCATGCCCTCGGCGAAGCTCACCTTCATGTCGCCAAGCTGATTGGTGGTCATGAGTTTCAGCGTCTCGGTTTTCAAGTAGCGATGGCCGTTCAGCTCGCCGCCGTTGAGCACCATGGCGTACACCTTTGCCAGATCAGCGGCGCAGGAGAACAGGCCCCCGGCGGGCAGTGGCATGCGTTTGCGGTCGCTCAGATCCGGGCTCAAGTAGGTGACCGTGGTCTCCTCCAGGTCCTTCTTGTCGGCGCTGGGTTTGTAAGATTTCGCGATGCGCGCCATCTGTGCCGCATCGGGCCAGAAAGTCGTGTCCTTCATGCCCAGCGGCGTGAACAGCCGCTCCTGCATGAACTCCGCATACGGCTTGCCGCCCGCCACCTCGATCAGCCGGCCCAGGGTGGTCATGCCGGGATTGCAGTACGACCACTTGCTGCCCGGCTGGAACTGCAACGGCGAGAGGGCATACGAGAT
>CAINXC010000449.1 GCA_903854655.1 uncultured Verrucomicrobiota bacterium | reverse complement strand
TGCAGTCGGTGTTGCCGTAGCTCTTGTTGACGGTGTTGACGGCGGCCTCGAGGTGGTTCTTGTCCAGGTCGCACGCGGCGACGATGCGGCAGTCGGTTTCCTTGAGGAAGGCGTTGGTGTTCGCCGGTCCCTGCATGCCCCAGCCGAACACGGCCATGGTGATCTTGCTGGAGGGCGCGTTCTGCCCGCGCACCGAGGCCGGGATGATGGTGGGGAATCCGAAAGCGGCTGCGGCGGCTCCGGTGGTCTTCTTCAGAAAGTGACGGCGTGAGGATGAGGCCATGATGGTGGGCGATGAGTATTTCGAGTGAAGCTCGGTTAATACCCAATGGGGAGGGCGACGTCGAGCTTTCGTTTTGGCCCATCGCTTTCTGCCTGGACCTGCCTGCGGGTTCCACCGGCGGGTCGATTCTGCGACTCGCAATCGCGCCCACGTCAACGCGCATCTTTCAGCCGGGTCCGCGAAAGAAGGCGCTCTCTGCCAGACGGTGCCAATCAGGCTGACCTCAGCCCGTATTTAGTCAACGTCATAATACCCTCTCCTACCAATCCCAATCGTGGAGAAATGACGCCCCTCCGCGTCCGTATCGGACTCTGGAATCACGGGCCGCCACAAGCTCAACTGCAGCTCTGGAAACACGTAGCTGTAGGGTATCTCAGGCTCGTTGGGATCGAACGCAGTGTCTCGAGCAATCCGAGCAACGACGTCATCCGCCGGAGTCACGAAAATGTCGATGTCCTTGTAGAGGGCCCGGACCATCGAACCTCCTGACAATTCAATATATTCCACGAGCGCATCGTCATCGTTGTAAAAAACTTGGAACGCACTCTGGTGAAATGCATCTGTGTCGTACCGACAATCCACCGACTTGCGAAAGGGTTTCGAAGGCTCATGCATTGCCCGTTGAACCTCATCACGTGACATGCCCAGCCGCACAGGACCAACTCCGACGAATGGCTGAATGATGTAGTCAGGCATGGTGTGCGCAATATAGTCTGACAGGTGACCGATCCTACCACTGCCATCACTTCACCGCAATGCTCACCACCACCGAGATCCCCGGCCGGATCTGCTCGCGGACGTCCTTGATGGACTCGGGGTCGAACACAATCTTCACCGGCACGCGCTGCACCACCTTGGTGAAATTGCCGGTGGCGTTGTCCGGCGGCAACAGGGCGAACTGGGCGCCGCTGGCGGCGGAGAAGCTGTCGATGTGGGCGTTGAAGTGACGGCCAGGAAGGGCGTCCACCTCGACATCGACCGGCGAGCCTACCTTCAAGCCGGAGAGCTGGGTTTCCTTGAAGTTCGCCTGCACCCAGACATCAGGTTCCACCAGCGCAAACAAGGCCTGGCCGGCCTGGATGCGATTGCCCACTTCCGACGCCTTGCGGCTGACCCGCCCCGCCACAGGAGCGGTGATGCTGGTGTAGGAGCGCTGCAATTCCGCATCGCGAAGGGATGACTGCGCGACCTTGAGCGCCGCCTTTGCCGCCTCGATCTCCGCATGAGCAAAGGTTTCCCTGGCCTTGGCGGTGCCGATGTAAGCCATGGCGGCCTCAAGGGTCGCTTTCGTGGCTTGCAGGGTCGCAACCGTGGTGTCGTTGGTGCTTTTGGCATCATCGTACGAGGCCTCAGAGATGGCTCCGCCTGTGCCGGCCGACTTCAATTCCTGAGCCCGCGCCAGATCACGCCCCGCCTTGGCCACGTGTGCCTCGTCGCGCACGACATTGGCCTTCGCGAGATCGACGCCGGACTTGGCGAGCTCATTTTGCGCTATCACCTCGGCAAGCTTGGCATCGGCCTCGGCCACCTGTGCCTGCGCCTGCTGCACGGCGACCTGCGCCTGTTCGCAACGCAAGTCCAGATCGCGGGTGTCGAGCTTCACCAGCAACTGGCCGGCTTTGACATCCGTGTTCTCGGCGACCAGGATTTGTTCCACCACGCCCGGCAGTCGCGAGCTGATGGTGTGGATGGTGCCGGTGACGTACGCGTCCTCTGTTTCCTCGTGGGTGAGGATGTGGCGGACAAAGCCAAAGGCCCAGACTGCGGCGGCAGGCAGCAGCACAATGAGCAGGAACAGGCGCAGCCAGCGGCGCCTGGGTTTTGGAGGAACGGTAGAGATGGTGGGGGTGCTCATGGGATGGTGAGAGAATGTGTCATTTAATGGGCGTCCGCCGCAGCGGGCTTGTTGCCGGGCTTGGCCTTGCCCAGAAGGATCAGCAGGGGCAGTGTGACGATGAAGGCAAAGCCCACGTAGCGGAAGACGTCCGCATAGCTGAGCACGCCCGCCTGGGCTTGAATCATGCCCTTCAGCGCGGTGAGCGCCTGCTGCTGCGCGGTGTAGGCATCGCTGCTGTGGCTTTCAAAACCGGCGACCAGCGTCTGCAGGCGCTCCTGCGTGGCCTGGTTGAGCAAGCTCACTTTTTCAGCCAGATAGTTCTCATGCACGGCCTGCCGCCGCGCCAGCACGGTGGTCATAATGGCGATGCCAAAGCTGCCGCCAAGCTGCCGGGTGAGGTTGTAAAAACCGGAGGCGGCCGCCACGTCCTTCCTGGGCAGGGGCCCCAGCGTCGCCAGGCTCAGCGGAAGGAACATGAACACGCTGCTGCCACCGCGCATCACCAGCGGCCAGAACAAGTCACCGGCACCGGTTTCAGGCGTGATTTGGGCCAGCGAAAACGCCACGCCCGCCGTGAGGATACCGCCCACAGCCACCAGCCAACGCGGGTCAACAACGCTAGTCGCCTTCGCGAGCAGCAGCATGGCGATGGCTGAGGTGATCGCCCCGGGGCCGAGGAGGTTGCCCGTCTGCATGGCGTTGAAATGCAGGTAGTTCTGGGCAAACACAGGCACGGCAAAGATCACGCCGTAAAGCCCGGCGCCGAGCACCACCGAATAGGCGCTGCCTGCGGCAACCGAACGGTAGCGCAGCACGCGCAAATCCACCGCAGGCTGCTCCACCCGAAGTTCCTGCCAGACGAACAGAAGCAGCGAGACGCTGCTGATGATCGTGAGAGTGGTGATGAAATGGGAGGCAAACCAGTCGTCCTTCTGCCCCTCCTCCAGGATGGTCTGCAAGCAGCCGAGGCCCACTGTCAGCAGCCCGATGCCAATCCAGTCCACCCGCCCCACCTCCTTGTCGCGGTGCTGATCCGGCGGAAAGAACGTGGCGGTGAGCAGCACGGCGATGATGCCCACGGGCAGGTTGATGAAAAAGATCCAGCGCCAGCCCAGCGTGTCCGTGAGATAACCGCCCAGTGTGGGGCCGATGGCCGGCCCGGAGATGACGCAGAGCCCGAACACCGCCTGCGCTATGCCCCGCTTGCTGGCCGGAAAGTTCTCAAAAATCACTGACTGCGCATTCGACAGCAGCACGCCGCCGCCAAGCCCTTGCAGCACCCGCGCCAGCACCAGCACCGCCAGGCTGGTGGCCATACCACACAGCAACGACGAGCCGATGAACAGGATCAGCGAGAACATGAAGTAGGTCTTGCGCCCAAACCGCCGGCCCAGCCAGGCGGTGAGGGGTATGATGATCACATTCGCAACGGAATAGCCGGTGATGACCCAACTGATCTCCGAAAGCGTCGCTCCCAGGTTGCCCTGCATGTGCGTGAGCGCCACGTTGACGATGCTCACGTCGATCACCTCCAGGATCGCTCCCAGCGAGGCCGTGATCAAAATTGCCCACGGCAGCCAGCCATGGCGCTGCGCCAGCGCGGCCAGCGGTGACAACTGGGCTGTCTCTTCCGCAGTCATCGTTTGATCTTTGAGGGATGAGCGGCGATGCCCGCCACCAGCACATCCACACAGGATTCAATGTAGCTGGCGGCGGAATAATCGCGCACGCCGTGCGAGCTGCGGCGCAGCATGCCCGAGAGCAGCATGCCTGTAAACATGTCCGCGATGATGTGGAGATCGAGCCCTGGCCGCACCTGCCCGCGCTCACCCGCCTCCTGCAGATAGGCAATGAAACGCGCGCGGGCAGGCTTCACGGAATCCTTGATCAACTGCTTGGCGTGCTCAGGCTGGCGCGACGCCTCCCCGATCAGGGTGCGAATCATCGCCTCGTTCTTCACCAGCATGTCGTTGTAAGCCCTGGCGTAGGCAAGCAGGTCCGCGTGCAAATCATGAGTCCATTCCGCCTTGTTTGCCAGAGACTCGGACTGAGCATTGCAGACCTGCGACAGCACCTCGGCGAGCAGGCGCTCCTTGCTTTCAAACAGCCGGAACAGCGTGACTTCGCTCACCTCCGCCTCCCTGGCGATGACCCGGGTGGTGGCGCCTTGAAGACCCTCGCGGGAGAACACTTCGGCGGCGGCGGCGAGAAGCCGCTCTCTGGCAGTCAATGACATGGATGTAAGTAGTTACTTACATCCATAGGGCGGGCATGTTGGAATGCAAACGCAATTTCAGAGTGTGACGCAAATAGGCGGATTTACATGGCGGGCGGGCGACCCGCAAAAGCGGCAGGTCACAAAAAGTTCACGTGCTGGCATGTGTCTTTCTAGGTTAGTGGCTCCACCCCAGATAAAACCGGGGCTTTACGCCATGAAAACCGAATCATCAGCCAACGAATCCCGCTTCGAGGTGGGAACTCAGGTGCGGCTCCGGGGGCTCCCCCTGCTGCTCATGACAGTGCGTGGAATCGATACAGGCAGAAGGCAGCCCAATGGTGCTCCCATGGAAACAATGTATCTCGTCCGGTGGGTCGCCGCCGGGGTGGTGCGACTGGCGAATCTCGCCGGGAGCCGGCTGGAGGCGACATAGACAGATTGGGCCCGCAGGGTTCTGCACCAACAGAATTTGGCGTTCCATTGTCGCAGGCATGGCCTATCATGATGCCGAAGTATCACCATGCCTGAGGACCTTCCTGACGCCAGTTCCCCTGCCCCTGCAACCGTCTCCTTGAAGGACTATGAGGAGCTGCTGGTCCACTACATCAAGCTGAAGGCGCAGAGCGATGCCGCCCATGTGGGCCTGGCGATTCTGGCCAAGAAACTGGGCATTTCTCTGGCTGACTGGAAGGCCATCATGGCCCCTGTGCGGGAAGAGACGCTCTACAAAAGCTGGGCTGTTTTTGAAGACTGGAATCCGGGGGCGGCCGCACGGCTGGACACGCGAACACTGGACTCTGATGTCCCGGCGGAAGGGGGCTGAAAGCTTTGCCAACCCATCCTTGGCGTGCTGGAACGGCCAGGTCCCGCCCCCTTTGTCCGGCCAATACAAGCGCAGCTTTTGTCAGGTGAAGGCGTGACACAGCCCCTTTATTCTGGGATACTCTGCTATCATGAAACTCTCGCCTTTTTTGACGTTGATCTGCCTCGCCGCCTGTCGCCCTGCTGCCGCTGACGACTCCCCGGTAGATTTTATGCGGCAAGTCAAGCCTGTGCTGGCAGACCGCTGTGTGGAGTGTCACAACTCTGAAAATCTGCTGGGGGACTTGAATTTGCAAAGCCGGACGCTGGCAATGCAGAAACGCAAGGAGGGACCTGTGATTGTACCAAAGGCACCTGAGAAGAGCCCGCTCTACCTGGTTTTGACCCTGCCGCCAGCGAATGACAAGGCAATGCCGGCCACGGCGCATCGCCTGCCCAAGACGGATGTCGAGAACTTCCGCCGCTGGATCAAGGAAGGCGCCCACTGGCCGGAGGGCAGGGACGGTGCGATCATTCCGAGAAAGGCAAAAACGAAGGAACCATGACCCTGTCGGGCTTTTTGCCCCCTTCCGCTTAAAAGCTGCACGCGCTTGGAAAAAGCATGCTATGCTTTTTCTTCAAGGCATTCAAACCAAGGCGGGTTGCCGCTGCCATTTAACATCACCAAACGAAGGACTCACCACAGTGGCAGCACCCAATTATCAGTTCGAAAAACGCAAGCGCGACCTGGAAAAGAAGGCCAAGAAGGAAGAGAAACGGCTGCGCAAGCTGGAGGCGGACAAGAACCCCAGCGGCCCGGCCGTGATTGAGCTTACCCCGCCTCCTGAAAGCACGCCCGAGGCCGAAACGACGGCGTAACGTCTAGCGGGATCGAGGCAACTCACCTCGCGGGCTCAAGGTGAGATTGCCCGCCGGCACCTTGGCACCCGCCAGAATCCAGGCTCGCAGAACCCGAGCTTCTGACTTGCTGATCGCATGGCCGGTGGGTGGCATGGCACCCCAGACCTCATCTGGGAAGGTGACAACCTGGAAGAATCGGCTCTGCTCAGGCTTGCCAGGGACGATCCATTTGCCGGGACCGATGAGCCCGGCCAGTGCACGAGTGCTGGTGATGGCCGGCATTTCCTTGAAGTGGTTCTTGCCGTGGCAGTGCACACAGTTGGTCTCAAGCACCGTGCGCACGGGTTCAAACGCAGCGGCATCAGCCGCCGGAGGTTGCGTGGTGCTGCAAGCAGCCATGAAGGCTACGACAAGGAGGACGAAGAAAAGCGGCTTCATAGGCACAAAATACAAGAGCGACGTCGGGTTGGCCATGGCAAAGGTGCTGCGAGGATTGCTGCCGCCCGGCCCCTATCTCAGCGGCAGCCCCTTCATGGCTTCAACGATGGTCGCCTTGTTTTTGGGCCATTCCGGATTGGGCAGCGCCTCCCAGATTTTAAAATTACGGACGCTCCCCGAGGCTCCAAAGTCGATCATCACGCTGTGCTTGTCGGAGCCGATGAGCGGATGGGTGCCAGTGAGGCTGTGACCGTTCATCGTGGCCACCATCTCCTCCCCGAGGATTTCGATCACAACCTGCTGCCATTCGCCCAGCTTGACCGGCGTCTTGAAATAGCCCAGCGGCACACGGATGTCCGGACCGTCCTCATCCTTGTCTTTTGGAAGGCGCTTGCCACCGCCGGACAGGTCGTCCTTTTGAATTCGCAGCCCGCCGCGGTCGACGCCAATGCTGCACACATAGCCTTTCAAACCGGTGGTGCGCACCTGCATGTAGTGGCCCATGGTGCCGCCCAGCGGCACGTCATCCATGCGCAGTTCACATTGGATGACGACGTTCTTGAACTCCAGGCCGTAGGTGGCTGCGGCAGGATGATGCGCCGCCTCGTTGGTGGCGCCATGAAAGGCTCCGTCCACGATCTCCCACGCTCCAGCGCGGGGTCCTTTGTTGTAGCGCCAGCCAGTGTAACCGCTGGCAAAACTGTCCGGATTGCCGGTGAGGGGCGCCAATGGCTTGGCAAAGTCCTCGCTCGCCAGCAGCCTGCCAGGGAGGGTCATGAGCGTTGACGTGAAATCATTTGCAGCAGGAGCCGGCAGGGCCAGGGCGAGCGCGAGGAGTGGAGCAAGGGTTCTCACACCGCTGTTCCTAATCTGCCGGACCGTCTTGTCAACGTGCCGGATCGACGCCCCGGAGGTCAGGCAGCGCCCGTGCGTCGCCGAACTTGGTTCTCCGGGGCGAATTATTTCTTCGGCTGTTCCTTGAGTGAGAGGATGAAGGCCTTCACATCGGCCAGTTCCTGTGGTTTGAGGATGAGGCCCATGGGTGGCATGGGGCTGATCTTCATCGCCTCGTAGCCCTGGGCAAGGCGCGCATTGGGATCGAGCAGGCTTTCGGTGATATAGGCTTCATCCTTGCGCCCGGCAATGCCGTCGAGGGGCGGCCCCACGGTGCTGCCCTGGCCGCCGAGCATGTGGCAGTTTTTGCAAGCGGCGATGGGATGGCTCCAGAAGATGTCCTGCCCTTTCTTGGGATCACCGGCGATCACCTTGTCGGACCCGTCCGTATCCGGAATCAACTCCACGAGCTTGGCGTCATCAAAATAGCCGTCGCCGATGCCGACGAACAGCAGGTTCACGCTAGCCTTGGGCCGGTCCTTGTTCACAAACGTGGTTTCCACCTCGGTCCATTTGCCATCGCGGTCGTCGCGGGTGAGCTTTTCCGTTTCCACACGGCCGATGTGGTCGTTGAGGCTCAGCTTGCCCTTGAATGCATGCCCCTTCACCCAGGCCGAAAGCTTGTACTCCGTGTTCGGCTTCAGGGGCACATCCTGGAAGAAGCTGGTGTCCGCCACTTCATTGCCCGAGGCCGGTTTGTAGGCGATGCAACGGAGTGCGCTGGCGCCGCTGTGGATCATCTTGGGATCCTTGACCACGTCCCACTTCACCCCGGTGGTGACTTTGTTCTTGTTGTAGTCGCGTCGCTTCCAGCCTTCCGGGAATCCGTCGGCCCCGATCTTTTCCAGGCCGGAGTTCGCCAACAGGTTCGGCCCCTCCTTGTAGGACAAGGCGCCGTGCTTCCTGCCCAGCAGCTTGGCGGCATCGCGCAGCCATTCATCGGCCTTAATCTTCGGATCTGAAGCAAGCTTCTTTACCAGGGTCTTGATCTGCTCGGTGGTGTCAAAGCTGGCCAGCTTGACATAGGCGGCCAGGCGGGTGTTGAGATCTACATCGGTGAGCACGCCCGAGCCGAAGTACAAGGCCTGGCTCTTCGCGTCAGAAGCCAGTGCACGCACGCCATTGCGGCGCAGCTTTGCGTCTTTGGCAAAAAGAGCGGCCCGGTGCGTTGATTCGTCCAGCGCGCCCAGACCCTGCAAAGCCCATAACGCGTGAATCGCGGCGATGTCACCGTCATTGGTGGTGACGAGCTTCTTCAGTGCTTCGGCTGCCTCCACTTTCTTGCCTTCCACGAGCAGACGTTGCGCGGTGAGGCGCCAGTACTGGGTGTCGTCTCCAAGAGCAGCGACAAGGTCGGGTGTCGAGGCCTGGGCAAGATTCTTCTTCACCGGCTGAGCCTTGTCCCACACCACGCGATAGATGCGGCCGCGGCTGTGGTCACGCAGGGGGTTTTCATGGGCTCCGCCCTCGCCGGTTTTGGCTTCGTAGCCACCGCGCTCGATGCTGGGCGTGGGATTGTGCTGGATGATGAAGTTCTGCCAGTCGGCAATCCACACAGCGCCATCGGGGCCCACTTCCGAATACACCGGCGAGCACCATTCGTCCGTGCTGGCGAAGAGGTTCATGCCGTCCAGCGACTTGTAACCCGCGCCGTCCGGCTGCACATCCATCAGCGAAACGATCTTCATCGTCGGCTCGCAAACCATGGCCTTGCCCTGCAAGCGTGGCGGCAGGTTCTTGGAGTAGATAAAGTTGGAGCCAGCGGCGGCGGTGTAGCCGCCCATCACATCCACCTGGCGGAAATTGGGCGTAATGGGATGCGCCAGTTCCACTGTGTTGATTTTCTTCGCCGTCATGACCCGCACGTCCTTGGGAACAATGCTTGCGGGAATGCCGCCAAAGAAGATGGGCGCACCGTTGGCCGTGCCTCCGAACTGGTCGCCCGCATCATTGGCACTTTGCGCCCAGGTGTTGTTGGTGAACTGGTGCAGGAACTCCAGGTCCGAGCCATCGGCCTTGAAGCGGTAGCTGCCCATGGTGAACTTTTGGGCCTTGCCGCCGACCGTGCCCTCAAATCCGTCGTAACCCACCGAACCATAGAGCCAGTTGTCGAGGCCGCGATGCAGGTTCGCCGCCTGGCCGTGCGTGTCGCGTATGCCCCAGCCGGTCATGATTTCCTGGCGCACGTCCGCCTTGTCATCGCCATCAGTGTCCTTCAGGAAAATGAAGCGCGGAGGCTGCGACACGATCACGCCGCCGTTGGCGAACACAATGCCCGTGGGAATGTTCAGGCCGTCGGCAAACACGGTGAACTTGTCCGCCTTGCCGTCGCCATCGGTGTCCTCGCAAATCACGATGCGGTCCGAACCCACCCCATCGGGCTTCACGCCATGCGGGTAATCACTTGTCTCACAAACCCAAAGACGGCCGCGCTCATCCCAGGCGAAAGCGATGGGCTTGCCGATGTCCGGCTCGCTGGCAAACAACTCCAGACGGCAGTCCGCAGGCACCTGAGTGCGCTCCATGCTGCCCTTGACCGTGAAGGGATGCTGGAAGGTAATGGGCTCGCGGCGCTTCTCGTAATTGGCCACGGTGTCCTTCTTCTCGCGCACCTCCGGCTCGCGCTGGGCGATGAAGGCGTCGTATTCAGCCTTCACCTTGTCGCCCACGCTCCACAGGATGGCGTTGTGCAGCATCTTGATGAACTGGGGCTCGTTCCAGGTGCGCTCATCATGACCGCTGGCGGTGTAGAACACACGTCCCCTGCCCTGTTCGCGAATCCAGGTCCACGGCTCATGATGATCGCCCTCCACCCGCTCCATCAGCAGGGTGCGGCCCTGCTCGTTGAGGTCGCTGTGAACGTAGGTTTCGTCAAAAGTCTCCCATTCCTCCACGCCGTGCATCACGGGATGCGTCTTGTTCACAATGGTGGACTTGAAGACACCCGTTTGGTGCGACTTGAATTTGCCGCCCACCATCGCGATAAACTTCGGCTCGTTGACGAAGCAGGCGGAGGCACAGTGAATGGGCAGGAAACCGTGGCCGCTCTCGACAAAGTCGCTCAGGGCTTTGAACTCTTCGGGCTTGATGCTGCCATGATTCGCGTAAAGCATCAGTGCGTCATAGTGGCCGAGCGTCTCGGCATTGAGCGCGGCAGCGGGGTCGGTCAGGTAGTCAAAGTAGATCGCATCGCGCCCCATGGCATTGGTGAGGATCGGCAGGTAGGCGGTGCTGTTGTGATGCTCGCTGTCGTGGCCGAGAAACAGCACCCGGATAGGACGAGGGTTCGCAGCCTGAACGGCAGAGACGGCAATAGCGAAGGCAAGGGCGAGAAGTCGTTTCATGAGGATGGCTGATTGGAGTGCCGGATATTAACGGAGGAACACACAAAACCCCTCTGACAACCTTTGTGATGAATCGGACAATGGTACAAAATGAGGCATTTCTGACTTCCCACCGAGCACTTCGCACTTAACACTTAACACTTCCGCACTCGCATGTCCCGCTCTCTCCAAGCCATCGCCGGCATCGACCTCCGATCCCTTGCAGCGTTTCGCATCGGTCTTGGAATGCTCGTGTGGCTGGATCAGTTCGTTGCCTTGACGAATGCGCGGGTCTTCTATTCTGATGCCGGGATTCTGCCTCGCTCCTTGCTGGGCGAGCACTTCTCCTCCAGCCCCTGGATCTGGTCGTTGCACACACTGTCTGGTGCCGTCTCGTGGGAGGCGCTGCTCATGATCGTGGCCATGGCTGCCGCAACGGCGGTGGTGCTGGGCTGGCGCACCCGCGCCGCCTTGTTCATCGCCTGGGTGTTGACCTGCTCGCTCCAGGCCCGCAACCCCACGATCTTATACAGTGGCGACGTGACCCTCCGCCTGCTTTGTTTCTGGGGCCTGTTTTTGCCGCTCGACGCCCGTTGGTCAATTTCCTCCCGCCAAGCCGGCGCATCGCGCTGCGGCGCTTTCACGAGCATGGCCACCGTGGGCCTGCTGGTGCAGGTGGCCAGCATCTACTGGTTCACTGCCGCGCTCAAGTACGGCAATGAATGGACCCGCGATGGCACCGCTCTTTACTACGTGCTCATGAACGACCAGTTCGTGCGCGGTTTCGGACGCTGGCTGCTCGGCTATCCCGACCTGTGCCGCTGGCTGACGCGCAGCATTTTGTGTCTTGAGCTGGCAGGTCCCTTCCTCGCCTTCATCCCGTGGCGAACCGCTTGGTGGCGGATGGCGGTGGTCACCTCCTTTTGGCTGCTGCACCTTGGCATGTTCCTCTGCCTGAGGCTCGGCTGCTTTCCCTTTATCATGATGGTCGCCTGGCTGCCCTTTGTTCCGGGTGCCGTTTGGGATCGGTTGCTGCGGGAGAAAGCCATTGCCCCCTCCCCAGATAGGCCCTCCGCTCTGCCTCAAATCATCGCTGCGTTCTGCCTCACGCTCAGCCTGCTGTGGAACCTGAGCACGGTGGACTACGATCAGTGGAACCCGCGCATCCCCACTTGGCTGAGATCGACCGCCTACGCCCTGCGCCTTGACCAATGGTGGTCCATGTTCGCGCCCGCGCCCATGGCTTCGGACGGCTGGATTGTCATGGATGCGCAACTGGCCGATGGCAGCCATGTGGACCTGCTGCGCCATGCCAGGCCCGTGAGCTACGACAAGCCCCTGAACATCGCTGCCGAGGCACCCGATTGGAAATGGCACAAGCTCCTGTTCAACATCGTTTTCCAGCCCTGGGCGCTGCTGCGATCTCGTCTCGGCCAGGACCTTGCCGAGCAATGGTCCCAATCCCAGCCGCCCGGCAGGCAGGTGCATTCCTGGGTGCTGGTGTTCATGAGCGAGGAGACCCTGCCCCACTACATGGCCGTCACGCCCCATCCGGTGGAATTGGCGAGGAGCCCGTGAAGCTGCGCAACCTTCTGTGCGCGCCGCTGTTTCTTCGCTCCGCCATGCCACGCCTCTCCCGCCCTTTGCTCTGTTTTCTGGCCGCCACCGCCTTGTTTCCGCTTCGCGCGGTTGAAGACAACACGCCGATCGATGTGCAGCGAGGTCGCGCGCTCATGCAACGTTGGAAAAACGGCGACAAGCTCAATGACGAAGAGCAGGCTTACCTGGAGCGAGTGAAGCAGGAGATTCGCAAGCGTTCGCTCCAGAAGGCATCGGCCATGTCGCCCGTTACACCACCGGCGAACCCTGCCGAGTGGGACTCGCTGGTCCCCATCACCGAGATGACCGCGCCCTACAAGGGCGAGGACGGCGGGCTCTACGGCGGTGGCCGCAACGAACCACCCGAAGCGCATCGCGCGGCCTATGCCAGGGAGGCGGCGCGCATCCGTCCGCTGGATGCCAAAGGCGAGCCCGCCGCAGATGGCAAGATCGGTTTCATCACCATCGGCTTCTCGAACACCAATCTGGAATCCGAGGATTTCAAACGCGCGGCCGACGCTGATCCGCAGAAATCCAAGCAACTAATCATCGTCAACGGCGCCATCGGCTCACGCTCCGCCGTCATGTGGGCTTACGATGGCGCGGACGCGCTGCCCAAGCCGGAGCAGGACCGGCTCGACAAGGAAATGGACCTCGTCGGCATGCCCAAGAAAGGACGCAAGAGCGCCCAGCCCGGCGTGGACAAGGATACCTGGCCCACGCTGGAGCAACGCATTGCCGCAGCCGGCCTGTCTGACCTGCAAGTGCAGGTCCTGTGGATGAAGCACGTCGAAGCCCACCCGCGTCCCCTCGGCGACTTCCCCGCCCACGCCAGGACCTTGCAGGCAGATATGACCGACATCCTCGTCATCGCCAAGAAGCGCTTCCCCAACCTGCGCGTCGCCTACCTCTCCAGCCGCACCTACGCCGGTTGGTCAGGCCCCAACAGCGGCAGCCCCGAACCCTTCGCCTATGAGTCCGGCTTCGGCACCCGCTGGCTGGTGCAAGCCCAGATCAAGGGCGACCCCGAACTCAACTTCGATCCCGCCCATGGCGAAGTGAAAGCCCCGCTCGTCCTCTGGGGCCCCTACCTCTGGGCCAACGGCGACACCCCACGCAAGCTCGACGGCCTCACCTGGCCCGTGAACCACTTCCGCGAGGATCACCTTCACCCGAATGCGGAGGGGTGCTCGGAGATTACCAAGTTGCTGTTGGGGTTCTTCAAAACGGATACGGAGGCAGCTCGGTGGTTTACGGGGCGACCACGCACCCAGTGAAAGTTGTGCAGCGCAGTCCGCCATTACCCTCGTGGGTGGGTGTTTGGGACAATAGCTTTGCAGTCGCGAAGCATTCTGTAGCGCATGCGATTCATCGTCGCTTTGGCGGCATCCATTCTGCGGGTATAGCCCCGAAACGATCACCGTGTGTGTAAGGCCAAGGTTGAAAGGACCTGACAAAGAATTCTTGATTGTATGTGACGGCACGGTAGTTTGTGATTCTGTACTTGACCATATCAGGTCGTCTGAGATGGACCTTCCACCCAGTTCAGGACGTACCCGGTGGCTCGCGCCATTGGCGCGCTTCAATTTCAGCAGTGCAAATCATGAGTGAATTACCTCCCGGCTCTTTCGGTTTGATCAAACCAGATCCGGAGGTTGTCAAAGAGCTGGTTGAGCAACATCAAGACTCAGTGGTCAAGTTGATGGCGCTCCAGGCGGGATACTGGAACTCGCTGATTTCTATGCATGCGGCTGTCCTGTCTGCTGCTGCTATCATCGCCGCTCTTCGGCCCACCGCATTGAAATGCACTGCCGGATGGGTAATTGGCTTGTGCATTGTGGGCATCGTCGCCGCCGGTTTGAACTACAAGCTGAGAATACATATCTACAGTCGCATGGTGATGCGCACTGGGGAGTGGGAGACCATCGATAAAATGTACGACTATATGCTTCGAATGGGGAAAGTGCATGCGAACAGCAGATGGAAAAGAAAACTGATGACATCTGCCGAAAGGGTGTCCGAGGGTGCCGCAATTATGGCCATTTACATGCTGTACCGCTTGGCTATGTCGTAGCAATGCAGCAAAAATAGGGAGTGATACGTGTCCACCTTCCTGTCCAAGACAGCGCGTCGTGTAGAAGTGACCGTGCCCAAGGTAGGAGCCGGGTCAGTCAACATGAACGATCAAGAAACATCGTAAGTGCGCAAAGGCAACTACGACTGCATTCGGCGGGGGCGTCGTCACGAAGTCCGTTGCTCTCCTCCAACCGAAACGACGCAGGCGGCGGATCCATGAAGTCCTGTCGCCCTTTCCGTTCAGGGAATAACCCGCGATCCTGACCCACTCCACAAAAGCGTGAGGAGTGTGC
Source organism: uncultured Verrucomicrobiota bacterium (assembly GCA_903854655.1). Taxonomy (GTDB): domain Bacteria; phylum Verrucomicrobiota; class Verrucomicrobiia; order Verrucomicrobiales; family Verrucomicrobiaceae; genus CAINXC01. The sequence goes on along the minus strand of CAINXC010000449.1, from coordinate 1,169 downwards.
CAGTGGCTAGGGATCAGGGGCGGTCATCATGTGACCGGGCAAGCTGAGCGTTGTTCTTCCGCACCTCGGCCAATTCCCGGTTGTCACACCCGATGCGCAGTTTGTGCCACCTTTTGTGGCAACACAATTCGGTTGCGAAAAGGCGGTCAAGCGTGGACTCTTGCGATAGAGGATTCAGGTATCTTTTCCGAAGTGGCAAGCTGCCTGGCGGAGGAGCACCAACGCCCACCTACAGCAGTGAACAGATCCATGAGCACCCCCATTTCCCAACCGCTCAAAAAACGCAAGAACGCTAAACCGACCTCGAAGGTGGGTGCCGTGAAAGCAAAGCGGGTGCTCGTTAAAGCTGGCGAATCTGGCCAGCTGGCCTATGCTCGTAAGGAATATGGGGTCACTGAGAGCGAGTTGAAGGCCTACTCTGAACGCGTTCATGCCGAAATCGAACAAGCCCGTAAAGAAGGAAAGCTGCGAGAATTCACCGGGGACATCGAGGCCCTCTGTGAAGGTCACGGTGACGCCTGAACTGATCAAGGAGATCGTCAAGCGCCCAAAGGACGAGCGCAAAGCCATTGGGGAAGCCATCACTCAGGCGCAGTTGTCCTGGGGAAAGGCACACGTTCACGACGGCATCAGCATTCGTCGGCTGTACGACGATATTTACGAATGCCGCGTCGGGCTGTCGGACCGGCTGGTCTTCCTGTTTGTTGCGAAACCTCCCGAGCTGAAGTTTTATTTTCTCGGCGATCATGATGAGGTCAAAAATCACATCAAGTCCAAGAGGCGGTAGTGATCCCCTGCCCCCGCTGAGGTGAGTCATCTCGCAAAACCACCCCCCTCATCGAAGCGTCTCACGGCTCTGCAGCACAGGTAACGGGTTGATCGGAGATCGCGTCCAGCGTGTTTGCAGGCCCTTGCTTCGCCGAACAAACCCGTTCTACGTGTTTTGCGTCTGAAAGAATCCCCCTTCGCCAAACGCACCTATGAGGCATGAATCCCCTCGCCATCAACCGACGTGAAGCGCTGGCCCGCATGGGTGGCGGGCTGGGGGCGTTGGGGCTGGCGACGGCTTTGCAGGGGGCGGGATCGCTGGGGCAGAACCCGGTGGTTCATTTTGCGCCCAAGGCGAAGCGGGTGATCCATCTGTTCATGAACGGCGGACCGTTTGGGCC
>CAINXC010000448.1 GCA_903854655.1 uncultured Verrucomicrobiota bacterium | reverse complement strand
CTCCGGCAGACTAAAGTCTGTACTCCAGCCGCGAACAGGGAGCGTGGCGACATTCCCTCGCAGGCGTTGCACGGCTTGTCACTATGGAGCAGCGCTGTGCCTGGAGAGCGCGGCCCTCCGGCGTTCATTGCCTCCTCTCAACGTTCTTCTGCACCAACTTCCCGGATGAACCGATCGTTCCCCCCTCCGGGAAACCCTCCCATCCGTTTTATCCGAGCCATCCGTGGTCCCATTGATCGGAAGGAACCCGCAACCACGGATTCCACAGATTGCTCGGATCGTTTCGCGCCCTTCCAGTCCGCTCAGGTCGCAACAAGACCCAACACCTTGCAACATCGCGGCCCGGCATTCGTTTTCTGCCGCCCTATGCGACACCTTGCGCTTTGCCTTTGCCTGATCACCTCCTCGCTGCTCGCGGCGGAGCGGCCGAACATCGTGATCATTCTCTCGGACGACTACGGGTACGGCAGCGCCGGCTGCTACGGGGCGAACCCTGATCTAGTGCGGACGCCGAACATCGACCGGCTGGCGACCGAAGGGCGGCGGTTCACGGATGCGAACACTACCTCCTCGGTGTGCTCGCCGACGCGTTACTCATTGCTCACAGGCCGGTACTGCTGGCGCACCTCCTTGAAGTACGAGGTGCTGAGCACTTTTGCACCGCTGCACATTGAGACGACGCGGCTGAACATGGCCTCGATGCTCAAGGGCCTGGGCTACCGCACCGCATCCGTGGGCAAGTGGCACCTGGGCTACGGCACGGCGGATGACTCGCCGAAGTGGCGCACGGACTACACGGCAGAACTTAGCCCGGGGCCGCTGGACATTGGCTTTGACTATCACTTCGCGGTGCCCAGCAACCATGGCGATGTGGCGGGCGTGTTCGTGGAAAACCGCTTCGTGTACGGCCTGCGCTCGGGTCACATCCCGCCGGGCATGAAGATCGCCGGCCCCGTGCCGGACGACGACAATTTCCAGCCGACCTACGGAGCCGAAGACATGGAGGGCCGCAACAAGGCCAAGGCCATCGAGATCGACGCGCCGCGCCGGAAGAACGAAAAGGTGATGCCGGAGCTGACGGACAAGGCGGTGCACTGGATCGAGCAGCAGGACAAGACCAAGCCCTTCTTCCTCTACTTCACCCCGGTGGCCGTGCACAGCCCGGTGACGCCGGACAAGGACATCGCGGGCCAGAGCAAGGCGGGCCTGTTCGGCGACTGGATTCATGAGCTGGACCGCAGCGTGGGCCGCATCCTGGAGGCGCTGGACAAGCAGGGCCTGGCGAAGGACACGCTCGTCATCTTCACCAGCGACAATGGCGGCGTGAAGGAGCCCGCGCAAAAGACCACGCCGCAGACCTTCGCCTTGAACGCGGGGCTGGCGGTGAACGGCCCGTTGCGCGGCGGCAAGCATCACGTGTGGGAAGGCGGCTTCAAGGTGCCCTTCATCGTCCGCTGGCCAGGCAAAGCCGCCGCAGGAACGGTCTGCAATCAAATGATCAGCCTTGCGGACATCCTGGCCACCACTGCGGCGGTCGTCGGCGAAAAGCTGCCGGCCGCAGACAAGGCGGCGGAGGACAGCCACAGCATCCTGCCGGCGATCCTGGGCGACGTGCCCGAGCCGGTGCGCAAGGACATGATCGTGCACAGCGCGGAAGGTGTTTACGCCATCCGGCAGGGTCCCTGGAAATGGATCGAAGGCGTGCCGGTGGATGAGATCTCGCCAGCCGCGCGCAAAGGAAACGCGGCGGAGTTTCACACCCAGCTCTACAACACCCAGGAGGACCCCGCCGAAACGAAGGACGTGGCGGCGGAGCATCCGGAGATCGTGAAGGAGCTGACCGCCCTGCTCGACCGCTACCGCAACGGCGGCTACAGCCGCGAGCTGCCGCCTGTCGTCGAGAAGCCGAAATACAAGGAGGTGGAGCTGCCGGCCCTGACAGGCACGGCCCTCATCAATGAAAGCATGGCGGCCATGCCCGCCAAACCATGGGCGGTCACGCTCGGTCTGTGGTCAGCGAAAGACGGCGGAGTTTGGGGCGCGCAGAAACCGGGTGACCAGCAAGGGGCGACGCTGCGCGTGCCGCTGGGCTTTGCTGACGGAACCGTGCAATACGAGATCAAGTTCAAGGGCGCGAACCGCCACTCGCTGCGCGTGGAAAGCGGCGACCACCGGCAGAGCTTCCGCATCGAGGTGTCGCGAACCTACATGGCCATCACCAAGAATCCCAACCCTGGCGAAGGCGCTGACAAGACCGAGCCGCTGGCGCGCAAGGTGTTGAACCTGGAGGCCAACGAGTGGTATCCCGTGCGCATCACCTTCAAGGGCGGCCTGGCCACTGCGCAAGTGGGCGACGCCATCATCAAAGGCTCGCACCCGGTGATCGACCAGACCAAGGTTGCGATGAACATGCTGGTCATCGGCGAGAGCGCGGGCTTCCGCAATGTGATGGTGGCGAAGTGAGCATCTGGGAAAACGCGGAAGTCGTGGGACGCGCACCCCTCACCCCAACCCTCTCCCGCCGGGAGAGGGAGTCTGTTCAATGGCCTTTTGAAGCTACAGACTCCTATCAGGCACAGCGCGATCGTCCTCTACCGGCGGGAGAGGATAAGAGGTGAGGGGTGGCGCGGCCGATCGCCCTATTTCAACCACCCACGACTACACCGGCATCTCCGGCTCCTTCGCCGCCACCCAGCTACGTGTTAACAGCACATAAACCCCGGCGGCAAGCGCGAGCGCACCGCAGAACCAGAAGCTGTGGCCGGGCCCCAGGCCTGCGTGGCTCAGGATCTCGTTGACGCCTGAAGCGGCCAGGATGCCGATCCAGGACATGAGGCCGGAGGCGCCCTGCACCGCTCCCTTGTGCTCAGGGGCGGGGCGGTGCTGAAGCACGGCGGCGACAGGCACGATGAACAGCCCGCCGCTGAAGCCAAGCAGGGCGAGGAAAACGCAGAAGACAGGCGTGCTGACTCCCGCCATGCCCATGGGGATGCTGCTCAAAGCAAGGCCCGCCGCGCCAATGGGCACCAGCCGGTACTCGATGTGCCCGTGCGACATGAGTCCCGCGAACAGGCTGCCGACGCCGATGCCAATGCCCAGCGCGGCGTTGAGCAGGCCGTTCTGAAGCTCGGTGAGGTGCAGCACGTTCTTGGCATAGAGCAGCAGGTTCATCTGCACCAGGGCGGCGACGAAGAAGAAGCCGGTGTTGCCCCAGTTCGCCCGCCACAGGT
>CAINXC010000447.1 GCA_903854655.1 uncultured Verrucomicrobiota bacterium | reverse complement strand
GCGCTGGTCGTACGAGGCCATGCTCATTTCGCAGGCCAAGCTCAATCCGCTCACCCGCGCGCAAGACATGCTGGAGGCCCGCATCCAGCAGATTGTGGAAACACCGGGCGAACTCAGTGAGAAAGACCGGCGCACGCTGGACCTCACCAAGCAGGCCCTCGCCGTGGTCTCCGGCCTGCAGGCCTCGCACCGGGAGGATGTGCCCAAGAACTTGAAGCGAGTGCGTGACAAGGCGGTGGAGGGCCAGCTCACGCAGTCGGTGCTCGATCACGCCGAACAGGAGAAGCGCGGCACCAGCGCCGAGGAATTGTTCGTCAACCGCAAGGTGCTGGACTTGGTGACCAAGGCGGAGATGGAGCGCGAGGACTACCGCCGCAAAAGCAGTCCGAACGTCTTCTTTGGCACCTCCAAGCACTACTTTGGCACCGAGTTTCGCACCGTCTGGATCAATGGCATCGTCATGCTTTTCTTCCTGGGGTTGATAATCACGGCCTTGGAAATTTCCCTGCGCCGGCAGCTCACGCGGGTGTAGTGAGCAGGATTGTGGCTTGACGTCGCCGGAGGCCGCCATTGTAGTTCGGCCATGTCTGCTGCCGAATCACGCTCCTTTGGTCGCTTTGTGCGGCGCGGCCTGTGGCTGCCACTTGCCCTGGCGGTCATCACCGCTGGTTTCAAGGCCGTGTCCCTGGCCCGAAGACCTCCCAGCTACACCTCCCTGGCCAAGTTTGCTGTGAATGGTCCGGGTGCGAACGAGGAAGACAAAGGGCAGAATCTGTATCGCACTACCATTGAAACCTTGGACGGCGGTGAGATGCGCCGCCATGCCCTGGAGCGCATACGCGTTCTGAATCGCGGGGCCAAGGAGGCGGATGTGGGGGTGCTCGCGAATCAGAACGAGGGCTCCGCCATCATCAATGTCGTCGCCATCGGTTCGGACAAGGAGTTCACCAAGACATTCCTCGATGCTTTGCTGGATGAGTATGAAGCCATGCGCGAGCGGAATCGCCTGGAGCAGCGGAACAAGGCCTCGCAGGTCCTTGCTGACGAGGCGGCGAAAAGCGGGAAGGCTGTCAAGGCCGTGGCTGACAAGCTGGCGACCCTCAACAAGGCAGGCGCCATTGACGTGTTAAAGGCCCTGCATGAGGAACAGCCCAAAGCATTGGAGGCGCTCATGATGGAAAAGCGCACTCTCCTGGCTGCAGCGGCGGGTGCGAATGTTTCAGTGGCCGAACGAAACGCCGAACAGCAGCGGCTGCCCATTCTGGAGCGCGAAATCGCCGCCGTGAAGCAGGAGATCGCCGACACCAGCGGCAAACTCGCCGAGTATGAGCGGCTGGAAAAGGATTTGGCGGCCGCCCAAAAGGGGAATCAGGACAGCCTCGATTCCCTGAACAAGTTCAGCGCGAGCGAGGATGCTCGTGAAGATGATGTATCCATCACGGAGCGCGCCTCCACGGCGGTGGAGGACGCTCACCCCTGGCTGCTGTCCTTCATTTTGGCCCTGGCAGGTGGTCTCGCCAGCGGCCTGGCGCTGCTGCTGGCCGGCGCCACCCTGTGGGTTTTCGCGGCACCGCGGCAGGCGTTGCCGCAGCCCGCGGAAGAAGAGGGCTCGCAGCCCCTGTGATTCACTCCTCCTGCTCCTGCACCCACCGTGCCGCCTGGCAGTAGAGTTCGGTGAAGTCCTTCACTCCGAGCTTCTTTTTGATGCGCTGGCGGTAGGTGCTCACGGTGTTCTCCCCCACGGCCAGGCGCTCGGCGATCAGCTTGGTGTTGAGGCCCTGGCCGAAAAGCTTGAAGATCTCAAATTCGCGGTCGGTAAGCCCTGCAACCGCGCTGGTTTCCACGGGCGCATAGGTCTGCGAAAAGCGCTGCATCATGCGCTCGCTCATGTGCGGGCTCAGGTAGATCTGGCCGGCCAGCACCTTGCGGATCGCCAGCATCACCTGGGAGGCGTCTTCATCCTTGGAGACATAGCCGCGTGCGCCCGCCTGAAGCGAACGCTGGGCATACAGGAACTCGCTGTGCATGGACAGCACCAGGGCGGGAATATCAAGGGCGCGTGCCTTGAGTTCCTTGATCAATTCCAGCCCGCCGGAGCCGCGCAGGGTGATGTCCACGATCACCACGTCCGGCGTGTTCTCCTCAATGATCTTCAATGCATCCTGGATGTTGTCCGCCTCGCCCACGACGCTCATTTCCAGGTCCTTGTCGATCAACTGCGCCAGCCGCTCGCGGAACATGGGATGGTCTTCCACAAGCACCACTTTCGCTTTGGATGGGGGTTTGTCGTTCATGATTTGGGGGCGGTGGTTTTCGCCAGGGGCAGCAGGCAGTTGACCGTTACGCCTGCGGGGCTGTCGCTGACATTGAGCTGGGCGCCGATCAGTTGCGCCCGGTAACGCATGGTCTTCAAGCCCATGCCATCCTTGGAATCCTGCCTGCCACGAAAACCGCCGCCACTATCGCTGACCGTGAGCTGGAGGGTTCCTCCCATCTCGCTGAGCGCCACCACGATGCGCCCGGCACCGCCGTATTTGACTGCGTTGCCCAGGGCCTCCTGCGCAATGCGATAGAGATGCATGGCGACCTCCGGGGACCCGATCCTGACATCGCCGCCCATCTCGAAGAAGACTTGCGCCCGATGCAGCCGGCGGGTGGTTTCGACCAGCTCATCGAGGACGGCGGCCAGCCCTGCCGCCTCCATCTGGACCGGGAAGATGCCGCGGGCGAGGTCGCGGATCTCGCGCACGGCGTCGCCCAGCATCTCCGCGATCTCGGCGGTCGCAGCAGCCTCCGGCAGCCCTTTCGCCTGCAAATCATCCCTCACGGAGGAGGCCGAGCAACGGATCGCCGCCATCACCTGGCAGATGCCGTCATGGAGGTCCTGGCCGATCCGGCGCTGTTCGTGTTCGCTGATGCGGGCAATCTCGCTCTCGAGGTCCTTGGCCCGCTCCAGCGCCTGGATGCGCTGCCGGTCGGACTCCTGCCTGGTCCGCAGGGCGGAGCTGCCAACGGCGACAAACATGAACTGGACCAGCCTGGAGGTCGTGGCCCATGCGTAGCCCCAGACGCCGTGATAGGGATGCACATCCTTGTTAGCCCACCACCAGGAGGCGGCGCAGAGGGCGGCAAAAAACAGGGCGAAGGTCCGCTCGCCGAACCAGGCCACCACAAACACCAGGATGGAATAGAAAAGCGACACACTCAGACCCTGGCCAGTGAAGTAGTCGAGCGCTCCGAGCAATGCCAGCGCCACCAGGGCTTCGACCGCCTGGGTTCGCTTCGACTGCTGTTCAATGAACGTGACAACACGCATTTCACAGGGTATCGACCGCCGGTTGCAGCGCAACTGGCGAGGTGGATTCGGAGCGTCACGTTTTTCGTTACAGGCGTCGCGCCATGGAGAACGGGTGATGAGGCGGGGCTCCCGCAGCGGCTGAAGCTTTGAGCAGTTTGCCCGGCTGCAGATCCGATTCATGGTCAGGGGTCCGCTCAAGGCAGCCATCGCCGAGAACCCTCCGGCGGGAACGGTGTATCACTTGAGAGGACGTTTTGAACCCGCCCTGATCATGCATCAACATCGCCACTTTAGAGGTTTGAAAGAACTCCGCAATGTCATGGGCGGCGCGTTGCTGCTTGCTTCCTGCGACGGCGGGCGTTCGCTGCCGAGTCTCAAGCCTCTTGTTGGCGGGCTGGACGAGTCCCAGGTGCCGCCTTCCGCCCGGCAGGCGCTGACTCATGCCAGGGAGGATTTCCAACGGGTTCGCGGGGGGCTGGCGCCGCTTTATGCCCGCCCCGCCGGTTTGATTCCCGGCACCCGGTCCCGCGTCTATGAAGGCGAAGGCTACCGGCTGACCTATGTTGAAAGCGATTACTCGAACGTTCATCTGCACGGCCCCGAAATTGTGCTTGGGCCCTCCATTACCCATGGCCAGCCTTATAGTTATGATGAAATCGAGCGCAGCAATGACAAGCCTGACAACTAAGCGGTCCGGTTGCTCCAGGGTGCCCGGCAAACTCCTGCTTGATTCGCGCCAATCACAAGATAGTTGTTGGCCCTTGCCAAGGGTGCAAGCTGCTTGCTCGAAGCGGGGGTGTCACGATTTTCGTGACGAAGGATGCTCCAATAGGAGGCGGTCATCGGTGAGGCCGGGCGGTTCGGGTGCGGTGTCCGCTGGCTTGCTCCGACGGGCTCGCCGGTTCATCCTGAAGAGCAGCATTTTCGCTGCCGAATCTCAACCCCTGGCTTCAATGAATCATTGTCACAACACCCGTCGCCGTCGTTTTTCCGCGCTTCTCCACCTGCGCCCTTTGGTCTGCGGAATGCTCGCGCTGTCCTTGCTCCCCGCCTGCGCGAATGATCATTTCTTTCCCCGCCTCAAGCCCCTGTTCGCAGGTTTGGATGAATCCCGGGTGCCTGCGGCCGCCAGAGCGGCGCTGGCCCGGGCGAAGGTGGATTTCCAACTGGCGCGCCATGGCGAAACGCCGCGCTATGCGCTCCATGTTGGAACGCTCCCCTGCACCCACTCGCAGGTGTTTCAGGGCAGGGGTTACCAAGTGATCTTGGTGAACAAGGATCTCGTCAACACCACCGAGACGGGGCCTGAGATCGTATTGGATTCCAGCATCACCCAAGGCAAGCCCTATCACTATGATGAAATTGACCGGTTGGGCCAGTGAATTGGGGCAACAATCAAGGCGTTCCAACGTTGATCCCCACATGAAGAAGCAAACCCTTGGACCCCTGCCTCTAATGGCGGTCGCCTGTGCCCTGTCGCTAAGCCAGTCCTGTCGGGCGGACACTCCGGTGGTCGCCGCCGCTAGGATTGAGCGGGGCGATGTCTCCCGCGAACTCTCCTTTGATGCGGAGCTGCGTCCCTTCCAGGAGGTCGAGCTGCATGCCAAGGTCACCGGCTATCTGCAAACCCTGACGGTGGACGCCGGTGACAGCGTGAAGGAGGGGCAGGTGATCGCCACGCTGGAGGTGCCGGAACTGCAGATGGAAATCGAGCACGCCAAGGCCAGCGAGCGCCGCAGCGCCTCCGAGATTGCGCGTGCCCAGGCCGCCTATGACGAGGTGCATCTCGTTTACACACGCCTCGTGGCCACGGACAAGGCACAGCCCCACCTCATCGCCCAGCAGGACATCGACGCGGCCAGGGCGCGCGACCGGTCCGCCGAGGCGACGATTGATTCAGCCAAGGAGCAGGCCAATGTTTCGCAGGCGGACGTGAGAAAGCTGCAGGCCACGCTCGAGTACTCGAAAATCACCGCACCTTTCACCGGCGTCATCACCAAGCGTTACGTTGATCCCGGAGCCCTCATCCAGGCCGGCACCAGTACGGGAGCCATGTCGGTGGTGCGGCTTTCGCAGAATGACAAGCTGCGCCTGGTCTTCCCCGTTTCGATGTCTTATGTGGCGCGGATCAAGGTGGGCGATCCGGTCGAAATTCACGTCACCTCCATGGACCGCACCCTCAAAGGAGTCGTGGCCCGCTTCTCTCGCAAGGTGGAAACGGCCACGCGCACGATGGACACCGAGGTGGACGTGCCCAACACCGACCTCTCCCTGATTCCCGGCATTTATGCCACCGCCACCCTGAAAGCGGACCGTCGCACCGGGGTTCTGCTGGCTCCCATTGAGTCCGTCCTGCGCGAAAAAGGCGGGGCAAGCGTGTATGTCATTAACAAGGAGCACAAGATCGAGGTGCGCAAAACGATGCTTGGCCAGGAAACGTCGTCGAAAGTGGAGATCATCGAGGGAGTGAGCGAGAACGAGATCGTGCTGGTGGGCAGCCGCTCGCAGGTCCAGCCCGGCCAGGTCGTGGAGCCCAAGCTGGTGGAAGCCGCCAGTGTTCCCGTGGAAGGCCAGCCCGCCAGCACCGCCAAAGCCCCTTGATTTTGTCACTGCATGACATCCAAGCTTTTCCCCGAACAACTCCAAGGCCTGCAACGGCATGACACCTGCACCTTGTCCAACGCCATCGAGTCCTTCGAGGTGCGGCTGCGCAACGAGGGCTTTGCGGCTGCCTGCGTCCGCCGCCTGACGCCGGGGCCCGTGCCGCTCGTGGGTTACGCCGTGACGCTGCGCATCCGCTGTGCAAACCTGCCCAAGGACGGCCATCCCTATGTCGAGCGCACGGATTGGTGGGACCAGCTCGCGGACATGCCCGGGCCGCTGGTGGTGGTGATCCAGGACATGGACGAAAAGCCCGGCACGGGCTCCTTCATCGGCGAAGTTCACGCGGCCATCCTCGCCGCGCTGGGCTGCGTGGGAGTCATCACCAATGGCGCGGTGCGCGATCTGCCGGCGCTGGAGAAGACGAGTTTCGAGGTCTTTGCGGGTTCCCTGGCCGTGTCCCATGCCTACTCACACATCGTTGAAGTCGGCGGGCCGGTGGAGATCGGCGGCCTCACCGTTCATCCTGGCGACCTGCTGCATGCCGACGCCCATGGCGTGCTCTCCGTGCCCCTCGACATAGCCGGACAAATCGCCGCCGTGGCCGATGCCATCGTCCAGCGTGAGCGCCGGGTGCTTGAGCTGTGCCGGTCGCCGGGCTTCTCCTTGGAGAAGCTGCGCGATGCTGTGAAGGGCATTTTCCACTAATTATCACTTCTCGCGCCATTCATGCCACGCTTCGCCATCCGCTTTCCGTACCTGATCATCGTCGTCTGTCTCATTACCACGGTCATCGGCATCGCGACCATGTCCCGGATGCCGGTGGACCTGTTCCCGCCGATCAAAATTCCAGTGGTGGTGGTGGCCACTTTCTACAGCGGCATGCCGCCGGAGCAGATCGAAAGTGATATCACCACGCGCATGGAGCGCTTCTTCACGCTCGCCAGCGGCATCGACCATGTGGAGTCGCGTTCGCTTCAGGGCGTCAGCCTGATCAAGATCTATTTCCAGCCGGGCTTGAACGCAGATTCGGCGGTCAGCAATATCTCCAACCTGGCCGCCGCCGAAATGCGCCGATTACCGCCTGGCACGCTGCCGCCCATCGTGCTCAAATTTGACGATTCCAGCCTGCCGGTCTGCCTTATCACACTGAAAGGCGAGGGCATGGGCGAAACCGAGCTGCGCGACATCGGCCACTACGTTATCCGCAATCAGGTCGCCGGGGTGCCCGGCGCGTCGGTGCCCACCCCATTTGGCGGCAAGTACCGCCAGATCATGGTCTATGTGGATCCGCTCAAGCTGGAAGCCCACCAGATCAGCATTATGGACGTGGTGCGTTCCGTCAATGAATCGAATCTCATCCTACCCTCTGGCGATGTGAGAATCGGCTCGGTTGACTACAACCTGTACGCCAACAGTCAGATCGACGCGATGAAGGACATCGAGCGCATTCCGCTCAAGACTGTGGGCCAGTCCTCTGTGCTGGTCGGCGACGTAGGGGAGGCCAAGGACGGGGCGCAGATTCAAACCAACATGGTGCGCGTGGACGGTCAGCGCTCCGCCTATCTGCCGGTGCTCAAGCAGGGCGGGGATTCCAACACTATTGCGGTGGTCGCTGGCGTGCGGGAAAAGATCGCCCACTTGGTGGACGTGCCCAAGCAACTCATCACCGGCCTGCTCTTTGATCAGTCGATCTTCGTCAAGAACGCCATTGAAAACCTCATTCATGAAGGTGCCATCGGCCTGGGCCTCACCGGTCTGCTCATCCTCATTTTCCTCGGCAGCTTCCGGGGTACGGTCTGTGTTTTCCTGTCCATCCCGCTCTCCGCTCTGGCGACTTTCATTGCGCTATCCTTTGGCGACGGCACCATCAATGCCATGGTGCTGGGGGGGCTTGCTCTTGCCTTCTCTCGCTTGATCGACAATTCCGTGGTGGTGCTGGAGAACATTTTTCGCCACTTGGAGATGGGCGAGACTCCCGTCGTCGCCGCTGAGAAAGGCGGGCAGGAGGTGGCGCTTCCCGTGCTTGCGGCCACACTCACCACGGTGGTGGTGTTTCTTCCTGTGGTGTTTCTTTACGGTGTTAGCCGCTATCTTTTCATCGCCCTGGCCTCCGCTGTGGTCTTGTCGCTGGCGGC
>CAINXC010000446.1 GCA_903854655.1 uncultured Verrucomicrobiota bacterium | reverse complement strand
GCCCTGAAACAAGTGTCTGAAGCTGCGCGCAAGGTGTTCGATTCACGCCGGAGGCGGCGTGAGCCATTTTGCCCGTGCCTCCCTGCCCCGCGAGCCAGTCGTATCGTTTCCCGGCCCTCCCCCGGCACGTGCCCTGCTAGGGGAGAGGATCAATCCCTTTGGCTCCGCCCTTGAAAGACATGTCAATGCTGCGATGTTGACTCCCCCTGCTCCCCAAAAAGACCCATGAGTGCCTCGTTACCGGCTCGCGCCAATCTTGACCTTCTCGAATCGAACTACGCCGCCTGGAAAGCCGACGCCACCACCGTGGACGCGCACTGGAGGGCCTTCTTTGAGGGGTTTGAGCTGGGCATGGAGCGGCTGGCGAAGACACCCGCGACCGGCAAAGACAGCGCCAGGAGCGCTGTGCTCAGCGAGGAAACCCTGACCTTCCGCATGCGCGTGACCGAGGCGCTGCTGCGCTTCCGCGCCCTGGGCCACACCGGCGCCTGGCTGGACCCGCTGAGCGACGCCGCGCCCGACGCCCCCAAGCTGACGCTGGAAGCCCTGGGCTTCAAGGAGAGCGAACTGCAGGGCGAGGTGATGACCCAGTTCTTCCGCAGGGGCCAGGCCATGTCGCTGGGCGAGATGCTGGCGGAGCTGCGCGCCATCTACTGCGGGCGCATCGGCTTTGAAGTCATGCACATCCACAAGCCGGAGGTGCAAGGCTGGCTGCTGGAGCGCATCGAGGCGCGGGTGCACCAGCCCGCCCCGGCGGCGGCGGAGCAGAAGGACCTGCTGCGCTGGCTGCTGGAGCCGGAAACTTTCGAGCGCTTCCTGCACAAGCGTTTCGTGGGCCAGAAGCGCTTCTCCATCGAAGGCGGCGAGGCGGGCATCGTCGCGCTGCAGGTGCTGCTGGAAGAGCTGCCGAAGCACGGCGCGCAGGAGCTGGTCATGGGCATGTCCCATCGCGGCCGCCTCAGCGTGCTGGCGAACTTCCTGAAGAAGCCCCTGGAAATGCTGTTCTATGAGTTCAGCGAGAACTACGTGCCCAACATGGTCGCGGGCGATGGCGACGTGAAGTACCACCTGGGTTTCGAGAGCGTACGCAAGACCTCCCGCGGGGCGGAAATCGCCGTGAACCTGGCCGCCAACCCCAGCCACCTGGAGGCCGTGGATCCCGTGGTCGAAGGCAAGGCCAGGGCGCGCCAGCGCGCGCTCAACGACATCGGCCTGCGCGAGAAGGTCGTGCCCGTGCTGCTGCATGGTGACGCCGCCTTCGCGGGCCAGGGCCTGGTCGCCGAGGTGCTCAACCTCTCGCAGCTTCCCGGCTACAGCACGGGCGGCACCATCCACATCGTCATCAACAACCAGATCGGCTTCACCACCTCGCCCGAGGACGCGCGCAGCTCTGATTACTGCACCGACGTGGCGAAGATGATCGACGCCCCGGTCTTCCACGTGAACGGCGACTGCCCGGTCGAGGTCGCCTGGGTCACCCGGCTGGCCATGGAGTTCCGCCAGACCTTCAAGCGCGACGTGATCATCGACATCGTCTGCTACCGCCGCCACGGCCACAACGAGACCGACGAGCCCGCCTTCACCCAGCCGAACATGGCGCGCGCCATCGCCGAGCACCCCACGCCCTCCACGGTGTTCCGCAAGGAGCTCATCGCTCAGGGACTGATCACCGAAGACGAGGCCGCCGCCTTGCAGAAGGAGATCGAGGAGGCGCTCGAAGCCGGCGCCCGCAAGCTGCAGGACGCCGAAACGCAGAAGGGCGACAACCCGTACGAAGGCACCTCCGCCACCCCCCAGCTCGACTATGACTACGCCTCCATCGCCACGGGCGTGGACGCCGCGCCGCTGAAGGCGCTGGCGGCGAAGCTGCTGCAAACCCCCGAGGGCTTCCACCTTCATCCCACCATTCAGAAGCGCTTCCTCGCCGCCCGTGCCAAGGCGGTGGAAAGCGGCGAAGGCTTCGACTGGGCGCATGGCGAGGCGCTGGCCTTCGGCACCCTGCTCGCCGAAGGGCTGGGCGTGCGACTTTCCGGCCAGGACTGCCGTCGCGGCACCTTCAGCCAGCGCCACTGCGTGCTGTACGACACCCAGACGCGCGAGCGCTACTTCCCCCTCAAGAACGTGTCGCCCGAGCAGGGGCTGTTCTGCGTGTACAACTCGCTGCTCAGCGAAGCCGCCGTGCTGGGCTTCGACTATGGCTACTCCCTGCTCGCCCCCCAGGTGCTCATCTGCTGGGAGGCGCAGTTCGGCGACTTCGTCAACGGCGCGCAGGTCATCATCGACCAGTTCATCGCCAGCGCCGAGTCGAAATGGCAGCAGGCCAGCCACCTCGTCCTGCTTCTGCCGCACGGCTATGAGGGCCAGGGCCCCGAGCACAGCAGCGCCCGCCTGGAGCGCTTCCTGCAACTCAGCGCCGGCGGCAACTGGCAGGTGTGCAACCTCACCACGCCCGCCCAGTACTTCCACGCCCTGCGCCGCCAGCTCAAGCGCACCACCCGCAAGCCGCTCATCCTCATGACGCCCAAGAGCCTGCTGCGCCACCCGCAGGCCGTCTCCAAGCTTGCCGACATGGCCGAGGGCACCACCTTCCGCGAAGTGCTGGACGACGACACCCTGACCACGCCCCCGGAGCGCGTCACCCGCCTGATCTTCTGCTCCGGCAAAGTGTACTACGATCTGCTGGAATTCCGCGAAGCCAACAAGATCAAGAACGCCGCCATCATCCGCATCGAGCAGCTGTACCCGCTGCATTACACCATGCTGAAGGCCATCGTTGCCCGCTATCCGCGCGCGCAGAAGAAGTGGGTCTGGTGCCAGGAAGAGCCCCGCAACATGGGTGCCTACCACTACATCCGGTCCCGTCTGGAGGACGTCTCGCAGCACTCCCTGCGCTTTGCCGGGCGCGAGCGCAGCAGCAGCCCCGCCGTGGGCAGCAAGGCGATCAGCACCCTGGAGCAGGAGAACCTCGTGGAAGCCGCCTTCAGCGTGTGAGTTTGTTTGGAGGGACGCATTCCTCTGCTCACCCTCCTGCTTACCCTAAACCCAAACGCTACGATTGAAGGGCCGCAGATCCTTCCGGATCTGCGGCCTTGTATTTGCCAAGTCTATTGAAGACCGGTCATCACTTCTTCTCCAGCTTGACGCTGCCGCCCTGAGGAGCAGTGTCGCCCAAGGCGTTGCTCAGGAAGTAGCCATAGCCACCGACGGCCCCCTTCTGCAGGAGGATGCCATTGTAGGCAGGCTCGGTCGTGGCTGCGGTGAGCGGGCTCGCCCAAACTGGGGTAAAGGTGCCGCTAAACTTGCCCGTCGTCACCACCGGTATAAGCGTGTAGGTCGCGTCATTCGTCGGGATCTTGGCCACCGCGCTGCCCGTGATGTTGAACGTGCTGATGGTCTGCTGGGAAGCCAGCTTGCCGTCCTTGAACACCAGCTGGGCATTGGCGATCGTGGGGCCTGCAGCCGTCAGGCCCAGCGTGGCCGCCACGTTGGTGCCCGCGTTATATTCCGCGCCCACTGCGTCCACGTTGATCCCGGCGGGCCACCCTGCGGAGTATAGGTCCGTGGCAGGGGCAGTACCCGTCACCTCTGGCCGGAACCACTGGAAAGCCGTGCCGGTCACATCGCTGTCTGTTTGGACGTTGAACATCAGTGTGCCGCCAAACGAGCCGCCCTTCAGCGTCGTCGATCCAGGGGTAAGCACCTGGGCGAACACCGGGCAGTTGTTGCCTGCGACGAGGTTGCTCGTCGAGCTGATCGCGGTTCCGTCGGCCAGGGTGCCTGTCACCGTCACCACACCAGCGCTCGTCAGCGCGATGGTTGCATAGCCATAACCCTGCGGATACGAGGTGGCCGGAGTCGCCGCCGTCGGGTCGATGGCCAGGGTGAAGTATCCGCTGTTCGAGCTCGTGACGTTGAGCAACCCTGAAGGCGCGTGGTTGGTGGACGAATACAGTGCCTTCTGAATCGTCACGTCGCACACGTTGGAGCCATTGGTCACGGTGCCAGTGATCTGGTCACCGGAGGCGTTGCTGTAGGAGAAGAGGCTCAGAACCAGGTTGGACCGGGTCGATGCGCTGCGGTCAATAGTCACCGTGCTGTTCTTCGCCGTGCCGAAGGAGGCGGCCTGCGTCACGTCAAAAGCGCCGGTAAGGGCGTAGGAACCGCCATCGAGCGACAACGTGCCGGTGAAGCTGCCAGTGTTGGTCAACGTCATCTTCAACTGACCTTCCGTCGAGTTGCTTGGCGCCGTGCCGGAATGCGCAGACACGAGGCCCACATAGCTGCCAGCACCTTCAACATAGGGGTTCACCACCCAGTTGGCGGTGACGGTCAATCCAGCCACCATGTTGAACGACACCGAGGTCGCAGTGCTTGCTGTCGGAACCACTGACGGGCTGAAGGTCCAGCCATTGAACAGGTATCCGGCCTTTGGCGTTTCGGTGAGTTTCACTGGGTTGCCAAGCTGCACCGTTGCGGTCTTCGTAATGGTGTTTGCCGCGCTTGGTGCCAGCGTCGCTCCGATGACAGTCAATGTGCCCACATTGTCCGGGGTCGCCACCT
>CAINXC010000445.1 GCA_903854655.1 uncultured Verrucomicrobiota bacterium | reverse complement strand
CCCAGCATCTCGAAGAGCGTGTGGTGGTAGGTGTCCAGCCCCACATCCTCCAGGTCGTTGTGCTTGCCGCCGGCGCGGATGCACTTCTGCGTGTCGGCGGCACGGGTGGGCCGGCCCTTGTGCAGAACGCCCGGCCAGGTGTCCACGTCCGCATTGCGCTCGCCGAGGAAAATCGGCACGAACTGGTTCATCCCTGCATTGGTGAAAATGCGCGCGCCGTCGCGGCTGGTGTAGCCGACGTTGTCGCTGGGCACGATGGTGTGTTCCTTGGACTTGAAGAAATCGAGGAAGGACTGGCGGATCTGCGCGGCGGTCATCATAAGAAAAGGCGGGAAATGGGCCGCGAGTATGGAGCCTGAAGCGGCGCGTGTGAAGCGGTAAGTGCGGGGGTGCAGCCCGTTGACAGGGGTGGGAAACCACCTTTTACGACTTCAAGTCGCGGGATTGGAAAACGGCGGCGCCGATCACGAACAGGCTGAGGTTGATGGCGGCCAGAACGGTGCCGCTGCGAATCACGATCGCCCAGGGAATGTCGTCCATGAAAAATCGGCCCCAGACGGCGATGTGTTTCGTGATCAGGAGTTCCTCGTGGCTTTCCATCAAATTGGCCTGGCGGACGATGAAGTCGATGAGCACGTAGGACAGCGCCGCGATGGTGGCGGCGGCCGGCTTGATCTTCATGCACGAGAAGCAGAAGCCAATGGAGCTGACCGTGGTCATGCCCAGGCTCAGGGCGGTGGCCCCCAGGGCGTAGCGCCGCAGGCCCTCGGAGGCATCGAAGAAGCTGGCGATGCCGTATTCTGGCGTGAAGGCAAACAGGCCGCCGCCCCAGCCCCGGATGCAGATGCCCAGCAGCAGGGCGGAATACGCGGCGAACTGGATCAACACGAAGGCGTAGGCGGTGCAGGCCGCGTACTTCAGCGCCAGCAGGCGCAGGCGGCTGATGGGGCGCACCAGCAGCAGGCGCATGTGCCCGTCCTCGCTCTCCTTGGCCACGATGTCGCCGCTCACCAGAGACAGGTAGAGCGCGCCCAGCAGGACCACGGAAAAGCCGCTGATGATGTGGGCGAGGGTGAGGGCGGAGAAGTAGTTCTCAAACATCTGCCCGTTCGAGGTGATGGTCTTGCGCAGCCGGTTTTCGCCGCCGAGCCAGTGAAAGACAAAAAACAACGCCACCTGCAGCAGCACGAACGCCAGGAAGCCCATGTAGGTGCGCTTGCGGGCGAAGAGCTTCCACAATTCGCCTTGGAGTTGAAACAGCAGAGTTTGCATGGGCGCGACAGTAGAGCCTGTGCCGCAGCGTTCCTCAAGCACTCATGAAACACATCGCCCTCGCCCTGCTGCTCCTGCTCCTCGCGCCCCACGCACCCGTTTTTGGCGAAGAAATCCTGGGCCAGGGCGATTTCCGCTACCGCGTAGTGCCCGGCTGGGCGGCGCAGGCGCTCTCCCAGGTGCAGGTGAAAAACGGCCACGGTCTCGCCATCGACAGCGCAGGCCGCATCCTCTTCCTCACCGATGATGCCCGAAACAACGTGATCATCCTCAGCCCCGGCGGTGATTTGCTGGAAACCTGGACCGCGCGGATGCCCGGAGCGCATGGCCTCACACTGGTGAAGGAGGGCGACCAGGAGGTCCTGTTCATCACCGACACCGCGCTGCACGAGGTGCGCAAGCTGACGCTGAAGGGCCAGGAACTGCTGCATCTGCCCTGGCCGGAAGCCACCGGCCTCTACAAGAAGGCCGACGAGTACAAGCCCTCCAAGGTGCTGACCGGCCCGCGCGGCGAGTTTTATGTCTTTGACGGCTACGGCAAGGACTACGTGCATCACTACGCCGCCGACGGCCACCTGATCAGGTCCTGGGGTGGCAACCTCGGCGAGGGTGAGAACCAGCTCCTGCATTTCGGCCCGCACGGTGGTGTGGTCGATACCCGCGACCCAGGCCAGCCGGTCGTTTTTGTCTGCATGAGCGACCGCCAGGAGGTGAAGCGTTTTACCCTGGACGGGAAGTTCATCGACAAGTTTGCCATGCCCGGCGGCAACCCGCGCGACGCCGTGATCTGGGGCGATTTCATCTTCATCCCTCACCTGGGCGACCAGTGGCCCAAGGACAAGAACGCACCGGGCTTCGTCTCAGTGCTCGACAAGCACAACAAGGTGGTTTCCAACATCGGCGGCAGCCCGCCCGAATTTGATACCCAGAGCCAGCTCCAGCCCATGCACACCACCACCAAAGCCTTCATTCATCCGCACGGGCTCACGGTGGACAAGGAGGGCAATCTTTACATCGCCCAGTTCAGCTCGCCCGGCGCCCCGATCCTGAAATTGGAGCGCATAAAGTAACGGCGGCGCGCGTTGCAGGGTTGCGCGGCGGTCCATCCCGATGGAACACTGCGGCTTACATGAGCGAACTGGCCTGGTACTGCGTCCATACAAAGCCGAAATGCGAGCACATCGCGGCGGCGGCGCTGCGCCAATTCGAAGGCGTGGAGGCCTACTGCCCGCGCATCCGTTTCCAGCGCAGCACGCCGCGCGGCAAGGTGTGGTTCATCGAGGCGCTTTTCCCCACCTACCTTTTCGCCCGGTTCGATCTTGATGAGAACATCCGCGCCGTGAAACACGCGCAGAACGTGATCCGGGTGCTCGAATTTGGCGGCACCTACATCAAGATCCCCGACAGGCACATCGAGGAGCTGCGCCGGGAGATGGACGGCAAGGACATCCGCGAGGTGAAAACCACGCTCAAGGTGGGCGACAAAGTAGAGCTTAGCGAAGGCCCGATGCGCGGGTTCACCGGCATCATCGACCGCATGATCAACGGCGAGGACCGCGTGCGCATCCTGCTGGAATTCCTGGGCCGCGACATCATGTTTGAGATCGACGCCGCGAAGCTGCTCACGGAGAAGCAGCCGCGCGATGCGCTGGCAAAGAAGTAGAGGGCGGCCGTTTTCTGGCTGTCATTCCCGGCTTTGGCCTTCCACTGCCGCCAGAATCTCCTTCATCACCCGCGAACACTCGACAATGAGCGCCGGTTCATAGTCCATGGCATGCAATCGCGCGTTGAGCACGGTGCGGTCCAGTCGTCCTGTTTTCAACAGCGTGACGATGGTGTTGATGTCCTTCATGCGCGATCACTGCTGCTTTTGCCAAGCCGGCGCCACAGGCGCGAGCGCGCTGTGGCGGCGACTTTGGTCACTGCCATGTCCACGGGATGCAGGGCGAACACATTATCGAAGCCCGGCATGGGCACGAGGCGCTCCCGCCAGCCTTCGGGAAATGACTCAGACAGGCGCAGGTCCACGAAATCGCCGTAGTGACCGGTGGCGGCATGGTAATCGTTATCTTCACCAAAAGTGTCTTCTAGAGCGCGGCGCAGCGAAGCATCATCAGGTTCGATGAAAAAATCCGCATCCTGGGTCACAGCCACACCTATGGCATGGGGATCATCATTCGGGAATGATCCCAAGAGCGAAGAGGAGCCAAACAAGACGATGCGCCTCCCTGGCGCGGCCCTTCGCACCGAATGCAGCAGGTGAGTCAATGACGAGAGTTCCATGACAAGCCCCTCAATTCATCCTTGGTAAGGATGCCAGGGAAGGGCGAGTATCCTTTCGAGAGCTGCGCCTCCCACGACTGATCCCGCAACAACGCCAGCAGCGTTGCCATGCCCGCAGCCGACGCCTTCGCTTCCAGCAGCATCGTGCGCCACTGCTCCAGTCGCATCACTGCCGAATGCCCCTGCGACAGCCAGCGCTCGATGTTGTCCAGCGGAATCGCCAGCAGCGCCGGGTCGGCTTCAATCTTGTCCGCGATCAAACGGAAGCGATCAGCAGATACCTCATCGCCCGAACGTTCGGTGCGGGCGTCGAGGTAGGCGAAGGCATTCGCGGCGGACATGTCCAGATTTTGCCATGCAGCGCCACCTGCGCCAAGGGGCAATTTGCGGGCGCGGCCCAAAAGTTCGGCTCTTCAGGCACCGAGCCTCCCCCTCTTTCGGGCAAGAACGGCCGCCCGCCCGTCGTAGGTTGCCTGCGATGCACTCATGCAGCCACAGACTGAATGGCAGCCGCCGGGAGATGATCCAGGCGGGCGCCATCGGCCTGCTGGGGCTGGGCATGAACCATGTGGCGGCGCTGAAGGCGCTTGCCGCCGCATCCCCGCAGCCGGTGGCCGGCAAGGCGAAACGGGTCATTTATATCTTCCTCTCCGGCGGGCTGGCCCAGCACGAGAGTTTCGACATGAAGCCGGACGCGCCGGCGGAGATTCGCGGCGAGTTCAAGCCCATTGCCACGCGCACCCCGGGCATCCAGATCTGCGAGCACCTGCCGGAGCTGGCCAAACGCTCCAACAAATGGGCGCTGGTGCGGTCACTCACGCATGGCAGCAACGATCATTCCCTGGGCCATCACATCATGCTCACCGGCCACAGCGACGCGCCGCTGGGGTTCGACCGCACCAAGCCAAAGTCCACCGACTGGCCCAGCATCGCCTCGGTGGCCACAGCGCTGGTGCCGCCGCGCAACAACCTGCCCCCCGCCCTGGTGCTTCCGGACAAAATGAAGCATCGCGAGGGCCGCATCGTCAACGGCCAGCTTGCCGGCATGATGGGCGCCAAATACGACCCTTGGTTCCTGGAGATGTCGCCCTACCATCCCGCCTACTATGGCGCGTTCCCGGAGTACATGTTCCATCATGAAACCGGCTTCCATGTGGATGAGCGGGTGAAATGGCAGGCACCGCACCTTTCCCTGCCGGAAGGGCTCACGCTCGACCGCGTGCTGGACCGGGTGAGCCTGCGCAACCAGCTCGAAGCCCAGGTGGACGCCCTTGCCACCGCCGCCGACGAGGGCTTCAACCAGTACCGCCAGGCCGCCGTCTCGCTGCTGGCCAACAACAAGGTGCATGACGCCTTCAGCCTGGACAAGGCGAGCCCGCAGGAGCTGGACCGCTATGGCCGCAACAGCTTCGGCTGGTCCCTGCTCATGGCGCGGCGCATGCTCGAAACCGGTGTCAGCCTCGTGCAGGTGAACCTGGGCAACAACGAGAGCTGGGACACGCACCAGAACGCCTGGCCGAACTTGAAGAACTTCCTTTTCCCGCCGATGGACAAGGCGGTGAGCGCGCTGCTCGATGACCTGGATGCCAGCGGCCTGCTGAGCGAAACGCTGGTGGTCATGGGCAGCGAATTCGGGCGCACACCGAAGATCAGCACCCTCAAAGGCGCGACTGGCGCGGGGCGCGATCACTGGGGCGCCTGCCAGAGCATCTTGCTCGCGGGCGGCGGCATTCGCGGCGGCAACGTGATTGGATCGAGCGACAAGCATGGCGGCTATCCCGACAGCGAGCCACAGAAGCCGGAGAACCTCGCGGCGACGATCTTCGAGGCGCTCGGCCTGCCTCGCGAAATCACCTGGCAGGATCTCGGCAACCGGCCGCACTTTCTCTATGAGGCCGAGCCGATCAAGGGGCTGATGTGAGGGTCAGGAAAGTAGCCATCACGCTCCGCCGTGATGAGCATTGTGCCTCGCTGGCAGGAGAACGTTTTGAGTCACGCGGAGGTTGTCCTCCTGGCCGTCCACAAGGCTCATCACGGCGGAGCGTGATGGCTACTTTCCTGAGGCGTTCCGACCACACTACCTCGGGCGGTTCGGGTCGCTTGCCGGGTGGCTGCGATGCACATACTCCCCAGGCCGCAGTCTGGCCTGCGCTGGATTCCCTGCAATGTAATCCTTCAGTCGCGCAAACTGCGCCTCATGCCTCACCAGGTGATCAAACGCGTCCTGCTGCCAGAATCGTCCTTTTTGGCCCAGTGCAGCATTGATTCTCGTCGCGGTGAAGTGCTTCCATGACTCGCATTGGGCCAGCATCGACTGCTTGTCTGGAAACGTCGCCAGAAAGTGCAGGTGATTGGGCATCACCACAAAATCCATCATTTCATAGCGGTGGCCATCGAAGTGCAGGAGGCTCTTCGAAATGATCTCCGCAAGGTCGGGGCGGCGCAAGACACAGGCCCCGTGGCAGGCGTCCAATTCGTTGTGCCAGCGGGTAGTAAAGCGCTCGTGGAATTCGGTGATGAGTTCGGGAGACTGTTCATGCAGCAGTGTTTTCCAGCCCTCCCGGGTCGGATCAATGCCGAGCGTGTTGAGCCAGCGGTTTCGATCTGCTCGCCAGCCATCAATGACCTGCCGGGGCATTGAGTCAAGGGTGCGCCACGTGATGAAAACCACCGTCCCCGCCTGCGACCAATGCGGCAGCTTGCGTTGGAGGATAGCGATGTCGTCGCGCGGATTGAAGAAACGCATGTCAGGAAAGTAGCCGTCATCGCTCCGCGTGACGAGCATTGTGCATTGATGACCCGAAAAATCGTCAAGCCCCGCAAAGCGCTTCCGGCTGGCAATGCACAAGGCTCATCACGACGGAGCGTGATGGCTACTTTGCTGAAACAAAGCCGCTTCTCGAACCTTATGTTTTGCACCCCCAAGAATCATGCTCTCACTCTACGGCCCCCAACGAAAAGCGCTCTGCGACGGTGTGTCGCGGCGCGATTTCCTGCGCATCGGCAGCCTTGCCATGGGCGGGTTGTCGTTGCCGCAGTTGTTAAACGCCGAGTCGCAGACCGGCACCAAACGCGGGTTCAAATCGGTCATCATGATCTACCTGTGCGGCGCACCGCCGCATCAGGACATGTGGGACCTGAAGATGGACGCCCCGGCGGAGATCCGGGGCCCCTACAAGCCCATCAGCACCAACGTGCCGGGCATTCGCATTTCCGAGCACGCGCCGCGCCTGGCGAAGATGATGGACAAGCTGGTGCCGATCAATTCGATGACCGGCTCGCTCAGCGGCGACCACGATTCCTTCATCTGCTACACGGGACGCCCGCCGCGTGGCGCGGTGCAACCGCCCGGCGGCTGGCCTTCGCTTGGATCTGTCGTTTCGAAACTGCAGGGGCAGGCCAACCCGGCGATCCCCAGCTTCGTGGGACTCGCCCCCAAGGCCGGGCACCCGCCCTATGGCTCGCCGGGGCACCCTGGGTTCATCGGCCCGGCGCACTCCGCGTTCCGTCCCAACGGCGCAGGCATGGATGATTTGCAGTTGAATGGCATCTCCCTGGAGCGCCTGGAAGATCGCAAGGCGCTGCTCAGGGGCTTCGATGACTTTCGTCGCGATGTCGATGCCAGCGGCATTGTTGGCAGCATGGATTCCTTCAACCAGCAGGCCTTCAATGTGCTGACCTCCAGCAAGCTGCTGGAAGCGCTCGATCTCAGCAAGGAAGATCCGAGGACCCGCGAGCGCTACGGCAAGGGCGATCCGAAGAACTACGGCGACGGCGCTCCGATGAATTTGGAACACTTCCTTCTCGCCCGGCGCCTGGTGGAGGCCGGAGCGCGGGTGGTCACGCTGAACTTTGGCCGCTGGGATTTCCACGATAACAACTACCCGCAGCTTTTGCGGCACCTGCCGCTGTTCGATCAGGGCATGAGCGCGCTGGTGCAGGACCTGCACGATCGTGGTCTCGACAAGGATGTGGCCGTTGTCGCCTGGGGCGAATTCGGTCGCACCCCCACCGTCAACAATCAGGGCGGTCGCGACCACTGGCCGCGCGTGGGCAATGCCCTGCTCGCCGGCGGCGGCTTCAAGACCGGCCAGGTGATCGGCAAGACCGACAAGCTCGGCGGCGAACCCACCGAGCGCGCAGTCCACTTCGGCGAGGTGTTTTCCACGCTCTACAAGTTCATGGGCATCGACACCGCGAAGACCACCCTCAACGACCTGTCGGGCCGTCCGCAGTATCTGGTGGATGGCTGGTCGGCGATGTCGGAGTTGATTTGAGCGGACGCAGCTTCCTGAGGCTCCGCACTGCATACTTAGTCTATGCGGTGGGCTTTTGAGCGAAGTCTATCGAGTGGGTTTGATCTCGCCTTGATCTTTGCCGAGCCTTTTTTCACGGTCTCGTTTTCGCTCCACGATCCATTCCAAAGTGGAGCGGGCTTCGGCGCGGGTGTGTTCAATTGCCGTTGTTGCTTCGGCGTTGGAAAGGTATTCAACTTGGCCATCATTATGAACCAATAGCCGTCTTCCGCTGGGCTCGTCCTCCGGCGCAGCGAAGGGGACCAAGTTGCCAGCCGCAGAATCGCTGACGCCCGCGTTGAAAATAAAAGGCAGTAACTGGCCGGTGGCAGAATGATATTGAGGAATTTCCTCAAAGATACCCGCCCCCACCAGGTCGCTAAGATCATCAGTTAGCGGCGAGTCCCTGGCCTCCCACGCTTTCATCCCGATGACCAATTGTTTGATGGTCTGCTCGTTGAGTTTCAGACGCTTCGAATTTGGCGATTCGTAATACCGGCCCATGGAAAAAAGGACCGCTGCCAGCACACCAACAACGAGTATGAATTTGGCTAATTTCATAATGTGGGCGAGTGGGATCCTTCAGACAGGCTCGTTATGCTACCAAAAGCCTGAACTGCGGGCGAGACATTCGTCGCGAGATGCTCAATTCTGAAAGATCCCCCCCTCGCCGCCCTTACTTCCCACAATGCTCACTCTCCAAGGCTCCACCTCCAGTCGCTTCTGCGACGGCAAGTCTCGGCGTGACTTCCTGAAAATCGGAGGTCTCGCCATGGGCGGGCTGTCGCTGCCTGACCTGCTCCGCGCCGAGGCGCAGCAAGGCACGCGCAAGCCGCACAAGGCGGTGATCATGGTTTTCCTGCCGGGCGGCCCGTCGCACCAGGACATCTTCGACCTGAAGATGGACGCGCCTTCAGAGATCCGCGGCGAGTTCAAACCGATCAGAACCAACGTCTCCGGCCTGCAAATCTGCGAGCATCTGCCGCTGATGGCGAAGATGATGGACAAGTGCACGCTCATCCGCTCCATGGCGGACTGCGAACCGCAGCACGATGCCTTCCAGTGCCTGAGCGGCAGAAGCGTCAAGCAGCAGCCACCCGGGGGCTGGCCGTCGCTCGGCTCGGTGGTGTCGAAATTGCAGGGCCAGGTGGACAGCGCTGTTCCAAGCTTTGTCGGGCTGGCGCCGAAGATGGGGGCCATGACGTGGGCGCGCAATGGCGACCCGGGCTTTTTAGGGGTGGCCAACGCGCCGTTTCAAGCCAATCGCGGAGGTGGCACCTCCGACATGTCGCTCAACGGCGTGACCCTGGAGCGCCTGCGCGACCGCCACGCGCTGCTGAAGGGCTTCGACGATTTTCGCCGCGACATGGATGCCAGCGGACTCATGAGCGGCATTGATGTTTTCAACGAGCAGGCGCTGGGCGTGATGACCAGCCCCAAGCTGCTCAATGCGCTCGACCTGTCGAAGGAGGATCCCCGCATCGCCGCCATGTACGGCAAGGGGGTGAATGAGAACCGCGATGATGGCGGCCCGCGTCTTACTGAGCACTTTCTCGCGGCGCGGCGGTTGGTGGAAGCCGGTGCGCGCGTGGTGACGCTGGCCTTCAGCCGCTGGGACTATCACAACGACAATTTCAAGCAGCTCCGCGAAGACCTGCCGCTGCTCGATCGTGCGCTCAGCGGGCTGATCACCGATCTGCACCAGCGCGGCATGGACAAGGATGTTTCTGTTGTTGTGTGGGGTGAGTTTGGCCGGACCCCCACGATCAACGCCAAGGCGGGCCGGGACCACTGGCCGCGCGTGTCCTGCGCCCTGCTGGCCGGCGGAGGCATGAAGCACGGCCAGGTGATTGGTGCCACGGATCGTCTCGGCGGCGAGCCGACGGACCGCCCGGTGCGGTTCGGCGAAGTCTTTGCCACTTTGTATCACAACATGGGCATTGATGTTAACAAGGTCACGCTCACGGATCTCGCCGGCCGTCCTCAGTATCTGGTCACGGACGGCTCGCAGCCGATGCCGGAGCTGGTTTGAGCCCCTGAACGCGGCACATCGGCTGAAAGGATGCCCTGGATTCGCCCTTATGTAGGCTTATGCAAAGGCTTGGAATCTTCTCACTCTTCATCGCCCTGTCGCTCGCTGCGCGCGGCGACGAGCGGCCGTTGAATTTCGCCAACGACATTGTGCCCATCTTCACCAAGGCAGGCTGCAATGCGGGCGGATGTCATGGCAAATCCGCAGGCCAGAACGGCTTCAAGCTTTCACTGCTGGGCTTTGAGCCGCAGGAGGACTTCGAGCACATCGTCAGAGAGGCCCACGGCCGCCGGGTGTTTCCGGCGTCGCCTGTGGAGAGCCTGCTGCTGACGAAGGCGATCAACAGCACGCCGCACGGCGGGGGCAAGAAGCTCGACCCGAAGTCCGACGAATACGCGATTTTGCTCAAGTGGATCAGCATTGGCATGCCGTATGGCAAGGACACTGATCCGAAGATGGTGTCCATCGAGGTGCAGCCCACTCAGAGCCTCATGACGCTGAAGAGCCAGCAGCAATTGAAGGTGCTGGCCCGTTACTCCGATGGCTACGTGCGGGACGTCACCCGCAGCGCCCTTTACGAGCCAAATGACAAGAGCATGGCTGAAGTGGGCGAGGCTGGTTTGGTGAAGCTCTACGACCTGCCCGGCGACGTCGCGGTGATGATCCGCTACCAGGGCAAGGTGGCGGTGTTCCGCGCCACCGCTCCGCTGGGAGCCCCCGTGGAGAAGCTGCCTCCCGCGCGCAACTTCATCGACGAACTGGTCTTCGGCAAACTCAAGCAGCTCGGCCTGCCGCCTTCCGAGATCGCCGATGACAACACCTTCCTGCGGCGCGCAACCATCGACATCGCCGGCCGCCTGCCCACGCCTGCGGAGACCCAGGCCTTTGTTTCCGATGGCAATCCGAAAAAGCGCGACGCTGTGCTGGACCGGCTGCTGGCAAGCGGGGAGTACGCCGACTACTTCGCCAGCAAATGGAGCGCCTTGTTGAGGAACAAGCGCAGCGATCCGAAGGACATGCGCGGCAACTTCGAATTCCACCAGTGGATTCGCGACAGCCTCTACGACAACAAGCCCTACGACAAGTTTGTGCGCGCAGTCATCACCGCCAGCGGCGACATGACCTCCGATCCGCCTGTGACCTGGTACCGCCAGGCCAAGGACATGACAATCCAGATGGAGGACACCGCCCAGCTCTTCCTCGGCCAGCGCCTGCAGTGTGCGCAGTGCCACCACCACCCCTTCGAGAAGTGGAGCCAGCAGGACTACTATGGCTTCTCCGCCTTCTTCAGCACGGTTGCCCGCAAGACCACGAACAACCCCGGTGAGGAGATCATTTTCACCAAGCGCGCCGAGGCCCAGGCCATCAATATCCGCAGCAAGCAGCCGGTGAAACCCACAGGCCTTGGTGCCACGACTCTGGCTTTGTCTCCGGATGACGATCCGCGCGAATCGCTGGCGGACTGGATGGGCAGCAAGCAGAACCCGTTCTTCGCCAAGGCGCTGGTGAACCGCTACTGGAAGCACTTCTTCAACCGCGGCCTGGTCGAGCCCGAGGACGACATGCGCGAAACCAACCCGCCGGCCAACCCTGAGCTTCTCAACGCCCTCGCCAAGTCCTTCATCGACAGCGGCTATGATTTGAAGCAGCTCATCCGCACCATCACCCAGTCCACTGCCTACCAGTTGAGCGCCGTGCCCAACACGCACAACGCCGTGGACCGCCAGAACTTCAGCCGCTACTACCCGAAACGCCTTCAGGCCGAGGTGCTGCTCGACGCGGTTGATTCTGTGCTGGATGCGAAAAGCAGCTTCGATGGCCTGCCCGTCGGCACACGCGCCACGGCGCTCCCAGACAACAGCTTCAACGCCACGAGCTATTTCCTCACCGTGTTCGGCCGCCCGGAGGGGTCCAGCGCCTGCGAATGCGAGCGCACACAGGAAAGCAGCCTCGCACAGAGCCTGCACCTCTTGAACGCTCCTGACATCCAGAAGAAGCTCACCGATGACAAAGGCCGCGCTGCCGTTCTGGCTGCCGACAATACTCGTTCCGATGAGGTGAAACTCACCGAGATCTATCAATGGGTCGCAAGTCGCCAGCCTTCGCCGCAGCAGGTGAAGCTGGGGCTCGCCCATCTGGCGCGGCACACCCAGGGCAAGACCGGCGCCGAACTGGTCGCAGCGAAACGGCAGGCCTATGAAGATCTGCTCTGGGCGCTGATCAATACCAAGGAGTTTCTGTTCAATCACTAGCCGGTGATGTTCACCTGGAGCGGCAATCGTCTTATGGATCAAGCATGGTCATCAGCGCTGAGGCGCGTCCTCTGCCTTCAATTCGTGTGCGTCCTTGCGCCTTCTCTTCTGGCGCAGGTCACCACCCCGCAGCCCTTCCTCACCACCATCTCTCCGGCGGCTGCCCAGGCTGGCGCCACGGTGGAGTTCAGCGTTACCGGCACCACTCTTGACGGGGCTTCACGATTGCATTTTTCCATTCCCGGCATCGACTGCAAACCCAAGCTCGATGCCAAGCAGCAGCCCGTTGCGAACAAGTTCCTTGTCACCATCCCCACGAACGCCCAGTGCAGCCCTTGCGATGCGCGGGTGGTTGCCCGCTACGGCATTTCCAATCCGCGCGGGGTGGAGATCACTTCGCTCCCAGTCGCGACCCTGCCCGCAACCGCTACCACCGCGGACAAGGCTTTCAAGGCAGTGCTGAACTCCGTGGTCACTGGCACTGTCACCAAACAGGGGTCCAGCTTCGTCTCCTTCGATGCGAAGAAGGGTCAGCGGCTGCTTGCCATTTGCCGGCCGGCCTGGCTGGACTCGCGCCTGGAGGCGAGCATCTCCTTGCAGCGCGCCGATGGTGCGGTGCTGGAGCGCCTGCACACGGATGGCGTGCTCGACTTCACCCCGCCCGCCGATGGAGTTTATACGCTGAAGCTCAACGACCTCATGTTTCGCGGCGATGCCGAGTATCCTTTCGCCGTCACCCTGACAACCGGCCCGCTTGTGGAGTACGTCTTCGACGGAGGCAGTGCCTGGACGCTCTATGGCCGCAACCTGCCCAAAGGAAGCGACTCCGTGAAGCACTTCGGCAAAGCCCTCCAGCGCGCTCAGATGCCCGCTGATGAAGCGAAGCGCCTGCTCACGCTCAATCCGGTGAAGCCGATGCGCTTTGGACCCGAAACCGAAGCGCCGGGCGCGGACGCCTCGAAGCCCGTGGCGCTGAAGCTGCCTACGCCCTTCACTGGCTGGTTTCCTGAGCGCGGCAAGCCTCGCTACTTTACCTTCGATGCCAAAAAGGGCGATGTGCTTTGGATCGAGTTGAACTGCGCTGGTCGTGGCATCCTCGCTGATCCGTATTTGACGGTGGAGAAGATGGGCAAGGACGCTCCTGTCTTCATTGCCGAAGCCAATGATCGTCCCGCCATCGCGGCCAAGGATGAGTTCGATGCCGGGTGGGCCGATCCTTCCTATCGCTTCGAGGCCAAGGAAGACGGCACTTATCGCGTGAAACTGCGCAATCTCTTCTCCAATGCTCCCAGCGAACCGTTTGAACTGAGGGTGCAACCCGCCGGGGCAGGCTTTGATCTGGTAGCCATTCCGTCGGCCCTTCCGAAAGCCAAAGCGGATGCGACCATTGATGTCAAAGCGGCCCCGCTCTGGCGGGGCGGCGTGACGACCATGAAGGTCTTCGCCCTGCGGCGCGATGGATTCGCCGGGCCGATTGAATTGAGCGCCGAGGGCCTGCCCCCGGGAGTGACGTTTGGTGGAGGCTTGATTCGCGAAGGCCAGAGCATCGGCTACGCGAGTTTCGTCGCCGAAGAAACGGCGGCGAACTGGGGCGGCTCCGTGAAGCTGCACGGCAAGACCTGCGGCAATGCCATCGGCGCGACAGCGGTTTTCAAAGTCGCCAGCACGGCGAAGGAATCCATCGTCACCCGCTTTACCGATGAAGTGGTCCTTGGCGTGGTGGCCAGCGATGCGCCCGTGCTGGTGGAGGCCGCAAGCCAGGTCTTTGAGGCCGCCGCAGGGACCAAGCTGAGCATTCCCCTGCAGGTGAAGCGCCGCGCGGATTGCGTGGAGGCTTTCAAGCTCGCTGCGCTTGGCTTGAATGATGCTGTAGCCGATGCCGATGTCCCAGCCAAAGCCACCACCAGCAAGCTGGACTTGGATCTGGCCAAGCTGAAGCTCGCCCCTGGCGACTACCAGGTGGTGCTGCAAGGCACCGTCAAATTCAAACACAAGCCCGCCGATGATCCCAAGGCCGCCGCCAAGGAAGTGACCTTCCTGGTGGATTCCAAGCCTATCAATGTGCGCGTGAAACCTGTGGAAAAGAAGTGATGACAGCCCGCCACCTCATCCTCTCCCTTTGCTGGGCGTCCCTTGTTGGGGCTGCCGAGCTCCCCATCGCCAAGGTCGATCGCAAGACGCCCGTCGATTTCCCGACCGAGATTTATCCGGTGCTGAAATCAAACTGCATCGCCTGCCACAACAAGACGACCACGAAGGCCAGTCTCAACATGGAGACGCCGGAGCTGATGAAGAAGGGCGGCGAGACTGGTCCGGCCATCGTTCCAGGCAAGGGCGGGGACAGCCTGCTGCTGCAATCTGCGGCCCATCAGGCCGATTCCGACATGCCACCAAAGAGCAACAAGGTGGGCGCCGTCAATCTCTTGCCGGAGGAACTGGGTCTGCTCAAGCTGTGGATCGACCAGGGCGCGAAGCCTGGCCAGAAGCAGGTAAAGCAGATTGCCTGGCAGCCGCTGCCGCCCGGGCTCAATCCCATCTATGCCGTGGCCATGTCCCCCACCGGCGAATTCGCAGCCTGCAGCCGGGCAAACCAAGTCTTCATCTATGACCTCACGGCCCGCCAGCAGGTGGCGCAGTTGGTGGCGCATCGCGACATGACCCTGGCCCTGGCCTTCAGCCCCGATGGCAACCGGCTGGCCACCGGGAGCTTCGGCGAGGTAAAGGTTTGGAAACGCGAAGGCGCGAAGCTGCCGATGAGCGCCGAGATCAAGCGCCTGATGGAGTCCGAGGCAAAGGTTCAGCAGGCCAGTCGCTCGGTGGCGCTTGCCGCGCTGGACGTGGCCTTCCAAACCAGCGCCATTGCTGCCGCCACCACCGAGGTCACCGCCTTCAAGGATCGTGTCAAAAAGGCCGGCGATGCCATTGCCGACACGAAGAAGAAGCTCGAAGACAAGCAGAAGGCCGCCAAAACCGCGACCGATGCCAAGGACTCCGCGCAGAAGGCACTTGCGGAAGTGGACGCGCTTGTGGCCAAGGCTCCCAGCATTGATCCCGCGCTCGCCAAACGTCAGGCTGCGGCGAAGGCTTGGCTGGAAACCGCCACGCAGGCCGAGGCACAGGCCGTTGCTGCGACGGAGGCCGAAACCGATGCCGCCAAGAAGGGCCTCGCGAGAAAGGCCGCCACGGATGCAAAACTTGCCGCGCAGAAGACCGTGGACGATGTCAATGCGCTCGCCGCCAGTGCTCCAAAACAGAAGCCTGACGCCACGCTCGCCAAACGCCAGACCGACAGCAAGACCAAGCTGGACGCCGCCACCAAGGCCGAAACGGAGGCCAAGGATGCGCTGAAAGCCGCCGAGACGGCCGCGACGGATGCGGGCGCGGAGCTTCCCAAAGTCACCAAGCTGCAAGCGGATGCGACGAAGGCGGAAACCGATGCGAAAGCCGCTCTTGCCGCTGCCCAGCAGACCCAAAAGAAGGCAACGGGCGACCTCACGGCGGCGACCAAGCTTTCGACCGATGCCGTCAAGGCCGCGAGCGCCCTCGTCCTGTCCGCCGATCATCGCTGGCTGATGGAACCGCAGGCCGATGGCTCCTCCGTCATCTGGGCGCTCGGGAGCGGACTCCCCGTGGCAAGGTTTGTGCCCAAGGCCGGTGCCAAGCCCGTGCTCGCCTTCAAGCCCGACGGACAGCTCACCTGGACCGCCGACAGCGGCGCGCTCAGCACCCTGGATCTCACACCAAAATGGACGCTGGAGCAGACTCTTGGCACCGGCGACGCGGCTTCCGTGATTACGGACCGGGTGAATGCGCTCGGCTTCAGCCCGGATGGCAGGACGCTTGCCGTGGGCAGCGGCGCGCCTTCGCGTGGAGGCGACATCACTCTCTGGGACGCGAATTCTGGCAAGCTCACCCAGGCCATTCGTGACCGCCATAGCGACGCGGTGCTCAGCCTCGATTTCTCGCCCGATGGCAAGCTCATCGCCAGCGGCGGCGCAGACAAGCAACTGCGCGTGTCCGAAGTGGTCAGCGGCAAGCTGCTCAAGACTTTCGAGGGCCACACCCACCACGTCATGGGCGTGGCGTGGCGGGCCGATGGGCGCGTGCTGGCTTCTTCGGGCGCTGACAACGCCGTGAAGATTTGGGACTGGATCAAGGGCGAGCGCCGCAAGAACCTCGACGGTTGGGATAAAGAGGTGACCAGCATTCACTACCTCGGCGCCACCACCCGGTTGCTGACGACCTCCGGCGACAAGCAGGTGCGCCTCATTGGCGAAGACGCCAGCGCCCCTGCGGCTCTGGCCGGAACAACCGACTTCATGCAGGCCGCCTCCGCCTCCCACGACGGCCAATGGATTGCCGCTGGCGGCGAAGACAGCGTGCTGCGCGTGTGGGAGGCCAAAGGCGGTG
This sequence comes from uncultured Verrucomicrobiota bacterium, assembly GCA_903854655.1. GTDB lineage: Bacteria > Verrucomicrobiota > Verrucomicrobiia > Verrucomicrobiales > Verrucomicrobiaceae > CAINXC01. The sequence goes on along the minus strand of CAINXC010000445.1, from coordinate 10,783 downwards.
CGGCGACGGGCGTTTTTGCGAAACCTTAGCGGGCATCCGCTCAGCCGTTCTCCCGCTGCGAGTCGATTTCTGCCAGCATGTCTCGTGTCTTCAGGGCGTCCTTGATGCCCGGTATCAGGATGAAAGGATGCTGACCACCGCCTGAAACGGTCATCTGCAACGTTTGGATGCCGAAGCGGCGCGCAAGCCAGTGGTCGATGACCGTGTAGTCGTGGATGCATCGAAAGTGAATCTTGCGGTCGCTGCGAATGAACGCCCCGCGCTGAATGCAGAGGAACGGCCCGTCCACTGACACTGCAATATAACGGGCGGCAAGCGCCGATTGCCAGTGGCTCAAGCAAAGGTAACAAACCAGCCCCACCGTTATGCCGGCGCCCATGCCGATGAGAGTGTGTGTTGCGATCAGAATGATCAGTTCCCGCATCGAATGCAACTCGCCTGAGTCAATCGCCTTGGTGATGGTGGCGAAGCCAAACAGCGCGCCGAAAATAGCCAGCACGCCCGTCCAGGCGATCAACGAGCCGGTCCTGAGGTAACCTCTCAATCGCTCCCGGTCGATCGCAATGGTGAAGGCGCTGGGGTACTTGTCATTGCCACTTGTCATGGCGGAACAGTGCTGGCGGCGCCCCCCGCCGGCCATTCCAATACGGAACCAACTTTGGAGTCACAAGCTGCTGCGGCAGCATTTGCCAAGCGCTTCCCCGCCCGTTAAGAGTGTGATTCCGATGAAATCCCTTTTCCTGACCAACGAATACCCTCCCTACATCTACGGCGGTGCTGGGGTGCACGTGGAATACCTCGCCAAGGAGCTGGCCAAGCTCTGCGAGGTGGAGGTGCGCTGCTTCGGCGACCAGGAGCAGGCGCAGCACAATCTCACCGTCCACGGCTCTGGGCTCGACGCCACCGGCTGGACCTGCCCGCCGAACCTGAAATCCATCTTTGGCGCCATGCAGCGGAACTTGGATTTCAACACGCAGAAGATCGATGCTTCGTTGGTGCATCTGCACACCTGGTACGCCCACTTCGGCGGCATCCTGGCCAAGCTGAACTACGGCATCCCCATGGTGCTGACAGTCCATTCGTTGGAGCCGCTGCGCCCATGGAAGCGCGAGCAGCTTGGCGGCGGCTACGACTTCACCGTGTGGCTGGAGCGCACCGCGATTGAAATGGCGGATGCGGTGATCGCCGTGTCCGAAGAGACTCGCCTGGATTTGCTTCGTCTCTTCAATCTCGACAAGGCCAAGGTCCACGTGATCCATAACGGCATCGACAATGACGAGTACCACAAGGTTGACCAGCCGGATGTGCTGCGCCGTTTTGGCATCGATCCGAGCGTGCCCTATGTGCTCTTTGTGGGCCGCATCACCCGCCAGAAAGGCATCGTGCATCTCGCGCGCGCCATCCAGCACATGGATCCCGGCTTCCAGATCGTCCTTTGCGCGGGAGCACCCGACACGCCTGAAATCGCCGAGGAAATGAAGGCCGCCGTCACCGAGGCCCAGCGCCATCGCGACGGCATCATCTGGATTCAGGCCATGGTCGATGTCACCGACAAGATCGCCCTGTACTCCCATGCGGCGGTGTTCTGCTGTCCTTCCGTGTACGAGCCCTTCGGCATCATCAACCTGGAGGCCATGGCCTGCGAAACGGCGGTGGTCGCCAGCGCCGTGGGCGGCATCAAGGAAGTCGTTGTTGATGGCGAGACCGGCATTCTCGTCACGCTGGACCAGCAGACCGAAAGTCCCTTCGAAGCGGTTGATCCCGAGGGCTACGAGCGCGATCTCGCCGCCGGCATTAGCAAGCTGATGGCTGATGAGCCTCTCCGCGACCGCATGGCCAAGGCCGGCCGCAAGCGCGCCGAGGACCACTTCAGTTGGAAGTCCATCGCGCGCAAGACGCTGGCACTGTATCATACGCTGGCGGAGTAGAACGAGTTTGAAACTCGCCCATCACGCCGGGCAACGCCAGATTCGCTTGATCACCACGGCTCATCCACCGTCTCTTCGCAAACAACTGAGCCCGGTGTCATCAAGCAAGAGTCAACCCACACGGTGCTTTCACCGCTCCAACATTTGGCCCGAGCCGGATTGCTCATGATGTAGCGCATGACCTTATGCCAGTGCTCGGTGTTGCGAATGATGCGATTCCAGGTGTCATGCTGCCAAAGCTGGCCCTCCCGGCCAAGGAGGAGGTTGATGGCCCGCGCGCTGAACCGCTTCCACGATCGCAACAGATCCTCAGGCTGCCAATCTCCCAGCGGCCGCACCGCCAGATGCACATGGTTGGGCATGACAACGAGTCCGTGCATGGCATAACGGGCACCTTGAAAATGCAGAAGCGAGTCCACCACCACGTCCCGAATCTCAGGCCGTTTCAGGACGCAGGAGCCGTGGCCTTCGTCCATCAAAGCCTCCAACTTCCGGCAACGGCGCACCAGGAAGGCATCATACTCGTCGGCCGTGATCTCCGACAGGATGCCGCCTTGCAGGCGTAGTTCGGCAGCGATGCGAACCTTCCACGCTCCCTGTTCAAGGCGCACGTCCGCCACCACCGCAGGTGGCAGCGAATCCTGAAGGCGATAGGTCAGAAAATAGCTCGCACCCGGCTGACGCCAATGCGGCAGGTTTCGTTCATAGTTTCTGAACGCCGCCTGCGCATCAAATCCCTGAAAGTCGGGTGGCAACTGAAGCTCAATTGACATGCTGCGCGAGTATTGGAGGCGTAGAACGAGTTTTCAACTCGCCCATGCCGCTCGGGGAAAGCAAGGCGCACTGCCGTGCCGAGAGGCCCATTCCGGTGGCGTAAAAGTGCGGCAGCATCCTGCAAAGCGACGATGACGAGTTCCAAACTCGTCGGACCAGTGTACGAGTTGAAAACTCGTTCTACCGGGCGAATGGAAGACCGCCATCAAGCTCGGCGAGTGGCAAAAGGTGGTGTTCGAAATCCTCGGCGAGGAAATGGTCGGCACGCTCAATGGCCACAGCCTCACCGGCAGCCATCCTCTCCTTGCCGAAGACAAGCGCAGCATCATGTTCGTCTCCGGCTGCGTCAGCGAGGTGCGCCACTTCAAGGTCTGGGAGGCTTTGCCGAATCCTGAGTGGGCGAAGAACAAGGCCGCGCTGAAGGTGGCGAAGTGAGGTGAACGTTTCAAGTCGACCAGCCGTTTAGTTGCTAGCCTTCGTGAGGCTCCGTTGAGATGAGCTTGGTATTGCTGATCGACCTCTTGGTGACAGAATAGGTGACGTCAACTTCATACCAGATGACATTGCCTTTGAGCCTTGTGTCTCCGCTGGCCCGCACCACGAGCGAGTCCTCGGCAATCCATTTGGCTGGCTGCTCTCTGCAACACCTAAAGATCTCCTTCTCGCCCAGGAGGTTCAGGGCGCTTTTAGTGGCGGATGGCAATTCAATAGCGAGCAGGCCTTTACGAGACGCCGCGTAAAGCCGGGTTTCCCACGTGCGCTTCGTGTTGCGCACCATCAAAGCCAAGTGCGACGATGTGGGCGACCACAACATCGACAAGTTCATGGGCTCCGCATCTTGTGGATACCATGCGTATCCCCCCAAAATTACCGAACCTAAGACCTTGCCGGTGTGACTGGCGACAAGCGCAATCTTGGAGGAATCACCTAGCATGGGCGGCGCTATGACCTGGAGTTGAAACAGATGATCTGGCGAATCACTGTTGGCTACGCTCGTTGAGTCTGCGCGAAGATCCGAGCAGATCAGTCCGGCTGCTAGAATCAGCGATTGGCGCAATGCTTTCATGGTTTGTGCTGTCAGCGTGGATCAAACGCAATGGGGCTCCGAAGCGAGTATTTTCATTGGATGCGGGAGATGTCCAGCCAATGGATCGTAATCAATTCTGCGACGGTTGTCACGACTGTTGTCGGCAATCGCTCGCCTCCGTGCTGGGGGGTTGGCTTGCGTGGCAAGACCGTTGGCTTTATTGCGTTACCACCCACTCATGACACGCTTCTTGCCGGCTCTCTTCTGCCTCTGCGCCGCGACGCTTCCGTCGCTCATTCGCGCGGAAGCCCCGCGTCCCAACTTCATCATCATCAACATCGATGACCTGGGCTATGCGGACATCGGGCCGTTTGGCTCCACGCTGAACCGCACGCCGAACCTGGACCGCATGGCGGCGGAGGGAATGAAGCTGAAATGCCACTATGCGGCGCCTGTGTGCTCGCCTTCGCGGGCTTCGCTCATGACGGGCTGCTACCCCAAGCGTGTGCTGCCCATCCCCTCGGTGCTGTTCCCATCGGCGGCGCTGGGGTTGAATCCCAAGGAGGAGACGATTGCCGAAGTATTGAAAAGCGCGGGCTACGCCACCATGTGCATCGGCAAGTGGCACCTGGGCGATCAGCCCGAATTCCTGCCCACGCGGCAAGGTTTTGACCATTACTTTGGCCTGCCTTACTCGAACGACATGGGTTTGGCTGCCGAGGGCTCGAAGAGCAATCTCGATGATCCCCTGCCTCATCCGCAGCCCTCCAAGCCGGGACCCATGCTGGACATTGGTCTGGGCGGCAACAACCAGCCGCCGCTGCCCTTGCTGCGCGATGAGAAGGTGGTCGAGCGACTCACGGCCAGGGGCCAGCAGACCATCACCCAGCGCTACACGGAGGAGGCGGTCCAATTTATCCGCGACAACAAGGACCGGCGCTTCTTCCTCTACCTGCCGCCCAGCGCCGTGCATTTCCCGCTGTATCCTGGCAAGGCGTTTCACAACAAGTCGAAGAACGGCCTCTACGGCGACTGGGTCGAGGAGTGCGATTGGATGGTGGGCCAGGTGATTGATACGGTACGTGAGCTGAAGCTCGATGCTAACACTTTGATTCTGTTTACTTCAGACAACGGCGGCACGCCGCGCGCGGTGAACGCTCCTCTGCGCGGCTTCAAGACCACCACCTGGGAGGGCGGCATGCGCGTGCCCACCATCGCCTGGTGGCCGGGCAAGATCGCCGCCGGAACGGCCACCGATGAGATCACCAGCATGATGGACCTGCTGCCGACCTTTGCCGGTCTCGCCGGTGCCAGGCTGCCGGAGCGCAAGATCGACGGGCTCGACCTGTGGCCGCTGCTCTCCGGCAAGGGCGAGGCGAAGGGTCCACATGAGGTCTTCTACTTCTATCGCGGCCTGAAACTGGAAGCCGTGCGGGCCGGGGATTGGAAGCTGCAAATCGCGAGCGGCGATCCTCCCAGGAACCCCGGACCGAAGCAGCAGAAGAAACAGCCGCCTCCAGGCGAGCCTTTCCCTCGGCTCTACAACCTCAAGGAGGACATCGGCGAGTCCAAGAACGTGGCCGCCGCGCATGCTGACATCGTCAGCCAGCTCCAGGACTTGGCTAACAAGATGAAGGATGATCTCGGCCTGGATGGCATCGGCCCCGGCTGCCGCGAAATGGGCCGTGTCCCCAATCCCCAGCCCTTGATGAGCGTCGATGGCGTGATCCGCGACGGCTTCCAGCCATGAATCTTCCGCCCAAAGTCCGGCTCAGCCTCTGCACCTTCTCGTGCCATCAGCACTGGCAGGCGGTTCAATCAAAACAGCCCGGAACGAAGTTCAGCGATGCTCCCAGCTTCTTCGATTACGCACGCAGTCTGGGCGCTGAAGGGGTTCAAACCCATATCCGTAGCGAAGCCGAAGCCAAAATTATGCGGGCCAGGGTGGAGGCGACTGGCGGCTGGTATGAGGGCGATGTCCCTTTGCCGAAGACAGCGGGCGAGCTTGACGCCTTTGACAACGATGTGCGACTAGTAAGTGAGGCTGGCGGCACGGTGGCGCGGACGGTGCTCACCGGCATTCGACGCTACGAGGGCTTCAAAACCGTGGAGGAATTCAGGGCCTTCCGCACCCATGCCGAGCAGACCCTGCGTATGGTTGAGCCCATCCTCAAGAAGCACGGCGTGCGGCTGGCGGTGGAAAATCACAAGGACCAGATGGTCGCGGAGCTGATCGAGATGCTGGTTCATTTCAGCAGCGAATGGCTCGGCGCTTGCGTGGACACAGGCAACAATATCTCCCTGTTGGAGGAACCCCATGGCGTGGTCGATGCGCTCGCCCCCTTTGCTGCCAGCGTTCACTTGAAGGACATGGCCGTGCAGCCTTACGGCGACGGTTTCCTGCTCAGCGAAGTGCCGCTCGGCACCGGCTTCCTGGATCTGCCGCGCATCATTGCCACCTTGCGAAAAGCCAATCCCGGCATCGCCTTCAATCTCGAAATGGCCACCCGCGATCCCTTGAAAGTTCCGTGCTTGACGCCCAGCTACTGGACCACCTTCCCCGACCGCCGCGCCATAGAACTTGCCCGTGCGATGACGCTGGTCAAACAACACCCGCCCACGCAGCCTCCACCGATGATTGCAGGCAAGGCGCTCGCTCAGGTTTTGGCGGAGGAGGAGGCGAACAACCGCGCTTCTCTCGATTGGATGAAGGAGCACCTAAAGTAGCCATCACGCTCCGCCGTGATGAGTTTTGTGCATCGTCACCTTGACCAGCGTGGCTTGACTCTGTTCCTCTCTCTGCGGGCATGGCGCAAGGCTCATCACGGCGGAGCGTGATGGCTACTCTCCTGATGCTGGTGAACCCGCAGCCGCGATCTCCTTCACCTTGCGCAGGTCCAGTTTGCCGGTGCCCAGCATGGGCAGCTTGTCCAGATGGATGAACTGGTCGGGCTTGGGCTTCCAGAGGTTGGGCAGGTCGGCGCTGGCGAAGCGCTCCAGCACTGCGTTGAGCGTGGCGGGGGCGAGGGTATGAAGGACCATGAGTTTTTCGCCCTTCTTCGCGTCAGGTACGCCGGTCACGGCAAAGGTGGGCTCAGTGGTGGCGGCGATTTCGTGCAGCCTCTCCTCAATTTTGAGGTGAGGCACCATTTCGCCGCCGATCTTGCTGAAGCGGCTGAGGCGGTCGGTGATGGTGACAAAGCCGTCTTCATCCACGGCGGCGATGTCGCCGGTGCTGTACCAGCCGTCCCTGATGACCTCCGCAGTTTTGCCAGGGTTGCCGAGATAGCCGGTCATGACATTGGGACCCTTGACAAGCATAAGGCCGGATTCGCCTGTGGCCCTGGGGGCTCCGGTGTCGGGATCAACGAAACGCAAGGCCATGCCGGGCAGGGGCATGCCGACGGTGCCGCGCTTGCACCCGGCCTGGCAAACCCCGCTGGCGCGGAAGAAGCGGGTGTTCACCATCGCGGCCGGCGAAAGCTCGGTGCAGCCGTAGGCTTCCATGGGACGGATGCCAAACTTCTCCTCGAAGGCGGTGCCGATTCGGTCCGTGAGCTTCTCGGCGCCCACCATGACAAAGCGCAGGCTGCCGAACTGCTCCGGCTGGCAGCCTCGCAGGTAGAGCTGCAGGAAAGTGGGCGTGGCCAGCAGGAAGGTGACCTTGTGCTGCTGGACCAGGTGGCCGACGGTGCGCGAGTCCGTGGGGTTATAGTGATACACCATGCCAATGCCCCAGTTTGCCATCGCCGCGATGGTGCCGGTAAAACCGAAGGAATGGAAGAACGGCAGAATGCCAAGGAGACGCTCGTCCTTTTCGAAGGCAAAGACCTGGTCAAACTGGTCCAGGTTGGAGCTGATGTTGTAGTGCGAGAGCATGACCCCCTTGGGTTCGCCCGTGCTGCCGCTGGAGAAGATGATGGTGACGAGATCATCCATGCCCGCAGGCCGTGCGCCGCCCAGGGACCGTTGCAACAGGCCCGCAGGATAAAGCAGGGCCTTGAGCAGGGCTGCGAGCCGCTCCCCAAGGCGGGGCCTGGCGGCCTGCTCCTCCAGCAGCACGGATTTAACAGGCAAATGGAGGTTCAGCTTGCCCAGGAAGGCGGCGGAAGTAATGACGGTTTTGATGTCGCACTGCTGGATGCAGGAGGCGATGGCGGCCTCGGAGAGAGTGTAGTTCAGGTTCACCGGCACCCTGCCCATGAGGAGCGCGGCAAAATTCACCAGCGCGCCCGGTACGGAGGGCGGCAGGAGGATGCCCACCTTCTCCTGGCCCTGCCAGACGGGCGCCAGCCGCCCGGCAAGATAGATGGAGCGGGCCAGCGCATTGATGAAATTGACCGGCGCTGAGCCGGCATCCGCCATGGCCATGCGAAAAGGATGGCGGCGGGCCGAGCGCACAAACATGCGCGGCAGGGGAGTCATGTCCTGCTTGCGGTTCACCCAGGCATCGGCCCCCAGCTCCTGCACCGCCTGGCGCACGATGAAGGGTTCAGCGCTGGCAGGCAGGGGCGCACCCACGCTCACGGTGATGGGGTAAGGCAGGCACTGGGGCATCTTCCAATAGAGGCGGCCGCCAGAATAGCTGAAAAGGCTGCCCCAGACCTGATCAAGATGCACCGGCAGGATCGGAGCATCGACTCCTTTCATGATCCGGGTGAGCCCGCCGCGAAATGGCAGCAGGTGGCCGATGCGGGTGATCTGGCCCTCCGCGAAGATGCACACCAGCTCGCCCGCCTTGAGCCGGTCAGTGGCTGCGTGCAGGGACTCGATCAATTCACGCGGCCCGGCATCGGCGCTGATCGGGATTGCGCTGGACAGGCGTGCGAAGGGGTTCACCCACCACTTCTGATGCATTCCCTTGTCGATGAGGAAACGGATGGGGCGGGGTGTGGAGGCGATGACAAAACAGGCATCCGCAAGAGACAGGTGATTGCACACCAGCAGCGCGCCCCCCTGCCTGGGAATGTTTTTTCCACCCACCAACCGCACCCGGTAGATGGTATGAGTGAGCAGCCACACCAGGCTGCGGATCAGTGCATCCGGGGCCTTCCAGGCCAGGATCGCAAGGCCCGAAATGCCGAGGCCGAGAAAAAGAAGAAGAGTGTTGTGTGTGTCCATGCCTGATCCTTCACTGAATTGAAAACGCCGGATAATTGATAAAGCTTATGCAGCCATCGGCAGAATCACTTCCCCGCTCAGGCAGGGTTGTCGTCCTGTCCCCGCCGGAGCAGCTTGCCGCTGGCCGTTGTCGGCAAGGTGTCCGTTGTGCTGAACATCAGCGGGATCTTGTAGCTTGCCAGTTGTTCGCGGCAATGGTTGCGCAATTCAGCCACCGTGGGTGCGGGATCACCGGGAATGAACCGGGCCACGGGCACCTCGCCAAACAAGGGATGGGCGCGACCCTCCACCAGCGAACGCAGCACCCCAGGGTGTGCATCCAGCACTCGCTCCACTTCTTCGGGAAAAACCTTCATGCCGCCGACATTGATGACGCTCTTGCGCCGGCCGCAGAGAAAGACACGGCCTTTGTCATCACAACGGGCCAAGTCGCCGGTGGCGAACCAGCCCTGCTCGTCCACGCACTCAGCCCGCGGCTGCCAAGGGTCCAGATACGCATCGAACATGCCGGGACCTCGCAGGTACAGCTCGCCCACGCCTTCATGGGCGTCATTCAGCCGGTATTGATAGGCGGGCAGCGGCTGGCCGATGGATTCGGCGGTCTCTTCCGCGCCCTCGATGTTGAGCAGCGGCAGCCCCACCTCGATGATTCCCAGCCCCTGCGCCAGCGGTCGGCCGAAGCGGAAGCGAAATTTGTCCGCCGTCGCCTGATCCAGGGCCGCAGCCGTGGCCACAGCCAGGCGTAGCGCCGGCCAGTCCAGTTCACCCGGTGCGCTGGCGAGCTGCCGGTAATGCACCGGGCTGCCGTACATCACCGTTACCCCATGCTCATGCACGGCCCGCAGCAAATCCTCGCCCAGGCGCTGCTCCTCGATGATCGTGGTGGCCCCATGGTACAAGTACAGCACGATGGACACCGCGAAGTGATGCGCCATGGGCAGCACCCACAGCACGCGGTCCTGGGGACCCACTTGCAACCCTTCGTTCGCCCCCCGGATGCGCTCCAGCAGCGATTCGTGCGAAAGCACCACCCCCTTCGATTTGCCCGTGGTGCCGGAACTGAAGCGGATGAAGGCAGGGTTCAGCGCCACGAGTTTCTCCAGAGGAAAGGCAGGCACGCCGGGCTGAAGCCGCAGCAGCGTCGCGCCCATGCCATTGACATCCACATGGCCCAGCACCTCGGCACCGACGGGAAGCCACCGGGGGGTGGTTTCCGTCACGATGAGCCCATCCAGGGCCGTGCGTTCGATCAATTCTGCCTTCTCCGCCACCGCCAGCTCATCCGGCACCGGCACAAAGCAATACCCCGCCGCCAGCGTGGCCAGCGCCACAGGCACGTAGTCAAGCCCGCTCGGAAACTGCACGCCGATGCGCAAAGCGGTCCGGTCGCCAAAGCAGGCGCGCAGTTGCGCCGCCAATGACTCAGCCAGCCCAATCAGCTCCCCATAAGAGACACGCCTCCCGCCCTGCTCCAGCGCAATGGTGCCGGGCACGGCCTGTTGGAAAATGGTGTGGACGATGTTGAAGGTGCTCACGGCCTGTAGTGTTGAGCCCTCCACTGGTCTTCATCAAGCTGGCAAAAGGCCCGCCAATCCTAGCGCACATGCGGGCGGATGATGAAACTCAAACACACCTTCGAGCAGGCAGTCATCATTGAGGTTCACAGGTGATGGCAGGCCTAGCACTTCACCACCTGCGGCAGATGCCGAAAGTGGGAGTCGGAGGTGCAGAGGACGAGGTTGTGCTGGACGACCAGGGCGGCGATCCAGAGGTCGTTGGTGGGGATGGCGACACCTCCGTGAAGAGGAAAAGGTTGGTTCATCCGGGAAGTTGGTGCAGAAGAACGTTGTTGGGCAATGTTTGGGAATGAGCCAGAGTTTGCTTTATCATGCGTTCGGGGTGCGCGAGGGCTACAAGTATCGGCGCACCGAGT
>CAINXC010000444.1 GCA_903854655.1 uncultured Verrucomicrobiota bacterium | reverse complement strand
AAGGAGCGGAAGGTCATGGATGCTGCGCCACTCCGGCAGACTAAAGTCTGTACTCCAGCCGCGAACAGGGAGCGTGGCGACATTCCCTCGCAGGCGTTGCACGGCTTGTCACCATGGAGCAGCGCTGTGCCTGGAGAGCGCGGCCCTCCGGCGTTCATTGCCTCCTCTCAACGTTCTTCTGCACCAACTTCCCGGATGAACCAAACAATGCACAAGGCTCATCACGGCGGAGCGTGATGGCTACTTTGCTGAGGTGCTGCGCACTCCCGCCCCCTTCCCCTCACCCGATCACGGGCAGCTTGAACTCCTCGCGGTACTCCTCGTCGGCGAGCTTGTTGGCTTCGTCGGCGAACTCGCCGGTGAAGCGCTCGGTGGCGGGGTCCATGGTGAGCCAGGGGCCCACCTGGGCTTCCTCCACGCTGGTGTCGATCTTGTTGGCGCGCAGGTTCGCCTCGAAGTCCTCCAGGGTGGCGAGGGCCTCCTTGTCGCCTTGCAGGCGCTCGCGGATCTCGGCGGGCTTCAGTTTTTTGCCCACGCGCCAGGAAATGTTCGCGAGGTGCGCAAGCGAGGCGCTGAGGCGGCCCTGCTCGATGCTCTGGTTGTCGCTGATAAGATGGCCCTGGCGGACGGCCTCCAGCCAGGCCTTCTGGTGGCCGGCGCCGTCGCTCATGGAGAATTTCTTCACCATGTCGCCCTTGCTGTCGAAGGCCTTGGATTCGGCGATGTAGCCGCCCTCGCAGTGGATGATGTTGCCGATGCGGATGCCCTTGTACGCGGGCTCCAGCTTCCAGTTCATGTCCTTGGTCGGCAGTCCCCGGTTGTCGAACAGCAGCGGTGGTCCGTCCGCATAACTGAAGAGCGCCATCTGGTTGTTAGGCGTTTGGCCGTTGTCCACATAGCCCCAGCGCGCGCCCAGGCTCATGGAGCGCAGCGGCATCTTCATTTCATGCAGCGCCCAGCGCGCCACGTCGAGCTGGTGCGGGCCCTGGTTGCCGATGTCGCCGTTGCCATAGTCCCAGAACCAGTGCCAGTCATAGTGGAACTGCTCGCGCATGACCGGCGCCATGGGGCGCGGGCCGCACCAGAGGTTGTAATCCACGGAGCTGGGCACCTTGCGCGGCTCGGTGAGCAGGCCGATGCTTTCGCGGGTCTTGTAATTGAGGCCGCGCGACAGCGTTATCTTGCCCAGGTGCCCCTCATAAGCCCAGGCGATGGCCTCCGCCCAGCCGGCATCCGAGCGGCGCTGCATGCCGTGGGTCACCACCAGGTTCGGACGCTTCGCGACGGCGGCGGCCAGTGTGCGACCTTCGGCGAGGTTGTGACACACCGGCTTCTCCACGTACACGTGCTTGCCGTGCTGGATGGCGGTGAGCGCGATGAGGGTGTGCGTGTGGTTGGGCGTGGCGATGATGATGCCGTCCACCTCCTTGTCCTCGCACAGCTTGCGGTAGTCGGTGTAGGTCCTGATTTTGAGCCCGGCCTTGGAGAGCGTCTCCTTCGCCTTGGCGACCTCGGTCTTGTCCACATCGCACACGGCGACAATGCGCACGCCGCCCATCTTGAGGAGGTCGGCGATGTGGTACTTGCCCCGGCCATGATGGCCGATCACCCCCACGCGGATGTCGCTGGCGGAGTGCTTCGGCTTGAAGCAGCCGACCGGCAGCGCGTTGAGCGCCGTGATGGCGGCGGCGCGTTTGAGGAGGGTGCGGCGGGTGGGCATGGAAAACTGAGTTCTTGGTTCTTGGTTCTTGGTTCTT
>CAINXC010000443.1 GCA_903854655.1 uncultured Verrucomicrobiota bacterium | reverse complement strand
GCGCCGCGTGATCGACAACGTCCGCCGTTTCCGTGACCGAAACCGCTCCTACCCCATTCTCCTGGAAGCGGTGGGGTTCCGGCGCGTGGCGGTCGATGTCGAGCACTCCGCGCGCTTTGCTGGCAGGAGTTCCTACAGCTTCTGGAAGCTTCTGGACTTCGCCATCCAGTGCATCGTCGCGCAGTCCAGCAAGCCGCTGCGGCTGTCGATCAAGGCGGGCTTTGCGCTCGCCACCTTGTCCGGCTGCCTGGCTGCCTGGCTCATTCTGCGCTACATCCTCTGGGGCGTCTCCGTGCAGGGATGGACAAGCATCATGGTGCTGATCAGTTTCTTTTTCGGACTGCTCTTTGCCAACCTCGGCATCATCGGCTTGTATGTCGGCAAGATCTTTGACGAGGTGAAGGACCGGCCGCTCTACTCGGTGGAAACCTCCCTGAACCTGGACGAGCCGGCCCTCGCAAAGCGGCACAGCACGGATGGCAACTATGCAGGCCCGCCGCAATGACATCGATTCCCGCGCCTTCGGATGGCCGGTGCTCTCGATTTTGGACTTCGATGCAGGCGCGGATTTTCATGCGTTTGAGCAAAGTTACATCGTCGAGCACAGGCCGCGCTACGTCTCGTGCAAGCTGCCCATGGGCGACCTTGCCGCCATCCACGCCGCCGAGGCTGCGGGCTTCCGCCTGGTGGAAGTGCAGGTCACTGGCGACATACCCGTGCGCGAACGCTCAGTGGAAGGCCTCCCTTATCAATTCGAGACGGTCAGCAGCGAAGCGGTGCTGGATGAGGTGCTGGAAATTGCCGGGACCAGTTTTGACCAGGATCGTTACAGCAAGGACCCCGGCATCGGTCCCGTTTTGAGTGGCAAACGCTACCAGGAATATGTGCGCCAGTCCTTCACCGCAGCCGACGAAGAAGTGTGCCGGATGCTTGATCCGGACGATGGCCGCACTCTCACGTTCAAGACACACAAGTTCACCGCGCCCGGCCGGGCGATCGGACTCCTGAGCGCCGTGCGCAATGATCACAAGGGCTCCGGCATCGGCCTGGTGGCGGACCTCTTCTATTTCAACTACCTCGGCTTGCGCGGCATTTCCAGGGTGACGACAAGCTTCTCCGCCGAACATCGCCTCATCGCGCAGCACCTGATCGGTCACATGGGCCTCAAGGTCCACACCACCTGCGCCATCTTGAGGAAACTCTATCCGTGATTCATGCGCGATTTGAACGTCCAGGAATTCCTCACCCACCTTGAGATCGCTCTCGATGCCGATCCTGGCTCCATCAAGGCCGGACAGCCGCTCTCCGCCATTCCCACGTGGGATTCGCTCGCAGTGATGGGATTCCTTTCCATGGCGGATGCCAAGTATGGCAGACGGGTCTCGCCCGCAGGCATCAGGCATTGCAAAAATGTCGATGATTTGATGCGGCTCGTTGCCTGCGACTAACAAGACCATGCCTTTCGCCACCATCAAAGCCGTCCGCCTCGCAGGCGTGGCCAGCGCCGTCCCCTCGTCCTTGTGGAATGAGAGCGGGGCGGTTGCCGCCTTCGGCGCGGATGAGGTCAGCCGAATTGCGCGGAGCACCGGCATCAGGCAGCGCCACGTCTCAACCGGCAGCTTGTGCGCCTCCGATCTTTGCGAGGCCTCGGCCCGTCGTCTGCTCGCGGATCTCGGCTGGGAGCCAGGCAGCCTTGAATTGCTGATCTTCGTGTCGCAGACCCCGGATTATGTCCTGCCGGCAACGAGCTGCGCGCTGCATCAGCGGCTCGGGCTCTCCAAGCAGTGCGCGGCTTTCGACATCAACATGGGCTGCTCAGGCTATGTGCATGGACTTTGGGCGGCGGCGGGCATCATGGCGGCCTCCGGCCTCGCGCGCGGGCTGCTGCTGGTGGGCGACACGCTGCACCGGCTCACCTCGCCGCTGGATCGTTCCACGACGCTGCTTTTCGGCGACGCGGGCACCGCGACCGCGCTTGTCGGCGACCCCTTGGCAGCGGACATGCACTTCTCGCTTGGCACTGATGGTGGCGGCGTGCACAACCTGATCGTTCCCGCCGGCGGCTGCCGGCTTCCCAACACCGCCGGAACCACCCGGCGCGACAAGGCGGAAGGCGGCAACGAACGCGGGCCTGAAGACATGTTCATGGACGGAGGGGAAGTGTTCAGCTTCACGCTTGGCGAGGTGCCGCCGCTTGTGGAAGGGCTCCTGGCGGCGCGCCAGTGGACGCCTGCGGATGTGGACGCCTTTGTCTTCCATCAGGCGAACAGCTTCATGCTCCGGCATCTCGCCACGAAAATGGGCCTGCCCATGAGCAAGGTGCCCCTGTCCCTGTCCGAGCACGGCAACACCGGCTGCGCCTCGATACCGGTGACCATGACCACCACGATGGGGGGCTCGCTCGCCGGCGCATCCCGCAATCTCTTGATGGCCGGCTTTGGCGCCGGCTTCTCCTGGGCGGGCTGCACCCTGACCTGCGGCCCGATCGCCTGCCCCGAGATGATCCTGGTGGAGGAGAGGCAGGCGGCGGCATGAACATCCCCTTCAACCGCTCTTCATTGCAAGGACGCGAGCTGGAGTACATCCAGCAGACCATCGCCAATGGCCAGATTGCGGGCGATCAGGCATTCTCAAAAAAGTGCCAGTCACTGCTGGAGAACGCGCTGGGCGCCCAACGCGCCCTGGTCACCACCTCCTGCACCCACGCCCTCGAAATGGCCGCGCTGCTGCTGGATTTGCAGCCGGGAGATGAGGTGATCGTGCCGGACTTCGCGTTTGTCTCCACCGCCAACGCCTTCGTCCTGCGTGGCGCAAGGCCGGTGTTCTGCGACATCCGACCCGACACGCTGAACCTTGACGAGACCAGGCTCGAAGCGCTCATCACGCCAAGGACCAGGGCTGTCGTGCCTCTGCACTATGCGGGTGTCGGCTGCGAGATGGATGAGATCAATGCCATCGCCGCCCGGCACGGCCTGGCCGTGGTTGAAGACAATGCACATGGCCTGTTCGGCAAGTACAAGGGCCGCTGGCTCGGCACGCTGGGGAGCCTGGCCGCCCAAAGCTTTCATGAGACCAAGAACATCACCTGTGGTGAAGGCGGCGCGCTTCTTCTCAACGATGACCTCTTCGTGAACCGAGCGGAAATCATCCGTGAAAAAGGCACCGACCGCGCGCGCTTCTTTCGCGGCCAGGTGGACAAGTACTCCTGGGTCGACCTGGGCAGCAGCTACGTGATGAGCGACGTTCTCGCCGCCTTCCTGTACGGACAACTGGAGATGTGGCCGATCATCCAGGCCGGACGCCAGCAGCTCTGGCAGCGCTACGACGCCGAACTGCGCGACTGGGCTCGCGCCAATGAGGTGCGCACGCCGCACATCCCCGCTCACTGTGATCAAGCCTGGCACATGTATTATCTCCTGCTGCCCACGCCCCGGCAGCGCCAGGCACTGATCGACCACCTCAATGCACGGGGCATCCTCGCGGTGTTCCACTACCTGCCGCTGCACCTCTCCGAATATGGAAGACGCTTTGCCAGTGGTGCGCCCGACTGCCCGGTTTCGACCGCGATGAGCGACCGGCTGCTACGCCTGCCCTTTTACAACAGCATGCTCCCCTCTGATCAGACCCGCGTGATCGAGGCCCTGCACGAATTCTCCAACGCATGATGTTGTTGTCCCAGACAATCACCCAGAAGCCCTGGCGCTGGTGGTCCCTGTTCCTGGCGCTGGTGCTTGCGATTTTCCTGCCCTCCCTGGGCAGCGCCCCCCTCGTCTGGCAGGACGAAGTGCAGATCGTGGACTTCGGCCGCGTGGTGCTTGATCCGGGCACGGACTGGGCGGTGACATGGTCCACCAGTGACCAAAAGGCCGTCCCGCCCATCTCCTATCTGGGCTGCGTGGCCGCAGAGCTCGCCCATCGGGTGACTGGCGGCGTGCTGGGCTCGCGCCTGCTTTGCATCGCGGGCGGGTTCCTGCTGGGCAGCCTTGTGCTCGCCCTCCTGCTCCAGCAGGGAGCGCCGGTGCTTGCGAGTCTTCTGTTCGCGGCCCTGATGATTCTCGATCCCGGGCTGGTGCAGGACTACCGGGCCGGACGCCTGGATGCCCTGGCCATGGCCTTCGTGCTCGGAGGCGCGCTGTGTCTCCAACGCCATGCACGGAGCCACGACTGGCGCTGGCTGGTGGCCGGTGCGCTGGCCCTGGCCTGCGCACCCTACATCTGGCTGCGGGCCGTGATGGCCTTGCCCGCCGCGCTGCTGCCGTTGATTTTTGCCGGCACCATGCCGGACCGCAAGCTCTTGGTCACCCTGCTGGCGTTGGTTGGGTTGACGGCTGCGGGCGCCGCCCTGCTGCTGCCACCCGCGTGGGGCGGGCTCATGATGGCCGGTTCACAAGCGTATTCCCCGATGCAACTGTTCAGCGGCCTCACGGAAAACCGCTGGCTGAACACTCCCTGGCTCCTCTTTCTGCGGATGCTCGAAGACATTCTGCGCTGCTGCTCCCTGGCCGTCCCCTTGCTTCTGCTGGCTGCAGTGGGCTTCATCAAGGCACTTGCCGGCAAGGAGCTGACCGCTCTTCGCAAGGTGCTGGTGGGCCTTGTGGTGGTGACCACGCTGATCATCGAATTCAAACTGACCACCGGCCTGCACCATTACACAGCCTTGTACCTGGCGCCGCTTTTCGTTCTCCTCGCCCAGCATGGCATCACCGTTTTCGCACCCGGGGGACGCGTCCGCTGGCTGGTCGCAGGCATGGCGCTGCTCCTGGCATGTCAGGTCGTCTATAACGTGGACCAGAGTTACGGCTCCTGGCTGGACCGGGCCAGCTTTGGCCCGGAAGCCGTGCAGCCGGTGGTCAAAGCGCTGCCTGCGGGCTCCCGGCGGCTTATTGTGGACGATTTCCGGCTTTACTTCGTGCTGCGCCGGGGCGGCTTCAAGCCCTTCTATCTTCTCAACGAGGTCAATCACAACAAGCACCAGTTCCGCTTTTACACCCCGCCGCTGAACGGCGATTTTCAACCCTACTACCTGTTCACCCACGTGGACAAGGCCCGGCACGAGGAGTCCTTCTCACCCGACGCCACCCCAGGCCTGCTGGTGGGTGGCAGCACTCCGATGTGGGCCTCCTACTTCGAACCCCAGCTTCGCCGCCCTTCCGTCAAGCAACTGCCCCTGGGATACCGCCTCGTCGTTCCAGCCCCGCGCTGAGCGAATCTTCTCTCATGTCCGACGTCATCATCAGGGTCGAAAATCTCGGCAAGAGATACACGATCAACCACCAGACTGAAGGCGGCTATCGCAAGTTCAGCGACGCCCTGATCCACGCCGCCAAGACCCCTCTCCGCTGGATCAACCCGAAGCCCAAAAACCCCGGGCTGAAATCGACCGAAGACTTCTGGGCGCTCAAAGATGTCTCGTTCGAGATCAAACAGGGCGATGTGGTCGGCATCATCGGCCGCAACGGGGCCGGCAAATCCACGTTGCTGAAAGTTCTCTCGCGCATCACAGAACCCACGACCGGCAGGATCACGCTGAACGGACGCGTTGCCTCGCTCCTGGAAGTAGGCACCGGGTTTCACCCGGAGCTGACCGGTCGCGAGAACATTTATCTCAACGGCGCCATCCTTGGGATGACGAAGAGCGAGATCAAATCGAAGTTCGATGAAATTGTCGACTTCGCCGAGATCGAAAAGTTTCTCGACACCCCGGTGAAGCGGTATTCCTCCGGAATGTATGTGCGCCTGGCCTTCGCAGTCGCCGCCCATCTGGAACCGGAGATTCTCGTGGTGGACGAGGTGCTGGCGGTGGGTGATCAGCAGTTCCAAAAGAAGTGCCTGGGCAAGATGCAGGACGTCGCACGCGGCGGCCGCACCGTGCTGTTCGTGAGCCACAACATGGCGGCGGTGACCGCGCTGTGCTCAAGCGCGGTGCTGCTGAGCGGCGGCCGCGTGGTGAGCCAGGGGAAAGTCCAGAAGCTGGTGACGGAATACCTGACCAGCGGTGCACGCGAGGCGGCGGCGCGCACCCGCCGCCTGGACGCCGCCCTCACTCTGCACCGGTTTTCACTGGACCAGCCCGCCATTGAAAGCGGCGGCTCCGCCTGCCTGGAGATCGTGCTTGAAAGCGATGTCCCGCAGGTGCTTGGGGAGCTCTGCCTGCTCGTCTACAGCGCGGCCGGGCAGCGGGTCGCAATTGTCGATTTGCGAAGTGACGAACGGGTGTTTCAAGCATCGCCCGGATCACCGCTGACGCTGCGTGTGGAAATGCACAGCCTGCCCTTGGTCGAAGGCGAGTATTCCTTCGGCCTGTTTTATGGCGGCATCCACGGATCCAGTGACGCCACCGGCCTTTGCGTCCTCTCGGTCCTGCCCGCGGCGAACGATCACGGGACCGCGCCCTATCCGGCCGAGCACCGGGGCTTCGTGGAGATCGGGCACACGGTGCAGGTGGCTTGAGGCGACGTCATCATTCCGTACCACACAATTACAAGCAGCAGCCCCCAATTTCATGCGACTCCGAGGACTTATCAAACACGCCGTTCACTCGTATCTTCCGGGGTGGGCCGGCTGGTTCGACTACTATGGCACACGAGTGCACTTCCCTCATGACTCCCTGGTCTTCAAACTGACCTGCGACCAGGGCATCTATGAAAAGGATCTCGTGAACCTGATGCTTCAAGCGGCAAGGGCCGGGACCACGGTCTTCGACGTGGGTGCAAACATCGGCTTGATGGCGGTTCCCATTCTGCAAGGCGTGCCCGGGTGCCAGGTCTGCTCGTTTGAACCCTCCCCGAACACGCTGCCCTATTTGAACAAGACGTGTGCCGGAGCCCCGTGGGGGGATCGATGGACCATTGTTCCAAAAGCTGCGGGCGAACAACCGGGCACGGCGTCGTTCAGCATCGCGGCCAAGGCCCTGGGCGCCCTCGATGGTTTCCAAAACACTGCACGCGCCGGCCGGATGAAGGAGGTCTCGGTGGAAGTCACTACAATCGACGACGAGTGGCTGCGCCTTGGCCGCCCGGAAGTGTCAGTGGTGAAGATCGACATCGAAGGCGCTGAAACCCTTGCCCTGCGAGGAGCGAAAGCCCTGATCGCGCAGGCCCGGCCGGTCGTCTTCCTCGAGTGGAACAGGGAAAACCTGGCCGCATACGGCGTGCCGGTGGAGCACCTGCTGGAGATAGCGGCCGAGCACCGCTGCCAGGTGCTTGCGGCCCCCCATCTTGTCCGCGTTCACAACGGCCTGGAACTTCGCCTGCACATGGCTGCAACCGAAACCTTTGTGCTTGTTCCAGCCTAGCATGAAGTCCAAACGCCTCCGTGTTTACATCTGCCTTGTCACCGACCATGGGCTCGGCCTCTGGCACCGGCAGTTCCCTGCGGCGCTCAAGGCCATGGGGCATGAGGTCCATGTGGCGGAAGGCCTGGGGATCAGCGAGTCAGGGCCTCTTTCGCAGGCCGGGCTGTGGACCAAAAGCGATCGGGCCCGGCTTACCGAACGCATCTTCGAGGACTTCGCCACCGAGCATCGCCGCCAGCGGTTCGACCTCTTCTTCGCCTTCCTCTATCCCGTGCAGTTTGATCCTGAGCTGTTCGACCACGTCGCCGCTCTTGGCACGCCCTCGGTGTATTACTTCTGTGACAACCTTTTCCACCAGGAGGTGGCCCGGCGCTATGCCCGCCACGCCACGCTCAACTGGGTGCCGGAAAAGGCGGCGATGCGCAACTTCAAGGCCGCAGGGGCACGGGCCGTTCATCTGCCCATGGCGGCCAATCCTTCCGAGAACTTTTCAGTCGGCGGCGGGGAATCGCTCGATGTGATCTTTCCCGGCGCAAGGAACCCCTTCCGCCGCCAGGTCCTGGGTTACGCCATCAGCAAGGGAGTCGATCTCACGCTGTTTGGCAGCGGCTGGATACCCAGCCAGATTTCCCACAACCTGATCAACTACCAGGCCACAGCCCAAGCCCCCCTCAACTCAGCAGGCCGGTGGCATCGCCTGAACCAGTGGCTCACGTTCAAGTCCACCGCTCTCGTGCGCTTCTGCAGGCACGGCCTGCGCCCGGCCAGGGAATCGCGGGCCTACGCGAAGCTGGGTGAGGAGTACGAAAGCCTCGTGCGACAGCACGCCCATCCCGAAACCGTCGATCTGGCGAGGCTCAACGCCCTGTATTCTGAAGCCCGAGTGACCATCGGCATCAATGATCAGTTCAATCCTGTCTCCATCCCGGCCCTTTATTGCTACCCGAAGATGAGGGAATTCGAGGCCACCATGTCCGGCGCTTGTTATCTCACCCAACGTACGGAGGAGACCGAGGACCTTTTCGACACCGAGAAGGAGATCGCCGTGTACAGCAGCCCGGAGGAACTCGTGGAGAAGACCCGCGAGCTTCTCGGGTCCCCCACCAGAAGGGCGCAGATGCGGGTGGCCGCCGCCCGGCGCTCGAACTCGGATCACACCTGGCAACGACGGTTTGAGACCATCTTTCGCGAGCTTGGTCTCTAGATTTTGCCCTTTTCATTCTGATCACAACGGCTGACTCCCCGCCCCGCTCGTGAAGCCCATGCCTTGTCCTGCCTGCCAGCAAACGAACATAGACAATCAGGGACGCCTTCCCGCATTCCCAACCCATGTCTTTGGCGGCAGGCAAACCGGAACGGTGATCGATCCCGGGGAGTTCATGCACTGCCGCACATGTGATCTCTTTTTCCGGCACCCGGCCCTTCCCGAGGAGGTTCTTACCTCGCTCTACGAGGACCTGCCCTCCACCATATGGGACAGCAGCCACCAGCGGCCCTACTGGCCGCAGGCATTGCGCCTGCTCGAAAAGCATGCGGCAAACCGTGATGTCCTGGACGTGGGCTGCTTCGCAGGCGACCTGCTTTGCTGGCTGCCTTCCGAGTGGCGCAAACACGGTGTGGAGCCCGGCAACGCAGCCAGGGGGCTGGCAGCACGGCGGGGCATCGCCGTGCTGGGGAGAACCGCCGATGATCTGGCGGCAGGGCAGCATTCCTTTGGTGCGGTGCTGTCGTTCGACGTGATCGAACACATCACACAGCCGGTGCGCTTTCTGGCCCAATTGCGCGACGCGCTGGCTCCGGGCGGCTGCCTCATTCTGCTCACCGGCGCCACCGACAGCCTGCCCTACCGCCTGTTTGGCAGGCACTACTGGTATGGCTCCATTCCCGAGCACGTGACATTTTACAGCCGCGCATGGTTCACCTGGGCGGCGAAGCAGCTGGACATGAAATTGAGCACCCACCTGCACCTGCCCAGCGAGACGCGTGAATGGCGGCAGTGGACGAAGCAGCTCGCGCAGATCAGCCTGCACACGCTCTTCCGCTCGCTGCGCGAACGCGGCATAAGCGATGCGACGCTGGGCAGACTGCCCCTTGTTGGCCGCGCCGCACGCTGGCAGACAGTCCCTTGGTGGAAGCAGGCGACCGATCATATCATGGTCGTGCTCACTAAAAAGTAGCCGCCATGTGCTCACAAAACATGCCCCTTCCCAAACCTCTGCGCCTCCTTGTTCTTGGCGGCGGAGCAGTCGTGACAGAACTGTACCTCCCAGCCCTCGCAAGGCTGGGCTGGACCAAAAGCGTGGAGGTGACTGACCTGTCCGCTGCGGCCATCAACCAGACGCAAGCGCAGCATCCCTGGGTGCGGGCCTACCAGGCGGGCTTTGCCGAGGCGCTTTCACAAGCGGCGGCACGGCGGTGTTGTGATGCCGTGGTGGTTGCGCTGCCAAACAGCCTGCATGTCCCGGCCGTGCAGGCGGCGCTCAACGCCGGCTTTCCGGTGCTGTGCGAAAAGCCGCTGGCGATGAGCCAGGCGGACTGCAATTCACTGGCAACCCTTGCCGAAGACAAGAAAACACCCCTGGTGGCGGGCATGGTCAGGCGTCTGAGCCAGTCCGCGAAGAGCCTGAAGGAAGCGCTGCAACTGGGACTGATCGGCACGGTGCGGGAAGTCACGGTGGAACACGGGGGGCCGTATGCCTGGACTTCGGCGAGCGGTGCGTTTTTCCGGCGCGAAAACGGGGGGATTTTGGCGGACCTGGGGGTGCATCACCTGGACTGGCTGGGCAGCATCCTGGGCCCCCTGGACCCGGTCGGCTACGAAGACGACGCTCGCGGCGGCGTGGAGGCCTCCTGCCGTTATGAGCTGAAGACCGCGACCGGTGTAAAGGTGCTTCTACGGCTCACTCATCTTCACGAGCTGCCAAACACGACCACGTTCGTTGGAGACAAGGGATCGCTGACACTGAACAGGAATGATTTTGCCACGTGCCAGTGGCGGGATGTGGCGGGCCTGCTTCGCGGAGAGTTGCGCTGCGAGCACGCGTTCGACGATGCATCCTGGCCGCCTGATTTTTTGTCCTGCTTTTCGCAGCAGTTTGTCAACTTTGCACGCGTCGTCCAGGGAGAGGAGGCGGAGGCCGTTTCGGCCCGCGAAGCCGGCGCCACCATGGGGCTCATTGAGCGGGCCTACTCGACGCGCGATGAATCGCACCGCCCGGCAGGAGCAGACAATCGTCCTGGCCTGCCTTCGGGGCGTGCGGTGGTCACGGGTGGCACGGGCTTTATTGGCACGGCCCTGGTGGAGCGCCTCTCGCAACTTGGCTTCAAGGACATCGCGGTGCCCGTGCGCGGCTATCAGACCTGTGTCTCGGTGGCACGCTTTCCGGTGCAACTGCCGCGGGTGGATTTGAACAACCGCACCGTGGTTCGCGAGCTGGTGGCAGGCGCGCGCTGGGTGTTCCACTGCGCTCTTGGGCAGGCGGAGACCGATGCGCGCCAGGTCACCGTGGATGCTACCAAGCTGCTGCTCGAAGAGGCGGAGGCCGCCGGCGTGGAAGCCGTTGTGGTGCTGAGCACGGCGTGGGTGTGGGCAATGGCAGGCGAAGACACGCAGATAACCGAAAGCATGGCAATGAGGCCCGCCCCCGGCCATTATGGAAAAACGAAGGCAGAGATGCAGCAAAACTGTCTTGAGTGGGCGGCCTCCCACCGAAAAACCCGGCTCGTCATTCTGAATCCTTCGTGCGTCTATGGGCCGGAGGGCAAGACGTACACCAGGATGCCGGCAGAACTTGCGAAAAACGGGGGCTTTGCCTGGGTGGATGGCGGCAACGGCCTGGCAAACTATGTTTACATCGACAATCTGATCGATGCCACGCTGCTCACAGCAACCCGCCCGGAGGCGCACGGAAAAGCCTTTCTGGCCACGGATGGCTGGTGCTCCTGGCGGGAGTTTCTTGCGCCGCTCCTGCCCGCTCAGGCAGAAAGCTTCCCTTCCTATTCCCAGACCGACCTGGCAACGATGGAACACTCCGACCGCATCGGCCTGGGCCGGGTTCTGCGAAGCCTTGCAGGAAACAGCGCCTTGCGCCGCTGGGTGCGCGAGCGCTGGCTCATCAGGAAGCTCCGGCATCGCATGCCCACGAGCTGGTTCCGTCGTCCCGAGGCTGCTGCGACGGTCGCAGGAACCCATCCTGAGCGGAAGGCGATCCCACCATTCTGGATCGGCGAACTGTTTGGACCCTCACGAACCCGGTTCAGCAATGAGAAACTGAAGGGGCTGGGCTGGCGTCCGCAGGTCGATTTGAGCAGTGGCCTGGCCCGTAGCGCGCAATGGCTGAGGAACACTCATCGACTTTGAGCTGATATCGGACCCGGATTTCTCGGGCATCCCTTTTGCCACACTTTAAACCGGTTGTTAAGCAAGCTAAACAACCCGCCGGTCCCCCTGGAATAGACCACTGGCACAGACCCTCCAGACATCAAAGCAATGCCGCCCACGCACGTCGAGCCCTCCACTGAGATTCCTTCTTTCCTTGAGTCACGCACAATCGTCTTCTCCAGGCTGACGGTTTTCCTGGACACGATTTCGCGTGGCGTCGCCAGGCTTACGGAAGGCAAGGGATGGGCCCTTCGTTGCGCGGGACTGGCAATGATGGTCTCTCTTTTCTTCTGCTTCCCAGGTTACGGAAGCCTTGGAAAACGGACCTCGCCCTGTCTTGAAGCCAACGATTTCCGGGTGGCGCATCCACTGAGTCCAATTCCAGCAAAGCTGAAAGACCCGCAGTCATACCTTGGCGACGAGGCGGGCGGGGCTGATCACAATAAGGCCGCCGAGCCCCGGATCATCATTCCATTGCTCGGCTGGCTCAGCCGGACCGGCCCCGCCACCTGGGTCGTATGGAATCATATAGCGGGCTTCTGCATCTTTGCCATGCTGGCCCATCTGGCCTTCGAGGCCTTCGGCGACCGTGTGACAGGCGCCATTTTTGTCCTGAGTTGCGCCGTCACATTTTTTGGCTCGTGGCCCTTCAATGACTTCACCTGCGGGGATGCGGTGGCCCAGGCGTTCCTTCTTCTCACCCTCAGGTTCCCGGCCTTCCTTCCGAGCTTTCTTGGACTGCTTGCCGCGGCGCTGACAGATGAGCGGTCCCTCTTCACCATACCCCTTCTTGTTACCGTTCAGGTGCTGCGTTGCAAGACCGGGAACATCAGTTGCAGCAAATGGAAAATGGGGGCTTTAGGCCTGGGCCTCTCACTGCCGGTGTTTGTCGGAATTCGGTGGTACATGGCAACGCGCCTTGGAATGCACACAGGCAAGTCTTCCCTGATGCTAGGTGATATTCTGCGCTATCATATGACATCAGGACTGCCATGGACTCTCGTCGGCATCTTCAAAGCCTTGTGGCTCTTTCCTCTGCTGGGAGTCGCTGGCTTGCTCGCCAACAGGAGATGGAAGGAGAGTTTTTTGATCTGTGCCGGGCTTGGGTGCGCGGCAACGCCGGCCTTCCTGGTTTGGGACTTTGACCGCAGCCTGACGTATGCGGTCCCCGCCTTGATCGGATCTCTTTATCTATTCGGCAGGGATTCCATGCTGAACCGTCGTTTCATGAGCGCCATCCTGGTCGTTAACATGGCGCTGACGTCTCCTTACAAGAACGTTGTCAGATCTTTGGTGATGGCGGGACTCTCAAGGTTGCACCTTCACTGAGGGTGAGTGCCCGACATCAACGGCCGCAACGCGACAAGGCTCCGCTCTGACCTTGAGAACACCACCTGTTTATATGAGACGCAGTCCCCTCAGCTCTTATCATCGCCTGCTGCAAGGCGTCATCATGAAAGTTCGCCCGGCCCCCTTGGCCGATGCGCTCAAGCGCCTGCTTGGTCCGCCACGGATGCCCATGGACACCCATTTGGGCCGCTTCAGCATTGATCCGATATCACTGCTCGGCATCGCCCTGACTGGGGAGGAGGGCTATGAGCCTGAAATGTGCTCAACGCTCCAGCAGTTCCTGGAGCCAGGCAAAATCTTCGTCGACCTGGGGGCCAACGAGGGCTATTTCACCGTGATTGGCGCACGCTTGTGCGCACCAGGAGGCAGGGTGGTGGCGATCGAACCACAGAAGCGCCTGCTGGCGGTGATCGATGAAAATGTGAAACTCAACAACAGCCAGTGCGTGCGGGTGGTGAATGCCGCGATCAGCGACCACGCAGGCACGGCGACCTTTCACCTGACCGCATCCACCAACTCGGGCGGCAGCAGTTTGCAAAACCCCTGCAAGTATGGCCTGCCGACCCAGGAGGTGGCGACCCTGACGCTGGGCGAATTGCTTGACCGGGAGGGGCTGCAATACGTGGACTTCATGAAGGTGGACATCGAGGGATTTGAATACGAGGCGCTGCTGGGTTCGCCCGAGGTGTTCCGAGAGCACCGAATCAGGTCGATGGCGCTCGATCTGCACCCCTCCCTTATCGAGGCCCGCGGCAAATCATGTGATGACATCCTGCGCATGCTCGAAGAATGCGGCTACCAGATCACCAAACCTTTCGGCCACTGGGTTTGGACAGCTCCAGCCCGATGAAGGTTTCGGTCGTCATACCC
This sequence comes from uncultured Verrucomicrobiota bacterium, assembly GCA_903854655.1. Classification (GTDB taxonomy): domain Bacteria; phylum Verrucomicrobiota; class Verrucomicrobiia; order Verrucomicrobiales; family Verrucomicrobiaceae; genus CAINXC01. The sequence continues at coordinate 32,570 of CAINXC010000443.1, read as the reverse complement.
GCCTACAACGCGGAGCGCTGGCTGCCCGAAACGCTGGAGAGCGTCGCCGCCCAGAACATGGATGACATGGAGGTCATCATCGTGGACGACGGCTCCACGGATGGCACGGCCGCCTATGTGGAGCGGCAGTGGCCGCAGTTCAAGCTCACGCGCACAGCCAACCAGGGGGTGAGTCATGCGCGGAATCTCGGCACTTCGCTGGCCACCGGTGATTTCGTCCAGCATCTGGATGCCGATGATGTGCTGATGCCCGGCAAGATTTCACGGCAGGCGCAGTTGCTGGCTGCCGAACCGGATGTCGATGTGGTCTACTCGAACTGGCAGCGGCTCAAGCAACGGGCGGATGGAGAATTCGAGCGCGGTGACAGGGTGGAGAGGACTATTGCCAGTGTGAATGCAGACCCCCAGCTCGCCTTCTTCTCCACCATGTGGTGCCCCACTGGCGCCTATCTTTATCGGCGGGAGTTTCTATCGAAGGCAGGTGAGTGGAAGGCCTGGCTGCCCGTGGTTCAAGACGCCCGCTTCGCCTGGGACTGCGCCCGCGCTGGAGCCCGCTGGAGCCACGATCCTCACATTGGTGTTCTCTACCGACAGCATCGCGAAGGTTCGATCTCAACTCGCAGCAGGCTGGCCTTTCTCAAGGATTGCTGGGCCAACACCCGTGACATGGAAGGAATCTGGAACGCCGAAGGATCGCTGCAAGGCGAGCGAAGGGAGGCTGTCCTCAACACCTGCCGCAGCCTGGCACGTTCATTTTACGAAGCCGACCGCATCCTGTTTGAAGAAGTGCATGCCCACCTCCTTGAACTTGATCCGTGCTTTCGGCCCGAAGGTGTTCTTTTCCCCCTTCTCTCCTCGCTTTTGGGCTACCGAAACGCCGAAGGCATCGCGCTGTGCTGCCGGCGACTGAAGCGGAGGCTTGGAAAATCATGACGAGCAGTTCCTTGTCACCCAGGTCGTGACCGCGAACCCCGCGCCGTTCCCCCGTCAGGGAGAACGAGACGCCTCAATCCCAACGGGAAACGGACCTTCAATGTGGATCAAAAAAACAGCTGCGGGCCTGCATCGGCTTCTGTCCTGCACCGTTCCCGGGGCGCGCTGCTACCTGGCAGTCTGCCGCGCCGTTGCCGGGAGGCTTTCGAAATTACGGCGGCAGCAGCTTCTCAACTCCCTCGCGACCGTGCGATGGCCGGAAGCCGCCATGCCCCCCCAAAGCGTCCTGGTTGGAGGAGAAACGGTGCTGCGGATGCATCCCCACAACGGCGAGTTTGACTTCGCGGCGGTGCTTGGCGGCAGGCTGGAGTATGAGCGCGAGGTGTTCGCCTTTCTTGACGCAAGGATGCATGAATACGATGTGATACTAGAAATCGGGGCCAACGTGGGGGTTTTCACGCTCTACTTCGGGAAGCAATTGGCAAAACACGGCGGACGCGTCTATGCCTTTGAACCGTCCAGCCGGGCCTTCTCCCGGCTGGTGTTGAACCTTCAAGCCAACGATTTTTCCAACATCTTCCCCTTCAATGCCGCTGTTGGCGCCAGAACGGCCTTTGACCAGTTTCATGAGCCGGAGGGATGCCTGACAAACGGCTCGCTGATCGCCGGGTTCGCAGCACAATTCAGCAGCTCGGTGAGCAGCGTGCCCGTGCTGGTGATTGACGGGGCCCTTTTGAAGGCCCTCACCGAAGCAAGCCGCAGGGTGCTCGTAAAGATCGACGTGGAAGGCTACGAAGCCTCCCTGGTGCGGGCGCTCGCCCCTTTGATTGCGGCGAAACAACCCGACATTTTGCTTGAGGTGCTGCCCGAGTTCGAGGCCGAGATAGGAGACGCCGTTGCATTCGCGGCTCCCGGGTATGAGTTGCACGCCATCACAGCCGAGGGCCTGAGCAGACAAACCTCCTTGAAGGCTGTCGGGGGACGAGATTGCTTTCTTACGCCAGGGAAGCCGGGACACGGGCCTGATAACACAAACGCTGTCCCCGGGGTGACGCCAGCCTCTGTTTTAGAAGCATCAACAAAGCACCCTCACCGCCCCGTTTGAACTGGGCCAGGATCAATCTGGGGCTCTGGCTGGCCGTCACCGGTCGCATGGTGAGAACACGCCAACATGGCTGATCGACCGCCCCCCGCAGCCTTCATTTTACGTGCTGAACACGGTGGCTCCCGAGCCCACGCTGGCAGAGAGAGCGATCAGCGTCCTGCCTCGCATCCCTGACCAACCCGGTCAGAAGCCTGGGCGCTGCCTCCTGTCCTGGCGGCAGAGCTGTCCATCCTACCGGCCTCAGCCATGATCGATAAGAGCAAGCCCGTGATCGTTATTGGTGCTGGTCCCGCAGGCATGACCGCCGCCTACTGCCTTGCCAAGGCAGGTGTTCCGGTGGTCGTTTATGAGAGCAGCGACAAAGTGGGCGGCCTGGCCCGCAGCCTTGATCTTTGGGGTCAGCGCGTGGACCTGGGGCCGCATCGTTTCTTTAGCAACGATCCATGGGTCAACGGTCTCTGGCTGGAAGTGGTGGGCAAAGACTACCGGATGGTTGACCGGCTCACGCGCATCTTCTATTCAGGCAAACTCTTCGACTATCCGTTGAAAGCTTCGAATGCCCTTCTCAACCTCGGCCTCATTCAGGCGGCGAGTTGTGTTTTGAGCTACCTCCGGGAGAAACTCAGGCGCTCCTCGGCGGAGGAGGCGGAGGCTTCGTTTGAGTCCTGGGTGGTCAGCCGCTTCGGCCGTCGGCTGTTCGAGATCTTTTTCAAAAGCTACAGCGAGAAGCTCTGGGGCATCTCCTGCCCTGAACTGGACTCCGACTTCGCCTCGCAGCGCATCAAAAAATTCTCCCTCGGCCAGGCGATCAAATCGCTCTTCGTGGGCGGCGGCAAGCACAAAACCCTGGTGGATCGCTTCGCCTACCCCGTCGGAGGCACGGGAGCTGTGTACGAGAAGATGTCCGCTCGTGTGACAGAGATGGGAGGGCGCGTCCTGCTTCGATCACCGGTGCAGGGGGTTTGGAAGGAGGGCAGCGTCGTTCGCGGCATCATTGACGCGGAAGGCCGGCAGGTGGAGGCGTCTCATGTGATCTCCACCATGCCGCTCACCCTGATGGTGAAGAGCCTGGGCCCTCTGCCCGGGCCCGTGGCGGACGCCGTCGCGAACCTTCGCTTCCGCAACACGATCCTGGTGTTTCTCGAGGCGGAGGGAACCGGGTGGTTCCCCGATCAGTGGCTTTACGTCCACTCGCCCGACCTGCGCACCGGACGAGTGACCAATTTTTGCAACTGGATACCGGAAATCTGCGAGGGCTCGCCCAACACCATCGTCGTGCTCGAGTACTGGTGTTATGACGAGGACCCGATTTGGCAGGAGAGCGAGGATGCCCTGGTGGCGAGGGCCACGCAGGAAATTGGCGGCACCAGATTGATCCCCGGCAGCAGGATATTGCGGGGCAAGATGATGCGGCTGCCCCGCTGCTACCCCGTTTATGCGCGCGGCTACCGCGAGCACATGCAACCGGTGCAGAAGTTCCTTCAGGAATTCAGCAACCTCAGTGCGATCGGGCGCTACGGCGCCTTCAAATACAACAATCAGGACCAGAGCATCCTCATGGGCCTCATGATTGCGGACAACCTGACCAAGGACGCCGGGCACGAGCTCTGGGCCGTGAACACCGACTATGAAGTGTATCAGGAAGCCGCCATCATCACCGAGTCGGGTTTGTCCCCCGTATGAACTCCTCCCCGCACCGTCCGCCTGAATCCAGCCGGATCGAACTGAATCAAACCGGATCAAACTCGATCCGGGTGGATCCACGCCTCCAGGCATTGCGACTCCCAAGGCACTTTCGATGAAACTTCGTAATCTGGATGTGCTCCGTGCCTGCCTCGCGCTCATGGTGCTGTTTGGCCATGCGCGCGGATTGCTTTGGATGCCCTGGCACGAATGGAAGGCCCTTTCACATCCCTGCTATGAGTGGTTGCTGGCGGGTGGGTTCAGCGTGTTTCGTTTTGGTGCCCAGGCCGTGACGGTGTTTTTTGCCTTGAGCGGCTTTTTCATCCACCTCAGAGCTGCAACAGCACGAACCAGAACCGGCTTCTCCACTCTCGAATACCTTCAAAGACGCGCCAGACGCATCCTGCCCCCCTACTATGCCGCCCTCGTTCTTGCCATGCTGCTGGATGCTGTGGGAAATCACTTCTTTCCAGAAGCGTACTCCGCCAACACCGGTGACGCCTTGCTTGATGAAAACTTCCATCGGTCGAGCTATGCCATGCAGTCCGTCGTGCCGGCCCTGATCGCTCAACCGAGCCTGCTGGGCCTGCATTTCGGCAGCAATCATCCCCTGTGGTCGATTGGCAACGAGGTGTTCTATTATGCCCTCTATCCTCTGTTCATGCTGGCATGGCGCCGCAGCCGCTGGCTTGCTTATGGCGCGGGCTTCACGTTTTCCTTCGCCTGCTGGTTCTGGCCTCTGGCAGGATGGTGGTCAGGCATGATGAGCGCTTATCCGTTTTGGCTGGCGGGCGCCCTGCTGGCGGAGTTTCTGGCAGCCCGGCCCCATCTGCCCAGGCTGTGGATTTTGGGCGTGCTGGCTCTATCGGCCGGATCGCTCTGCATGACGGACTCACAGCTCGCGAAGTCAGTGCCATTGCTCAACCTGCCTCTGGGGATTGTGCTGGGCGCAAGCACGGTTGCCGTCTTCGAGGCCCTGCCGGTCTGGATTCCCCAGACCTATGCTGGTCGGTGTTTGGAGTGGCTTGGCGTCCGCTCCTACAGCCTGTACATCTTTCATTTCCCGGTGCTCGTCATCCTCTCGTCGGCTGTTTTCCATACCATGGGCTCGCGTCCGGCGCACGGATGGTTCGCTCTGGGAGGCGCTGCCTTGTCGCTGGTCGTGGGCCTGGCGGGGTTCCATCTGGTGGAGCGACGTTTTATCCCGGCCCGCCTGGAGGTCCCATTTAGGGCGCGAAATTAGCGCAACCGCCATTGCTGCCAATTCGATCTTTTCCTTCTGAGCCACTCATCATCCAATGCACCCTATCAAGCGACTGCTCCGCAAAGCTGCGACCAATCCCTTCGTCTGGCCCGTGTTGAAAAACACTGTCGTGCGTGTTGCCAACGTGCTTCAGGAGGCGCGGCGGGAACTCGAAGACCATGAAACCCGGGCCAGAATGGAAAAGGACGCCCGTGCGATTTCGCCTGACCTGACGGTGCTGCGAGGCCCCTTCGCCGGACTTAAGTACCCTGGCGTCAAATCCTACCACAGCGCCCTGATTCCGAAACTGCTGGGTTGTTACGAGACGGAACTGCACCCCCTGGTCGAAGTCATTTGCGCCCGTGGTTATGACACGATTCACAACATCGGCTGCGCGGAAGGCTACTACGCCGCCGGTCTTGCCCGTCGAATGCCCGATGCCCGCATCATCGCCTATGACACAGACGAAGGCGCCCGCCATGCTTGTGAGGAGATGGCAGAGCTAAACCGCGTCGCGGACCGGATGACGGTGAAGGGCGGGCTCAACCAGGAAGATTTGCTGAGAATGCCGGACGGGTGCCTCATCATCTGCGACTGCGAGGGATTCGAAGCGACATTGCTCAACCAAGCGGTGGCGCGCCATCACAGGCGCTCTGCTTTCCTGATCGAGATTCATGACAATGTGGACCCAGGGATTTCGGAAATGATCAGGCGGGCCTTTGAGGAAACCCACGCCATCCACCAGACAACAAGCACAGACGATCTGAAGAAGACCTCGCTATATGATTTCCCTGAGCTGCAGGGACTCTCCCTTCGTGAGCGCCGCTGGCTTGTATCCGAGCACCGGCCCACCCTCATGGACTGGTTTTGGTGCATTCCCCGGCCCGTCGAAGGATGATCGTCTGCAAACGCTTCTCACTGCAATGAAGAACATCGCCATACTCGTGCCGTCGTATAACTCCGCCAGCACGCTTGCTTCAACGCTGAAATCCATTTTGGATCAGGGGCAGGAGCTTGATCGGCTCGTCGATTTCATCATGCTGTCAGACGATGGATCCAAAGACGGCACGGTGGCGCTGGCAGAGTCAACTTGGAGCCACCCGAGGGTGCCTCTGCGACTGAAGCGCGCCGAGGTCAACCAGGGCGAGTATCGCAATGTGAACGGCGCCTTTGGATCAATGCCGTCCCATATTGAATGGGTGCTCGTCATGCATGCCGACAACGAGGCGCTGCCAGGATGGCTTGAGGTCCTGGCAAGAGAATGCGCGCTGGCGGCCCCGGACGTGGCTTCAATCTGCGGAAGCTGGCACTATGTTGTGGACGGCAAACTGGTGGATTCCGGCGACAAACGCGGGGCTGATTTCGTGGAGATCATCCCGGGCAACGATGCCTCCGTTCGTGGATCGGTGTTTGCGGGTTGCTGGTGGCACAATTCCACAGCGGCCATCCGGGTGACGGCCTGGAAAGAGGTGGGAGGGCATCCTCAGGAAACACCGCTCCTTGGCCCCCTTGAGATGCTCGGGCTGCGCGGCGCGCCCAGCCCTCCAAAGCGGAAACTTAGGATCAAGGGTGATTGGGATGTGCTGTTGCGCATGCTGTCGAGCGGGAAAAGCATTCGCTATGTGGGCACCCCTGTCATTCGTTACATTGAGCAAAGCGCCAGCGTCTCAAGCGGCTCCTTCGCCTGGCATGGCGACTTGCTTGAGACACTGCAGGTCATGCGCCGGCATCAGTCAGTACTGTCGGCAAAGGAGATTATTCTGTTCCATGGACGCAACACGATGACACTGGTCCGCCGGTTCGGGGGCGCTGTGTTGCGAGGCCAGTGGCGCCGCGCCGGCTTTGCCGCGCAGGCTGTTCCGTATTTCATCTCCAGCTTGATGAGCTCGATGCTCGCCCATGCCAGACGCGATGGCGGCAGGCTCACTGCCATCCCGTTTGGTCCTGACCTGCGCCAGTGACATGAAGGTTCTGCACATTCCCTTCACCTATTACCCCGATCCCTGTGGTGGCACGGAAGTCTATGTCGCGGCACTTTGCCGTTTCCTAGGCGAGGCAGGCTTCGAAAATGTGATCGCAGCACCTGCGGACAAGGCGGCCAGCTACGAGCATGAAAGTATTTGCGTTCATCGTTTCGCCACCCATCCAAGGCTCACCCAGGACATGATGTTTGTCCACGGCGACCCGATGGCGGCGGATGGTTTCGCGCGGGTGCTTGACCAGGAAAAGCCGGGCCTCGTGCATTTTCACGCCCACTCACCCGCCGTGAGCGGACTCTGCCTGCGGGAAGCGCGGAAACGCGGCATTCCGGCGCTGAGCACCTACCACACTCCCACTGTCTCCTGCCAGCGGGGCACCCTTATGCGCTGGGACACCAGTCCCTGCGACGGGGGCCTCCGCCCCACGCTCTGCGCGGCATGCTTCTTGAATGGTCATGGCATGCCAAAAACGCTGGCGGGCCCGGCGGCGCTCGCTTCGCATCTCACGCAGCCGCTGGCAAGGCTTCCCGGCCTGACCAATGCGGTGAGGGCGGTGCTCCGCGCAGCTCCGCTCATGGCCGGGCGCAGGAAAGCAACCCTCGAATGGTGGGCCGGCATGGCCCGTGTGATCGCTCTTTGCGAGTGGACAGAGCGCCTGCTGCTTCTCAATGGAGTTCCCAAGGAGCGTATTCGCAAGGTGCGGCACGGACTGCCTTCGCCGGCCGACTGCATCGTAAAGGAAGCCCCTCCAGCCCCGCCCTCGAAACTTGTCTTCCTGGGCAGGCTAGATCGGGTAAAGGGCATCGATCTCATCATCGACGCCTTGCGGCTGGCTCCGAACCTGCCCGTTACCCTCGACCTCTACACCATCAAACCTTCCAGCGATGACAAAGCGACGCGGTCGCTGCTCGCTCAGGCGCAGAGTGATCCGCGAATCATTGTTCGAGAGGCCATTCCTTCCTCGCAGGTGATCACCACCCTGGGGAATTATCATGCACTGCTGGTGCCTTCGCGATGGTTTGAAACCGGACCGCTGGTGGTGCTCGAAGCGCTTGCGGCAGGTATTCCGGTCATCGGATCAGATCTTGGGGGCATCGCCGAATGGATAAGTCATGAGCACAATGGACTTCTGGTGCCCGGTTTAACCCCCGAAGCATGGCGGAACACCCTGTGCAGGGCAGTCTCCGATCCCGCCTTGCTGCCAAGGCTTAAAGCCAACATCCGCCCCCCCCGCACTATGCGCGAAGTGGCTGGTGACATGTCGGCCATTTACGCTGAAGTGCTCGCCGCCTGATGCCATGACACTCACCGTCCCCATCTCCGTCGCCATTCCCGCTTTCGAACACGAGGGGCCGCTCGCTCATACCCTGCAGCGAATTTTCGCGTGCAGCCCGCTGCCACAGGAAATTCTGCTTCACTTCGACGGTGGTTGGGAGCCGCCTCGCGACTTCAGCGCGGGCGCACCTGTCCCGGTGCGAATCTTTCGCTCAGCCAGGAACATAGGCCCGGGCGGTGGCCGCCATCTTTTGATCAGGGCGGCGGCATGCGATTTGGTCGCCTGTTTTGACGATGATTCATGGCCTCTTGATGATGATTATTTCGCCCGTGCAGCCGGCGTGATGAACCTGTTCCCCCTCGCGGCCATTTTGTCTCCAGCGGTCTATCTGCGGGAAAAGCCGGCGCAAATGGATCTGGCCGAGGTGTCAGAAACCGTGTCATTCGAAGGAAGCGCCTCGATAGCCCGCAGAAGCCTCTACCTGCAACTGCCCGGCTACGTGCCCGTTCCCGACGCCTACGGGGTGGAAGAAGCCGATTTGTCGTTGCAAGCTCACGGAGCAGGCTTCCAACTGCTCACCAGCCCCTGGCTGCGCGCCTGGCATGACCGCCCCTATTCTGACTATCAGCACGGGCTCGCCCCTTGGGTCACCAACGAGGTGCTGCTCGCCTACCTGCGTTACCCGCGCTGGCTGCAGCCTTGGGGATGGTTGCGCGCCGTGCGGCACGTCATCCGGCACTGGAATGCCCAAAACAGGGCAAGCCTCCTTCATGCGCTGGGCAGGGGGCCGGCACAATGCGCTGAGTTCGCCAGTCATCGTCACCGCTATTCATCGAGAGAAATCTGGTCCCACCACTTCGCACCCAGAAAGCGATGGACACTTGAAAACACAGGTGGAGGTCCCGACGGTCTGCCAGCGCTCAAGCTGACAGCGGCAGGCCCGGCGAAGCGGGTGCTTTTCGTTCAATATACCAACCCCGCCGCTTATCCTCCTCTCCAGCACAGTTCCCGAATCCTGGCGCGCTCAGGATGGGAAGTGGAGTTCCTCGGTATTGAAGGCCGGCAGGACAGCCGTCTTGAGTTTGCACCCCATTCACGCATCCGTGTCCGGCGCATCTCCTGGTGCGCACCTGGCTGGAGGCAGAAACTGCACTATCTGTGCTTCATTGCCTGGGTGCTGGGACATGCGCTTCGATTTCGCCCGCACTGGGTGTACTGTTCGGAACCGCTTTCCGCGAAGCCTGGGGTGCTGGCCGCCAAGCTCACAGGCAGCAGTCTCATCTATCATGAACACGATTCCCCCTTGCCAGGGACCAAACGTTCCGGACTGTTTGCAAGGTTCCTTGCCAACGACCGGCACCTCCTGGCCCAGAGGTCGGACGCCATTGTGCTGCCCAACGCCGAGCGTCTCCTGGCCTTTGCCAAGACTTTCCCCCCGCGCGGGAAAACCTTTTGTGTTTGGAACTGCCCCTCAATCCACGAATTGCTCCCGCCGGGGCCGCTGCGCCCGGCGACCCAGCCGCTCATTGTCCTGTACCACGGGTCCATCGTTCCGGACCGCTTCCCCTCCGCAAAATTGGAAGCCCTGGCGATGTGCGGTCGAGATATTCGCATTCGTTTGATCGGCTATGAAACGCCGGGCTCCATCGGCTACACTGACCATCTTGCGGCAGAAGCAAACCGCCTGGGCGTGGGAGATCGCTTCGAGTATCTCGGCCCAATGAGCCGGCACGAACTGCTCAAGCGCTGTGCGGAATGCGACGTCGGCCTGTCGTTGCTGCGAATTCACGATGGCGACATCAACATGCGGCACATGACAGGAGCCTCCAACAAGCCCTTCGATTACCTTTCACAAAGTCTTGCGATCATCGTTCCCAATGATCCGGCCTGGATCGAATTGTATGTGACCAACCGTTGCGCCATGGCGTGTGAAGCTGGCAGCGCCGTCGCGCTCGCAGATCTCTTCACCTGGATGGACGACCATCGCGAAGAGGTTCGCGCCATGGGACAGACAGGCCGCCGGCTGATCGCGGAACGCTGGAACTACGAAACTGAATTCCAACCGGTGCTCCAATTGATGGAAGCCACCCTCATCTCCTCCACGCCTCCCTCCGCCTCATGATTGCAGCACCTATGATCAAGCGGCTGCTTGCCGCGACTTGGTACCGGCCGGGCACGGCGCACCGCATTCTGGCCGGCCCCATGCGTGGCATGGTGTTCCAATGCAGCGAAAACACAGGTCTTGCCGCGCTTTATTCAGGGAACGAGAAGGCCAATCAAAACGTATTTGCCCAGGTGGTGAAGCCGGGTGATACAGTGCTGGACATCGGAGCCAACTGGGGTGTGCACACCCTCTGCCTGGCACTCCTCGTGGGCAGCTCAGGACGGGTGCACGCCTTTGAACCACATCCCGTGGTGATCGAGGAATTGCGCTGGCATGTAACGCGCAACCGGCTGAGGCAAGTGACTGTTCACCCCCACGGACTGGGCGACAGCGATGGCGCCATTCCTTTTGTGCTGGGAGAAAACTCCAAGACGAGTCACATGGCGGCGACCGGCGAAGAAACACCGGCAAATCGCCTGGTCGAAGTGCCCTGCCGCACGCTCGACGGCACGGTCAACACGGAGGCGATACAGAGCATCACACTGATCAAAATCGACATTGAGGGCGGGGAGGGCAAGGTGTTACGGGGCGCCATAAACACCATCGAGAGATTTCGCCCCCATCTGATTGTCGAACTTCATTCGCCGGAACAAGACCTCGAAGTGGCTCGCCTGCTTACGCAATGGGGTTACCAACTCCGCCGGGTTGAAGGTCCTGAATTGCTGCGCCTGGACCGCCCATGGCCAGAACCCAACGGCATCTGGGGCACCATACACGCCTGTCCGATCTAATCGCATGCTGAAGATCGCCATCGTCGAAACCCATCCGGTACAATACCATGCGCCGGTTTATCAGTGCCTGGCGCAGCAGCCGGGCTTGAAGGTGACGACGGTCTATGGTAGCGATTTCAGCGTTGTTGGATACCGCGACGCGGAGTTTGGAGCCTCATTTGCCTGGGACACGGATCTCCTGGCAGGCATGGACAACCGTTTTCTGAGCCGCTCGGCAACGGGAGGCGCGCGCAATTATGAGGGCGTTGCCGCCGCAGGCTTGTCGGCGGCATTGCACGCGATCGCCCCGGATGCGGTGATGGCCCTGGGCTATTCCCATCCCTTTGACCGTGCGGCGTTGCGCTGGGCACATCGGCAGCAGGTGCCCTTGCTGTTCCGGGCCGAAACATCTGATAACGCACGGCAGCGCCACCCGCTGAAAAGCTGGTTGCGCGATCAGGTGCTGAGAAATCTCTACCGGCGTTGCGTGGCGCTGCTTTATGTGGGGAGCCTGTCGCGCGCCCACTATCACCGCCTGGGAGTTCCTGATAAGCGGCTGTTCTTCTCACCGTATTGTGTGGAGACCTCCACTTTCCGTTGCACGGCAGAGGATCGCACCGCCCTGCGTGGACCGACCCGGCAGCAGCTGGGCATTGCGGAGGACGCCCTCGTCATCCTGTTTTCCGGCAAACTCTCCGAACGGAAAGGCGTGGACTTGATTCCAAAGGCCGTGCGTCTGATGCCGGCCTCACTACAGCAGGGAGTCCATCTGCTTTTTGTAGGCGACGGGGCATTGAAAGAGTCGCTGAAAGCTCAATGCGAGAGCAAACCACGCATCAAGGCCTGCTTCCCTGGCTTTCAAAACCAGTCCGCGCTCAGCGCGTTCTACCATGCCGCTGATGTGCTGGTGTTGCCAAGCCGGGAAAAAGAAACCTGGGGCCTCGTGGTGAACGAAGCAATGCTGCACGGGCTGCCTTGTGTGGTTTCCGAGAATGTGGGCTCCCACCCTGACCTGGTCATACCAGGGAAGACCGGCGAAGCCTGCCAGAGCGGCAGCGCCAGTTCTCTGGCCATCGGCTTGGCCAAAGTGATGACCGCTCTCAGCGAGGGGCACGGGTTCTCCGCAGACTGCCATGCCAGGGTGGGCCGCTACTCCGTGCCAGCAGCCGTCGATGGAATCGTCGAAGCCTGCCGTTCACTCCATCAAACATCAGCAACCGGCCACCGATAGACATGCGCGTCCTCATCGTTGGCGACTCAGGGCCGGCTCACGTGGGCAGGCACATACAGGTGGCAAGCCGCGATTTGGGCGGGGAAATGCCGCTCATGGATACCAATGAGGCCTATGCGGCACCCCGCTTCGTGAAAACCCTCCTCTGGCGCCTGCTCGGTCATCGACCAGCACGGCTGAATGAATTCAGCCGGCGACTGGTCAGCCGCTGTGACCGTTACAAGCCAGATCTGGTGCTGACCTTCGGCCTGGCACCGATTAATACATCCGCCTTGATGCAGATGCGAAAGCAAGGTGTCACATTGGCGAACTTCGCCACGGATGACCCTTGGAATCCGGAACATCGCGCCTCCTGGTTCATGCGCGGGCTGCCGCTCTATCACCATGTGTTCACCCCGCGCCATGCCAATGAGCCCGAGTTCAACGCCTTGCAGAGCCCAGCAGTGCATTACCTGCCCTTTGCCTATGCGCCAGGAACCCACTTTCCCCCCCCGGAGATGGCGGAGGAGGAACGCGCTCATTGGAGCAGTGAAATGCTCTTTATCGGTGGTGCGGACCCGGCCCGCATCGCCGTGATGATGGCACTGCGCGAGCGCCATTTCAATCTCAGCCTTTGGGGGGGGTACTGGAACCGCCATCCCCTGCTACGTCACTTCGCCGCAGGCCACGCTGACCCTGACCTGTTTCGCAAGCTGGTGAGCTGCGCGGCGATCAACTTGTGCCTGGTGCGACGAGCCAATCGCGACGGGCATTCCATGCGCACATTCGAGCTTCCAGCAGTGGGAGGCTGCCTGCTGGTGGAAGACACAGCCGATCATCGCGATCTTTTTGGACCGGATGGCGAATCTGTGGGGTACTTCACCACCATGGATGATCTGGAAATGAAGGCTCGCTCACTGCTGGATCAACCGGCAGAGCGCATGCGTCTTGCCCAGGCCGTGCATCAGCGCGTTTGCAAGCAAGGCCGCCACACCTATGCCGACCGCCTGCGCAACATTTTAGCCACCTGCAGCCCATGAAGGAAACGCCCATCTCCATCGTTGTGCAAGGGCGCTTCCATGCATTTGCCCTGGCAAAAGCCATGATTGACAAGGGCTCCATTGTGCAGGTGCTGACCAATTACCCCGCATTCATTGCCGATCGCTTTGGAATCCCCCAGGCGAATATGAAAGGCATCGGCTCTCTGGGATTGCTTCACCGTTACGCAAACCGGTGGGGGCTTACAGACCAGATCCCCGCGCTCAATCGCTTTTTGCACCAGAGTTTTTCCATGTGGGCCGCACGCAACATTACCCGGACAGAGCCTGTGGCCGTGCATGTCTTCAGCGGTGTTGCACTGGAATTATTCCACCACCTGCGCACTTTCAACAATCCCATCGCCCGGCTCCTCCTGCGCGGATCCGGGCACATCATCGACCAATGCCGCGATCTGTCCAGAGAAGCCAGGCGCGCAGGTACGCCCATAGAGAAACCCAGTCCCTGGATGATCCGCCGGGAACTCCAGGAGTACGCCCTTACAGATCACATCGTCACATTGTCATCGTTTGCACGAAAGACGTTCCTCAAACGCGGCTATTCGGTGGAAAAGACCATGCTTCTGCCCTTGGGGAGTAACGTGGAGCAGTTTCGACCGACCAAAGAGGTGATCGCCGCCCGTGCGCAGCGGATGCGGTCAGGCCAGAAACTCACAGTGCTCTACACCGGCAACGTCTCGCTGCAAAAAGGTGTCATCGACCTGATCGAAGTCGCAAAAACTCTGCGCGACCGTTTCCATTTTCGGGTGGTTGGCATCATCACCGCCGATGCCGCAGCTAGAATCCGTGCCGCAGGAAATCTGCTGGAACTGATTCCCCGTCAGCCCGAAAGTTCACTTCCCGGCCTTTACAACGAGGCCGACATTTACCTCTTCCCGACCCTCCATGATGGCTTCGCTGCCGTTCTGGCCCAAGCACAGGCGGCCTGCCTGCCGATCCTGGCCACAGATCACTGTGCAGCCCCGGACTTGGTGACAGATGAGGTCAACGGCTGGATCGTGCCCATTCGTCGCGCCGACCTTTTCGTCGAACGCCTGCGTTGGTGTGACGCCCATCGCGAGCCGTTGGCAATGATGGTGGGCGATCTTTGGAGGACTCACAAGAACCGCGATTGGTCAGTTGTGGCCGACGATTTTTTGGACCTTGTGCACCGAGCCGTGGCACTTCGCCAGGCCAAGAACACCTGGGAAATCTGAACCCCCCTCAAAAACACAGTCCGGACGTCACATCCAAGTCCGCATGATCTTGCCACTTGTGATTATCTGCGCCGCAAACGAAGTTCGCCCGAACAGCACCCCTCTCTTTTCGCCATGGAATTCATGCCCACCCCAAATAGAGAAAATCTGCGCGAATTGCTCGCGTGGTGGGTCTTCCTGTTCGGCGTCCTGCTTTGGTCACAGTGGCGCAGCAAGCGGGCGGCCGGCCTGCCGCTGGTCTATGGATTTGCAATCACCATGATGCACGCCATAGGCGCCGCAGTGTATTGTGTGGACGGTTATCAGCCAAGGTCGCCCATCCTTTTACAAAGCAACTATAATTTGGCATGCACCTTCACCGGCTTCTACGTCGCGCTAATTGGTCTTGCCTCGTTCGTCTTCGGCTGCCTGATCTGCCCGGTGATCTTCCCGAGGAACCGGCCGAGACTGATGGGATATGCAGCGCCGCAAATAACCACGCAACTACCGGGCACGTTGCTGCTCATTTCATTACTGTTCTTCTTCCTCATCCGCCCCCTGATCAACCGCGTGCCCAGTTTCGCCTCCATCGGCAGCGCCGGAACCTATCTCTCAGTGCTGGCGATCACCATGTATATTTATGTCGCCTACCAGTCGGGCGATCGTGCCCGGTTCGCAAAATGGCTCATCAGCACGACCGCTTTTCCCGTCATCACCGTATTGACCATGGGGTTTGCCGGCTACGGCGGCAATGCAGCGGCCGCCATCTGGGCATTTTGCCTAAGGTTTTATCGACCTCGCTGGCTCGGCGTTCTCGCCTTCACTCTGCTGCTATACGCAGGCATGACCTTGTACATTAACTACATGCGGGAACGCATTTCCATCCGTGAATCGGTCTGGGGGCAACGGGACCTGTCTTCCCGCATTCAACGAGCCACCAACATCTTCAGCCAGTTCGAGCTGTTCGATATCCACAGTCAAGTCCACCTCGAGACCGTGGACCTGCGAATGAACCAAAATGACCTCGTGGGCAAGGCCGTGATTTACATCGAGGGCGGACGTGTGGCCACGGCTGAAGGAGGCACCTTGTACGCCGCCGCCTTGGCTTTGATTCCCCGCATTCTCTGGCCCAACAAGCCTGCCTCGGGCGGCAGCGGCAGTCTCGTTTCCCGTTTCACTGGCGTCAATTTCGCCGCTGGTACCAGCGTAGGCGTAGGCCAGGTACTGGAATTCTATGTCAACTGGAAGCTCCCCAGTGTCATTATCGGATTCTTGGTGTTTGGCCTCGTGATGACCTACATCGACCAGACGGCCGGAACCTATTGGGCGCAGGGCGATCTCTGGAATGCCATCCGCTGGCTGCTTCCGGGAATGGGGATGGTGCAGGCGGGTGGCAGCATGGCTGAAATCGTCAGCAGCGTGGCAGGCAACGCGGTCTTCGTCTGGGGGCTCCACCGCTATCTCTTCGCCCGGTACTACGAGGACCTCCGAAAGCCCCCCCCCCCTCACACCTTGCGCGGCTCCCGCAATCTCAACCTTGAGCGCGGCTCCCGCGTCGAACGCCCGGAGCGTCTGGGCAGCCGCTGAAGAACAGCGGGTAAAGCTCCATGGTTTCTTCACGACCTCTTTTTCATGTTTGGGTGCCAGGCATGGCCGAAACCGGAGGCATTCAGCATTATTCCGTTCGGTTGGTCCACGCATTGGCAGATCTGTTCCCCGGCGGGAGGATTGAAGTGCTGAGCAAGAATGACGTCACAGTGCCGCAGATGCCGGAGCAGGTCCGTGTTCGAATCCTTGGTCGCACCCACAACCAACTGCGCACCATGGCCTTTGCGGCATCAGGGATCGCGCTTGCTATGCGCCAACGCCCCACGGCGATGATCGCAACCCACCCTCATTTTGCCCGTGCGCTGCTCGTCGCCAAACGCATCACCGGCAGCCCGTACCTGGCCTGTGCGCATGGAATTGAAACTTGGGGACATCTGCGGGGGCCTTTCCGCAACGCTCTGGCAAGTGCTGCCGGACTGCTGCCCGTGAGCGAGTTCACCCGAAATGTGCTGGTCGCTGAGGGGATGCTTGATCCGGAGCGCATTCGCGTCATACCGGACACCTTCGCCGAAGGAGCGTTCGCAACCGGCCCCAAACCAACCCAGCTTCTGGAAAGACATGGTTTGCACCCAGGCCAGCCAGTACTGCTCACAGTTGGGCGCCTTTCTGCCAGCGAGGCTTACAAGGGCCAGGATCAAGTCATCGCCTCGCTGCGAACCATCCGCAAAGTGTTGCCAGAAACGCGTTATATCATTGCAGGGAGTGGTGATGATGAGCCGCGGCTGCGCCGGTGTGCTTCGGAGCACGATCAATCCGACGCGGTCATCTTCGCCGGCTTCGTCTCCGATCACGAACTGGCGGCCTACTACAGACTGTGCGATGCCTTCGTCATGCCCAGCACAAGCGAAGGATTTGGCATCGTTTTTCTCGAGGCTCTCGCCAGCGGCCGCCCATGTGTTGTGGGTAATGTCGATGCTTCTCCGGAAGCCATCGGCCATGGGCGGCTGGGCTTTGCGGTTGACCCGCGTTCACCATCGGAAATCGCCGATGCAGTGATCAAGCTTCTCACCCAGCAGCACGACAAACCATGGCTGAATGAGCCCGAAACCCTGCGGCAGGAAGTCATCAGATTGTATGGCTTCGAGGCGTTCAAACGCAGTGTCAGCCAGGCGTTGACCACCCTGCTGCCAGCCTCCTTCGCGGCTCTGAAAGTGAATTAAAGCCCCCCTTTCCTGTCATCCATGTGCGGCATTGCCGGAATACTCAGCACCCGTCTTGCGCCCATCATCGCAATCGAGGCGGCGCACCGCATGCAGAGCGCTTTGGCGCATCGGGGTCCGGATGATTCAGGGCTCTGGCAATCGAAGGAAGGGCAGGCCACCTTCGCCCATCGCCGGCTCTCCATTCTCGATTTGAGCAGTGGAGCAAGGCAGCCAATGACCACCCCGGACGGCAGGTTTACTCTTTGCTTTAACGGCGAGATTTACAATTTCCGTGAACTGCGCGCCCAGCTTGAGCAGACGGGCATTTGCTTCACCACGACCTCTGACACCGAGGTCCTTTTGCGGCTTTACGAACGCGAGGGGATCGACTGTGCACGGCGGCTCCGCGGCATGTTTGCCCTTGCCGTTTGGGATGCAAAGGAGCGCATCGCGGCCCTGGCTCGTGATCCCTTTGGCATTAAACCCCTCTACCTGCACCGTACCTCAACCACCCTCGCTTTCGCCTCGGAGCTGCGGGCATTGGTGCAAAGCCGGCTATTCACACCCACACTCAGCACTCCGGGCGTGCAGCGCTTCTTTGAGACCGGCTCCGTGCCCGAGCCGCTCACCATCATTAACGAGGCCGAGTGCCTTCCTGCGGGCAGCTCGTTGCGCTGGCACGACGGATCAGACACACAGCACGTCTTTTGGCGCATGGAATTCGCAGAAACGAAGGCATCGCCTGAAGGCCCTGCCATCACCGCGCGCGAAGCGCTGCTGGACAGCGTCAACCACCACTTCGTCAGTGATGTGCCGGTGGGAATCTTTCTCAGCGGCGGCATTGACTCCACGGCCATTCTGGCGCTGGCCAGGGCGACGGGACACAACGGGGTTCACACCTTTTCCATAGCGGTCGATGAAAAGGATGCCGACGAAAGTCCGATTGCCAGGCGCACAGCCATCCACTTCGGAGCCGAACACCAGGAGATGCGCCTGGATGCACAGGTTGCCCGGGAGCTGTTCGGCCTGTTTTTGCCCTGCCTCGACCAGCCCAGCATCGACGGGTTGAACACCTTCACCGTCTCAACCCTCGCGCGGCGCCATGGCATGAAAGTGGTTCTTTCGGGCCTCGGCGGGGACGAGTTGTTCGGCGGGTACTCCAGCTTCGTCAAGATCCCGAAAATGATTCTCTGGCACAAAGCAATTAGCCGCCTGCCGGGCGCAGTGGCCGTGCTCTCACGAGGTCTGGCGGGCAAACCTCAGCACCGCCGCCTTGCGGAATTTCTCCAGAGCGCAGGTACCATCGAGGACGCATTCGCCAGCCTTCGCGGCATTTTCAGTCGCGCTGAGGCCGCCAGACTCACCCAATGGATCACTGGTGATTCCGCAGCCGCCCCGCTCCCCGCCTCCAGGCCCATGCCCTGGATTGCATGCATCGGCAATGAAGTGAGCCGTCTCGAAATCACCCGCTACATGCGCAATCAACTGCTGCGCGACAGCGATGTCATGAGCATGGCGCACGGCCTCGAACTGCGACTGCCGATGGTGGACCGGATGCTGTTTGAGTCTGTCGCGACCATTCCGGCGCCTGTACGGCTCCAGCACGGCAAACAACTCCTCACCCAGGCCGTTCCTGAAGTGCCTGCCTGGGTGGTACACCAGAAAAAGCGGGGCTTTTTGTTCCCCTACCAGCAGTGGCTGGCCGGTGACTGGGGGCAAGCCTTCGACGAGTCAGCCAAGGGTGCTCCAGTCCCCGTCACCGCCTGGTATCAAAATTGGAGCCTTTTCATCCTTCGCCAGTCTCTGGCCAACCTGGGGCTTCAGACATGAGGGTATTGCACGTCATCCCCTCGATAGCTCCCTCGCGGGGCGGCCCCAGCGAGGCAGTGCTCGCAATGACACGAGCCCTGCGAGCCGAAGGCGTGGAGGCGGACATTGTGACCACCAATGACAATGGTGGCCCAGGCCTCCTCCAGGTGCCAACCGGCTCCATGGAGGACTATGCAGGCACGCGCGTGTGCTTACTCCCACGCTGGTCACCGAGGATTGCAGCCCTGCGCGAGTTTCAATACGCAGCCGATTTTGCCCCCTGGTTGAGGGCAGTCCTGCCCACCTATGACGGGCTGCATGTGCATGCCGTGTTCTCCTACCTTTCTACCCGGGCAATGATGACCGCCCGCTCCCTCGGTGTGCCGTACATTGTGAGGCCTCTGGGTCAGCTTGATGCCTGGTCCCTTGGACAAAAGAAGCTCAAAAAGCTCCTTTACTACGCATTGATCGAAAAGCACAATCTCCAACACGCGGCCGCCATTCATTGCACATCGGAAACCGAATCCAAGCATGTGCACAAGCTGCTTCCAAAGGCGCGGACAGAGGTGATTCCCCACGGCATCGAGCCGCTTCCAGAAATCCCCGATGCACCTGCCCGTCTCCGCCAGCAACTGGCCCTGCCCGCAGATGAGCGAGTGATCCTCTTTCTCTCCCGCTGGCACCCGAAGAAAAACATTCCTCTGCTGCTGCAGTCACTCAGTGGCATGATTTCAGAGCGATGGACGCTGGTGCTCGCGGGATCGTCTGAAAATGAGTACGCCACGCACATCCATCAATTGATCCGTGAATACGGATTGGAGGGCCGCGTTCGCTGTCCCGGCCATGTCCAGGGCGACGAGAAAGCCCTTTTGCTGCAAGGGGCAGACGTCTTTGTGCTGCCGTCGGTATCGGAAAACTTTGGCGTCGCGGTGGCCGAGGCGTTGACTTGCGGGCTGCCCGCAGTAGTGACGTTGGGGGTGGATTTAGCTCCGATAGTCAGAGATCTCCAAGGAGGTGTGGTGTGTGAAGCGAATCCCGTTTCCCTGCGTGGAGCCTTGAAACAGGATCTTTGCGGGAACTACAACCGTCTCCGCCTGAAAGAGATGGCCATCAAACTATTTGCTTGGGGCAGCTCCGCACAAAAAATTTCGAGTCTATACTCAGATGCATTCATCAAGCAGTCGCACTAAATAATGAGAGAAGTTATTCCTGATGCACGGCGAGATCCTAATCTTGATTTGCTACGTGCCACTGCAATCGGACTTGTGATCGTTTATCATGTAGTCCAAATGTGGCCAACGCCACTGAATACGCTGCGCAAATACACAGCACTTGGAGTCTATGGTGTTGATCTATTTTTTGTCCTCAGCGGATGGCTAGTCGGCGGACTCTATTGGAGGGAACAGAAGGAAAATGGACGAGTGAGCGTGATACGCTTCATCTCACGACGCATATTACGGACCGTTCCCTGCTACTTTGTGGCCTTTCTCATCTCATGGGGAGCTGTCATCATGAGCGATCCGAAACGAAGCACATTCGATCCAGATTACTTCTTTTTTCTTCAAAACTACGAGGTTATAATGCCCTATTTCCTTATAAGTTGGTCACTTTGTATTGAGGAGCATTTTTATCTTGTTTTTCCCATTGCAATGCAATTTATAACTCAATGCAATCTGCCGTTGACCGGCCATCTGTGGCTTATTTGCCTACTTCCTCTCGCAGCAAGAATTCATGAGTCACATCAAAATGTGGGCGTCTTTGGGTATGCATGGACTGCCACACACTTCCGGTTTGAAGGGCTCTTGGCCGGGGTTCTTGCCTCGCGGATGTATTGGCACTCCGATAAACAATGGAACGCTCTAGTAACATGGTCAAAGCGACTATATGCCCCTGTACTTGCATCGGCCATTATCCTCTATTTTGGATCATTTGAATGGTTTTATACAATCGGACTGGCACTCGTTGCTATTGGCTTTCTTTTTTTGCTAGTATCTCTAGTCGCAAAACCGCCCGTGAGATTTTCCACCCGCCCGTCTGTTAGATATATTGCCCTAGGATCGTACAGCCTTTACCTGACTCATGCCATTATGATTCATCTTTCTCGACAGACCATCCAACACTTCGCTCTGCACTCGGATGCTCTGTGTGGTTTGGTGTTCGCTGGCCTTATTATGATTGGCGGATGGCTGTTTTACCTGTGTGTGGAAAAGCCCTTCCTGCTGCTTCGAGGCCGTTTGGTTCCCTCACGAGTAAATCTCTGAATCATGCCCCCTCCCCTTACAGCCCTGGTCATAACCTTCAATGAGTCGGCCAATATCGCCAGATGCCTGGGGCGATTGGACTGGGTGGAGCGTGTCGTCGTGTTGGACAGCGGCAGCACGGACGGCACTCAGCAGATTGCCCGAAGTTTCCCCAACGTCGAAATTATCGAACGCGCATTCGACACGTTTGCCGGACAGTGCAATTTCGGCCTGGCCCAGATCGGCTCAGAATGGGTGCTGTCACTGGATGCAGACTACATTCTTGGCGAGGGATTTGAGCGTGCGGCGATTGCAGCCATTCAATCCGGACGGGCGCAGGCCTATCGCGCGCCCTTTCGCTATTGCATCCACGGTCGGGGCCTGAGCGCCACGCTGTACCCTCCACGAATTGTTTTGTACCGGCGCGAAGCCGCCAGGTATGAGAACGAGGGACACGGCCATCGGGTGCGCATCAACGGCAAAGCGGGGCTGCTGGGCGCAGCAATCGATCACGATGACCGCAAGCCGCTGTCTCGGTGGTTTGCGTCGCAGATCAAATACGCCGCAGCTGAAGCTGAATTCCTGGCCTCGACACACGCCGATCAGCTGGGCCGCATCGACCGATTGCGTGTCAGAGGCTGGGTTATGCCCGTCCTTGCCCCTCTCTATTGCATCGTCGTCAAGGGACTGTGGCGCGATGGTCAGGCTGGCTGGCACTACACGCTTCAGCGTTGGGTGGCCGAATGCATGATCGCGCTGGCACTTCTTGACCGCCGTTGCACCCGCAGCAACGCCTCCATTCCCTCCCCATGATCCCATCAGCCCTTGTCGATCTTCTGTGTTGTCCGGTGGACGGCTCCGCTCTCATCCATGATGGCAATCAGCTCATTAGCGCCAGTGGGACTCGCTATCCCGTCATCAATGGAGTGCCAGTTTTGCTGCCTCCAGATTCGAGCAGCGACACCCTCGAGTGTGTCCGCGCGAGTCGGGAGGTGTCGCTGGGCAGCCAGGACGACCCTCTGTTTATCGATGCGCTTGGCTGCAACGAGGAAGAGCGCCAGGGCATCCTCAAGCTTGCTCAAGCCCCGGATTCAAAGGTTGACCCGGTGGTGAACTATCTGGTCGCCGCCACTTGCGGCAATCTCTACAAAGGGCTCAAAGGTCGGCTCATCGATTACCCCATACCGAAATTCCGTGTTCAAGAGGGCGCAGGCCGGGTGCTTGTGGATCTGGGCTGCAACTGGGGCCGCTGGTGTGTCTCCGCAGGCAGGCAAGGCTTTCAGCCCCTTGGCATCGACCCCCAGCTCGGTGCCCTGATGGCCGCGAAACGGGTCACCAAACAACTCGGCATTAAGGCCTGGTTTGTGTGCGCTGACGCCCGGCATCTCCCCCTGCGCAAAGGCAGCGTGGATTTCGGTTTTTCCTACTCGGTGCTGCAACACCTGAGTCACGAGGATGTAGCGCTGGTTCTCACAGGACTGGCGAAAGCGATGAAGCCGGAGGCCGAAAGCCTGATTCAAATGCCGACAAATGCCGGGCTCAAGGGACTGCTGCATCGCGCCCGTCATCGCTTCAAGCCGGCCGCCGGATTTGAGGTTCGCTACTGGCCGTTGAGAAAATTGCGGGAGGTGTTTGGCCGGCTGCTGGGCCCCACAGACTTCTCCGTGGACTGCTTCTTCGGCATCGGCCTCCAGGCTGCGGATGCCCGCCTCATGCCTCTGCCATTCAAAGCGGCCATCACCGCAAGCGAACTTTTGCGCGGCCTCAGCCGCATCTTGCCACCGGTGACGTGGCTCGCGGACAGCGTGTATGTCCACAGCCGGAAAGCATGACCATGAATGATCGAGTGCTTCTGGTGATCCCCTGCTTTCGGGAGAGTGGGCGGATTGAACCCTTTCTGGACTCGCTGTTCGATGAACTCGGCAGCATTGCGACCGTATCGGTGACGGTTGTGGACGATGGCAGCGGGGCGTCCGAGCAGGAGAAGATGCACTCGATCGTCGAAGCGCGACGAGCCCGATGGCCGGGTTTGCAGCCGTTGATGGCGTTGGACAAAAATCTTGGCAAAGGGGGGGCGATATATGCCGGATGGGCCGCCTGCGGAAACCATGACTGGCTGGCTTTTGTGGATGCTGACGGCTCGTGCCCGGCCTACGAAGTGGCAAGGCTGCTTCGCGAGGCAACACAGCAGCCTGGCACAGCCCTGTTTGCCTCGCGGGTCTGCATGCTGGGCAAGCGCATCAAACGTGACTTCCACCGCCACCTGATCGGGCGTGTGTATGCCACGATTGTGAGCGAGGTGCTCCAGATTCACGTTTATGACAGCCAGTGCGGGCTGAAACTGGTACCGACAGCCGCCTTTGAGAAGGTTCGCCCGCTCCTCCGCGTGTTTGGATTCGCCTTCGACGTGGAACTGCTCTGTGCGCTGTTCGACTCCGGCGTCCTCGTGCAGGAGGCACCCATCGACTGGCATGAGACGGGCGGGGGCAAAGTACGTCTGGTGCGCGACTCACTTCGCATGTTCCGCGATGTGCTGGCGGTTCGCCGACGCAGAAGGTCGGCGGAATGGAGGGCATTCTGCGGTCTTGCCGACGGGGGAGATCCTCCGCCGGGCCAGCGGTGATAAGGTACAGATTATCACCTCGACAGTCAGTCGTGCGGCTCCTAGCATCCATACTCTTTTTCAAAATTCATGAGCAAAGACGACCTTATATCCATATGCGGTGCCGGGGGCTTCATCGGGGGCGCGATTGTAGCCGACCTGCGCCGGCAGGGCTTTACTCGCTTGCGGGCGGTGGATCAAAAGCCGGCCGAGTTCTGGTATCAGCGGTTTGATGATGTCGAAAATCTACAGATGGACCTTCAGGACAAGGCTGCCTGCGGCATCGCCTGCAGGGACGCGGCGGCCGTTTACAACCTGGCTGCGGACATGGGCGGCATGGGTTTCATTGAGAACAACAAGGCCTTGTGCATGCTCAGCGTTCTGATCAACACCCACCTGCTCATGGCCGCGAAAGAAGCAGGTGTGCGGCGGTTTTTTTACGCCTCCTCCGCTTGCGTTTACAATGGCGACAAACAGAAACAGTTCGACGTGCCGGCGCTCAAGGAGGAGGATGCCTACCCTGCCCTGCCCGAGGATGGATATGGCTGGGAGAAGCTGTTCAGCGAACGTATGTGCCGCCACTTCCGCGAGGATTTCGGTATCGCCACCCGCGTGGCCCGCTACCATAACGTGTACGGGCCGCACGGAACCTTCGACGGCGGTCGTGAAAAGGCGCCCGCCGCGATCTGTCGTAAAGTAATCCAGGCCAAACTTGGCGGCCAGCATGAGATCGAAATCTGGGGCACGGGCGAGCAGACGCGCAGCTTTATGTATATCACGGACTGCGTGCATGGAACGCAGATGCTGACAAACAGCGACTACTTCGAGCCTATCAACATTGGCAGTTCCGAAATGGTGTCCATCAATCAGCTTGTGGACCTTGCGGAGGACATTGCCGGCATCAAACTGAAGCGGCATTACAATCTGGGGGCTCCCAAAGGTGTGAACGGTCGCAGCAGCGACAACACCCTGATCAAGGCTGTTTTCAACTGGGAGCCCGACACGCGGCTCCGTGACGGGCTCGAACTCACCTATGCCTGGATTCACGATCAACTCGTGCAAGGGAAAGCCTCCCTGTAACAACGACGGCCTTGGTGTGCCCGGCCTCATTCCGATGCAGCCGGGCACGGCGCATCCCCTTCCCCGGCGATTTTGAAGAAACCTCTCCGCATCCTGCTGCTCAACCAGTGCTTCCACCCGGATCATGTGTCCACGGCCCAGCACCTGACAGATCTGGCTCTGGGGCTGGTGGAGGCGGGCCACCAAGTAACCGTGGTGGCGTCGAGCCGCGGCTATGACAACCCCGATCATCGCTACCCCACGGCAGAGTCCTGGCGGAACATCACGATCCGGCGCATCTGGACACCAGGCCTTGGCAAGACGGCAAAGTGGAGACGGCTGGTGGACTTTGCCACATTTTGGGTCAATGCCACGTTCATCCTGGTAAGTCTCCGGCGCTTCGATGTGACCGTATGCCTGACATCACCGCCGCTGATTTCATCGCTGGGCACGCTGATGGCAGCGCTGAAGGGCGGCGCGGTGATTCCATGGGTGATGGACTTGAATCCGGATGAAGCCGTGGCAGCAGGATGGCTGAAGGCCGGCGGACTGCCGGAACGGTTCATGAGCGCCCTGCAAACCTGGAGCTTCCGGCGTGCCATGCGCATCGTGGCCCTGGATCGCTTCATGGCCGGAAGGCTGGAAGGGAAGGGCGTGCCGGCCAGCACCATCCATGTCGATGCGCCATGGTCGCACAACGACTCGGTGCGCTACGATCCTTTGGGGCGTGAAGAGTTTCGCTTGCGTCACGGCCTCCAGGGCAAGTTCGTTGTGATGTATTCCGGCAACCACAGTCCCTGCCATCCCCTGGACACCCTGCTTCAAGCCGCGCTCAGTCTCTCCGGGCATGAACACATTCACTTCATGTTCATCGGGGGCGGCAGTGAATTCACCAAGGTGCAGTCCTTCCGAACCGCCCACGGCCTTGCCAACATCTCCTGTCTGCCCTACCAGCCCATATCAGCCCTGTCCGCATCTCTTTCCGCAGCTGATTTGCATGTGGTAGTGATGGGTGAACCTTTCGTCGGGATCGTGCATCCCTGCAAAATTTACAATATTCTATCGTTGGGTCTGCCATTCCTGGGCATTGGCCCGGCCGAATGCCACCTCAATGATCTGGCCCTGCGGATTGACGACAAGAGCCACGCATTGACCGCCAGGCATGGGGACGTGGCGGGGCTGGCCGCCCTCCTCAAAGCTGCCGCAGCACGCGGCGCCCTCAATCCTTCCGAGGCATCGCGCAAACTTGCTGCGGAATTCTCCCAGGCAGTGCTCGTGCCTCGGTTCGTAAGCATGATGGAACAGTCTGCAATGCCGTGAAAAATCCGCTCCATGTCATGACCCTGGCGATCTATGTGCCGGTGCCCAGTGTGAAGCTCACGCTGGTATTCCTGTGCGCTCTGGGGTTGTGTGCAGGTCTCACCCACCTGGTCCTGGCACGCCAGAAAGGCTTTGGTTTCGACCGACCGGACGGGCACAGGAAGACCCATGCGCGGGTGATCTCCCGCCTGGGTGGCCTGCCCATTTTTATCACGCTGCTGGCCGGCCTCGCCTTCGCGATGCTGAATCTGACGAATTTTCCATCCGACTGGTGGCCCCTGCTGCTGTGTAACACGCTCGTCTTCGGCCTCGGTTTTCTGGACGATTTAAAGCCACTGGGGGCGAAGTGGAAACTCGTGGGCCAGGTAGGAGCCGCCGCCATCCTTTATTCTTTTGGCGAGTCCATCGACTGCATCACCAGCCCAGGGGGCGAGGGCGCCATCCCGTTGGGCTGGTGGGCCCCCGCAGTCACGATAATATGGCTGGTCGCGATTCCCAACATCATCAATTTGATCGACGGAATGGACGGGCTGGCGACGGGTTTCGGGCTGTTCCTGTGCCTGACACTTGCCTTCGTCGGCCACTTCGCCGGACGGGCCGATGTTGTGATGATGGCGGCGGTGATGGCCGGGGCTCTGGCGGGATTCTTGATGTTCAATTTTCCCCCCGCAAAGATTTTCCTGGGCGATGGCGGTGCCTACCTGATCGGCTTCTTCATAGCCTCGGTATCCTTGTCCAACTCGGACAAGGGCTACGTGGTGGGTGCGCTGTTCGTCATGATCGTGGCGCTTGGTGTGCCTATTTTGGACACTCTTTTTGCCATACTCCGCCGCGCCATGCGCGGGGTGCCCCTGTTCCGGGCTGATGCGGAACACATCCACCACCGCCTGATCTTGCTCGGCTACAGCAAGGGCCAGGCATTGGCCGTCATGTACGCGGTGTGCGCGCTGCTGAGCCTGATTGGCATCAGCATGCTGGTTCCCCGTGGCCTCGGGCCCGCCATTGGCGCCAGCGCATTGGCCCTGATGGCCTTGATGGCAGCACGTTATCTGGGCTACATACGGAGCTGGACGCGCCTTCGCCTGCAATTCAACGAGGCGTTGCGACACCGCAGGGAGGTGGAATTTGCCGCCGCCTATGGCAGAGTTCTGGAGCTGGAAGCGGATCGGATGGAATCCGCCCAAGCATTCAGCGACCTGCTGATGATCAGCCTGAAACGGATCGGTTTCTCTCCCGAACCCTCCTCCACCCCGGAGACGGTCATGCGCATATTCCTGGCCAATGGGTGCACCTGGGAGGTAAACCACCCCGGCGGCGAGTCCGATTTGCGTCGGCGCCGGCTTGAGAGCTTTCTGCCAGGAGTCAATCGCGCCGTTGAGCGATGGTCGGCGCTCCCCGGGCAACGAATCACCCGGCCTGACAATGATCATGGACTTGTTCAAACCCAGGACCATGCTGAGCAACACGACCGTCATGGATGAAGATCCTCAACTGACTGATACAGGCGACGAACCAGAATCCGAGCCAGAAACCTTGGCCCATCCACAACCCGCCTGGGTGGCCAGGGCTGCGGCTGCGATTCCGGTCCTGATCTGCTTCCTCGGCACCGGTCAGTCGCCGTGGACTTATGGCGTTGCAGCCGCTCTTATCGGCACTCTGGCTCTCGTCTTTCCTCCCAAAGGCAGGGTGCCCCTTGCGCTGCTAGTGCTCGGGGGGCTTGTCATCGGTTTTACCCTCCTGCCAATGGTGCCCCTGCCCTGGCGGCACTGGCCGTTCTGGCGTTCAGCCCTGCAGGAAGATTTTCAGATCGCGCTGCCCTCCACCTGGTCACTCCAGCCCCAGGTCACTTTTGAGGTCTGGTCAGGCGAGCTTTTGATCGGCCTGTGGTTGTTCTGGGCTGCTTTCCGGCCCTGGACGGTGGAGGACAGAACGGCAGCGATCAGGATTTTGGCGGGTGGGTTCACGGCACTCGCCGTCACCTCGATCTGCTTTCATGCCGCAGGGTGGAAGCCCGCCTCCTGGACCCCTGGCAAACATGATTTCGGTCCGTACGCCAACCGCAACCATTTCTCATGCCTGATGGCAATGGCGGCTCTGCTCTGCCTCGCCGCCGCCTACGAGCTGCAGCGCCGGAAGAACCGCCTGTGGATTGTCTATGCCATGGGCGTGGTACCGGCGTTTGCAGTCATCCTGCTCAGCACCTCCCGCGCAGGTCTGGTGCTGTTCTTCGTTGGCGTGGTGCTTTGGTTTGCGACCTCTTCCATGCGCAGCGGCACGATGAAGCGCCTCGCAGTGGGCGGTTCCATGATTCTCGCCTGCACGGCGGCAGCAGTTCTCTTCGGCCAGTTGATCTTGCACCGCTTCCGGGCCGAGGGCATGGGCGTAACAGAAACCCTGCTCAGCGATTCCCGCATCGAAGTCTATTCGGAAGCGGCACGGCTGTTCATCAGCCAGCCGGTCCTCGGCATCGGCCTGGGAAATTTCACTGCCGTTTTTGGCATGACCCATCACCTGGCGAATGGTTATCTGCGCTACCGCCACCCCGAGAGCGACTGGCTCTGGTTCCTCTGCGAAGCAGGCTGGCCGGCCACGACAGCAATGCTGATGGGAACATGCCTTTTCGTGGGCTGGATGGGCCCCTGGAAGTCAAGCAGCCGCAAGAGAGGGCGGCGTGACCGCCGCCTGCGCACGGCGGCGGGCCTCGCCTTCCTGATCTCTGTGGGACACGGAATTGTGGACACGCCCAATCACGGTCTTCCCCATCTCCTCGTCGTGTGCCTTCTTGGCGCCCTTGCGTTGCGCCCCCAAAGCTTTGAACGCGCAAGGGGTGTCGCCATGCCATGGTTGTTTCGCGTCGGCGGAACTGCCGCCCTGCTCGCCAGCGGGCTCTGGTTCGCGACGGGCCTCGGGATGGCCACCCCCTTTGGCTATTCCCGTTCACAACAGGACATCGTGCAGGTCAGGACGCTCCTCCTGGACGGCCAGGCCATCCCTGCCCTGCAGCTGATCAATCGCGCCATCACCGCCGCACCCGGCAGCTACCAAGCTTACTTTCTACGGGCCCAAATCACCCTTAAACTTGGCAGGCCTGACAGCGAAGCCATGACTGATTTCGGCCGCGCCCGGTATCTGGAACCCCACCTGGGCCAGATGTGCATGGATGAGGCCGACACCTGGCTGGACTACAATCCCGAAAACGCCATTCCCGCCTGGCGCGAGGCGCTGCGCAGGGAACCCGCCGAAGAAACCTCACGCTACCGCATCATGCTGGAGCTGCTCGGGACCTACCCTCAACTGCGGCCTGCGGTGCGGGATCTGGCGACCAAGCCCAGCCTGATCGTCATTTACCTCTCTACCACGACCGGGGGGGATTTTAACGACACCCTCCAGCAACTGCTGCAACGCTTCCCCTCCCTGGAAGGGCTCACCAGCTACGAACGCGCCCTCCTCGCCAACGCCTGGCGCCGAGCCGGTGATCGCAAGCAGCTAAGGGCCTTCCTGGCGGCCCACCCTGCCCTCGACAAGGACACCTGGCAGGTCAAGATCTATGAACTCGCCGAAAGCGGGGACATGGAGGGAGCCTTTCAGTTGCTCAAGCGCTACGTCCACCCGCCATGGAACGTCACCACCGACGACGCCGCCACCCTGCAGCAACTGGATCGCGAATTCCAGATCTACCCTTCAGATGCCAAGCGCGGCTTCTATCTGTATGCCGCCCAGCGCAACAGAGGCATGTGGGACGCCGCCCTGGCAACCCTCATGAAGATCGCAGCCCTGCCCAGCCGGCCCCGCCATGTGTACTTTGAGATCGCCAGCGTGTTTGCCCAGAAAGGCGACTACCCGAAAGCCTGGCAGTTCGCCCAGCAGTATCTCACGACGCCAGATTGAGTCCTGAGCCAGGTCCATTCCGTCCGGTCGGATCAAAAAAGAAAACCGGAAGGTCCGGTCTCAAGGCCGCCTCCTCGGCCATTCGTATCGACAAGCGAAGCACGCACGCGCACACACCGAGTGAGAGGCTGGGCTGGCATCTGCTCTCAAGGAAAAGAACCGCCAGGCCATCCGCGCGCGATCCACTCACAGGCTGCCCGGCAATCGCTGCCATTTTGGCCCGCATGTGGAATCACCCTGATGTTGGCCTCCCGGCGCGCCACGCTCAGGGCCAGCCCGATGCCCGGCCCAGGCTTCGTCCCCTCCCGTTCGGCTGCGAGTTTCAGCACCGGGGGAGGCACCCTGGCCCTCCTGCGCGGACCGGCCTCCAGGAACAAAGTGCGCCATGTCCGAAAGGACGGGGCACAAACGGGGTTACAAAACAAATGCAGCCGGGCCAGCAACACCATCGCCCCTCCAAACCCGCGTCCCTCAGGGTGGCGTGGATGAGCTTGTTCGTTGCTTTCGGCTGCCTGAAGGTCGGCGCAGAGGAACGAACATCAGCCGATCCGGCGCGGAAGATGTTCACCCAGCACTGCGAAAAGTGCCACGCAGGAGCGAAGGCCAAGGGCGACTTCAAGATCGAGGATCTTTCGCAGGACTTCTCGGACAGGAAAAACCGTGAGCAGTGGCTGACGGTGCTCGACCAACTCACGTCAGGCGACATGCCGCCGAAACAAAGGCCGCGTCCTCCGGCAACAGACGTGCAATCTGCCGCCGATTGGATCACCGCACATGTGGGAACGGCAGAAAGCGCCCGCAGCACCACTGAAGGGCGGGTGGTCATGCGGCGGCTGAACCGCGCCGAATACGCGAACACGGTGCGGGACCTGCTCGGCGTGGAGGTCGATCTGTCCGACCTGCTGCCGCCGGATACCTCGACCAGTGGTTTCGATAACAATGCGGAGGCGCTGCACACCTCCTCGTACTTGATGCGGAATTACCTCGATGCGGCCGACCGGGTGCTGGATGAGGCCATTGCAAACAAGCCGCAGCCCTGGCTGCTCAAGAAGCGGTTCGACATCAAAGAGGAGAAGTCCGTGAAGGCCACGGGCAGCGTTTACCGCCACATCGACGACGGCGTGGCCATCTTCGCTTCGTGGGAGTCGGCGAACATCCGTGTCACCATGTGGAACTTCCGCAGCCATGTGCGCGGCAAGTATCGCTTCCGCATCTCCGGCTACGGCTATCAGAGCGAGGGCAAGCCGATCAATTTTCACGTCACCGCCGGCACGCTCAAAGAAGTCACCGAGGAGCGTCTCATCGACTACTTCGCGGTCCCGGCCGACAAGCCGAAAGTCATCGAATTCACCGAACAACTGGAGCCAGAAAACCGCATCCGTATCATCGCCGACGGCCTGCCGGCACTGCCACCGGCGGTGGAGAAAGTGGGCGCCGACAAGTACACGGGACCGGGTTTGGTGATCCAGTGGGTGGACGTGGAAGGGCCGCTCATGGAATCCTGGCCACCGCCGAGCCACAAGGCGATCTTTGGCGATCTGAAACTGGAGCGCGTCGCGCCCGAGCGCTTCGAGGTCAAATCGCAGCAGCCCATGACTGATGCCGGACGCATCCTGCGCGACTTCGCACGCCGTGCGTTTCGTCGTCCCGTGACGGACGATGACATCAAGCCCTTCGTCGCCCGCGTGAAGGCCCGGCTGGACCAGAACTACAGCTTTGAGCAAGCCATGCGCGTGGGCCTTCGGGCGGTGCTTGTGTCGCCGAACTTCCTGTTCCTGCGCGAGAAGGCCAGGCTCGATGATTTCGCGCTCGCCAGCCGGCTTTCCTACTTCTTGTGGAGCTCCATGCCCGACGAGCCGCTCATCAAGCTCGCCGAGGCGCGGAAACTTCACGAGCCCGGGGTGCTGCACCAGCAGGTCGAGCGTCTCTTGAATGATCCCAAGGCAAAGGCATTCACCATGAACTTCACCGGCCAATGGCTGAGCCTTCGCGCCATCGACGCCACCTTGCCGGATCGCACACTGTATCCCGAGTATGACGACATCCTCAAGACGGCCATGGTCAAGGAGACCTCGCTTTTCTTTGATGAGGTCTTGAAGAACGACCTGCCGCTCACCAGCTTCGTGGCCTCGGACTTCACCTTTCTCAACGCCCGCCTCGCAAGGCACTACGGCATCCCGGGCGTCGAGGGCACGGAGATGCGCAAGGTCTCGCTGCCGCCGGACAGTCATCGCGGCGGCGTGCTGACCATGGGCAGCGTGATGAAGGTGACCGCCAACGGCACCACCACCTCCCCCGTGATTCGCGGCTCCTGGGTGCTGGAGCGCTTGATGGGAACACCACCGCCGAAACCGCCCGCCGATGTCGAG
>CAINXC010000442.1 GCA_903854655.1 uncultured Verrucomicrobiota bacterium | reverse complement strand
GGTGTTTTGGAAAATGCAGGTCACACCGGCTGCGTGGAAGGCATCCAGGAACTCTTTGCGTTCACGCTCATTCGTCGCGTTGCGGTTCATGGACATCGACTCGCGCAGGTCGTTGATCTCGGCGGCCCCGACACCCGCTTTGATCGCCTCGTTCATTACCTCCGCATCGATGGCGCAGCGTGGTGCGAAGCCGTAGCTTTCAAAGACAACCGAGCTGAAATGCAGCTCCCATGCATGGTCAATCTGCGCCTGCGTTGGCTTTAGCAGTCCAAGCGCGATTTCGCGCGGCTTGTCGATGGACGGATTGCCGGTGATCCATGACTTTTGCGCCTCCTGCGAGCGGGCGAGGATGTTGAAGCTACCCGCGCACGCAGCTAGTGGCAGCGATTGCAGCAGACGACGGCGTGTCAAAGGGGCGTTCATGGGAATGAACAAACGCACCTGAAACGCTGTTTTAGAGCTTAGCGACGGAGCTTTTTCTTCAGGCGCATCCAAGTCGGGACGTCGAGGTCTTCGCCTTGCACGATCGAAGGTTCGGTGTCCTTGAAGCGGCCACGATCTTCTTCGCCGAGGCTGAAGGTCTGCTGGCTTTCTGCGGTGGACTTGCGGGTGAGGACAGCGGTGGCGCTGATCGTCGTGGATTCATGCTGCTCGTCGAAGGAGATGAGATCATCCTGCGCCGGGGCGGCTTCAGTTTGCAATGTGACGCTGCGGGCCACGACGGCGGCGAGGGTGGATTCCTTACCGTTACCGTTGCGGGCGGCATCAGCGAGTTCCTTTGCGGCTGGCGTCCGCACTGGAATGGGTGCTGTTTCCGGTGTTGCTGCGATGAACGGAGCGGGCGTCTCCTCGAAGGCTGGCGGTTCTTCTTCTGCGAGTGCCACTGGCAGCTCACGGGTTTGCACCGGTGCCGCTGCTTCGAGATGAAGGCTGGTCAGAGGGAATGCCTCGCCCACGGCAGGGACAGAGCTGAATTCCGCAGATTTGAAGAGCAGATCAGGGGTGGATTCCACCGGCGGAGCATACGGCGAGGGGGCCTTCTTCGCCGGAGCCTCTCGTTTCGGTGCCGGGGTAGGGGTGACAGCGGCGGGTGCGGGTGCAAATACGGGTGCAGGTGCAAATACGGGTGCAGGTGCCAATACAGGTGCAGGTGCCGGTATGGGTGTTGGCAAATCAGCGCGCGGCTGGAGCATTTCGGACGGCGGTGCTGCGGTGGCGTGCGCGTTGAGCTGGTTGAGTCCCAGCGAGCTGATCAGCGTGACGGCGACGGCGTCTCCCAGCTTCGCATCGACGCCAAGGCCGAAGAGAATGTGGGTTTGATCTGGCACATGCCGCCCCAGTTGTTTCATGACGCCCTCGACTTCGACCAAAGTAAGCGATTCGCCGCCAGCCACGTGGACCAGCAAGTTCTTGGTCTGATGCAGGAGGCGACCGGAGTCGATGAGCGGGCTCTTGAGCGCCTTTTTGAGCGCCTCAGCACCACGGTTCTGGCCGCGGGCTTCGCCGAAGCCAAAGAGGCAGCGGCCATTGGCATTGGCCAGTGCGGAGGTGAGGTCGTCGAGACCGAGCTTCACCAGACCTGGAGTCGTGGTGATGGTGGAGATGGCACGCAGGCTTTGCGCAATGAGCTGGTCCGCCTGATTGAAGGCTTTCTGAATGCCATCCTTCGGCAGGATGAGTTCGCCCATGCGGTTGTTTTCAAACAGCACAAGGGCATCCGCGCGCTTCTGCAGCAGTTCGAGCGCTTCCTCTGCCTGGGCGAGACGGCGGCGGCCTTCAAAGCTGAACGGCATGGTTGCGACGACGAGCACCAGTGCGCCCGTGTTCTTGGCGATCTCAGCAATGACCGGTGCCGCGCCGCTGCCGGTGCCGCCGCCGAGTCCAGCGCTGATAAAAATGAAGATCGG
>CAINXC010000441.1 GCA_903854655.1 uncultured Verrucomicrobiota bacterium | reverse complement strand
TGAGGGAGCTAACAATACGACGCGCAGATTACAGGGGGATCAACTAGCGCATCTGACAACAGGCAGCGAGACACGACAGCTCAACATTGGCCGGACAACAACAACGGAGCTCGCATTCACAAATCATGTCGTGTCATCAGCCTAACAAAGCCAGTCACCCCAAGCAAATTGAGCCAAAATCGCTTCGACTCCCATTCCAAGCTCTCCCATCAGCCGCTCATCAGGGAATAACCGTTGCTGTGCGGTCTGCAATTTGGAGCAACCAATGTTTCCGATAACGCCATTTTTCGGGAAGGCACCCCACGTACCCAATCATTTCATCGATGAAAGAATCCATTCTGCTTCCAGCTCAAATTTTGGATCACCGCTGTAACTGAGCACAACTGGAGCGCCTGCCAAATGGCAAACGAGAGACGAAAAGTACGGTATCTCTTCGCGTACACAATACATTGCGTCCTTGGCTTGTCGAAGTTGGATAACTGAGATTTCATCGCCGGGCTTACCCGCAAATATCGGATGGGAGGCATCCCGCTGCGCCATACCTAAGGCCTGCTCTTGGGTTGCGGCAAGTTGGCTTTGCCCGGCAGGCCACCATTCAATCGCACCGTTGCCGTCGCTAGGGTACCGGGGGTCAGAGGGAACGGCTCTCTCCAGCCCGATGTTTCCACCGAAGTAATCGACGCGCCACCATGATAACGGAACATGCACGCGGTAGCCTCGAATCACTGTGTGATTGCCATGTCGGAGATGCCACCCTAACGCTACGAAATAGTTACCCAGAACCGCGTAGCAGAAGATTCCCATGACCGCCATGGTTGCCACAGACGGCAAGATTACGAACATTGGGTTCTTCAAGCTCATTCCGGCATATTAGCCTTTGACACTCTTCCCGGAAAGTCGGACTTCCAGAAACCGCGGCCGCCTGAGTGGGTGCCATTTCCGAAAACCAGTCTCAACAACAGCCCAGGTGAGGCTTCCTGACGACACGCCGACTTCCCGATACTAACTGGAACTGCTCCCCAAACTAAGATAGATAAAACACCGACACCTCAATCGCTCTTAGAAAGGGCCGCGGGATGCGAAAAGGGTTTACAAGAAGACCGAAGCAAGACGAGCCCGTAGCGAACCACGAAAAAAACTACATCACTCCAGGCGGGATACAGCGCCTCAAAGACGAGCGCCACTTCCTGCTTACCAAGGATCGCCCCGCAGTCGTGGAGGTGGTCGCGTGGGCTGCCAGCAATGGCGATCGCAGCGAAAATGCCGACTACCAGTACAGCAAGCGACGTCTAAGGCAGATCGATGGTCGCCTTCGCTTCCTCACCAAGCGAATCGAAGCCGCAGAAGTGATCGATCCCGAAGCTCCGCGAACCGGCCAGCGAGCAACAAGAGCGTTCTTCGGAGCCACCGTCCGCTACTCCACCGCCGCCGGCGCAGAGCGAGAGGTGAGCATCGTCGGCACCGATGAAGTCAATCTCGACCGCAACCACATCAGTTGGGCCTCCCCCCTGGGCCGCGCACTCATGAAAGCGGCAGAAGACGACGAGGTTATTCTCCGTGCGCCTGGCGGTACAGAAACCCTCACCGTGCTGGAAGTCCGGTACGAGCGCATCCCCGTAGAACCCTTCCAGGAGCCCTCCGAGTCCCAGCCCTCAACAAAAGAACCAGATCGCTGACACCCACCAAACAAAGCGATCAACTCTCGGAAGCCCTGAAAAATGGCTAACACCTGATAAACGCTTTTGCAGTGACCAATCGGCACGCGCTTTACCGAAGGTAGGGCTTTCAGAAACAACGGGTCCATGATTGGGTGCGATGTCACATAACGCCATTCATGGTAGGGATTCACCAAGCTCACAGTGCCCTAAGGTCTTCATATAAGCCATCTTTCAACCCCATCGCTTGACGAGCACTTTCGATCAATTCCAGAACTTCCATTGAGCGCGCAGACGGCGGCCTTTCGGCGAGCGGCTCACAGATTACGAGGAGAGCGAGTTCCAGCTCGTTATATTCGAGATACTCATCGAATGCCGTCCAATTGCATTGGAACTCGGGATTGTCCTGAAGTGCCGTTCTCAGTTTCAGCAACAAAGCTGACATGCGGTCAAAGTGAGCTTGGAGAGGGTGTGCCATAGGACACCGTAAGTGTATCGCCTCAGAAGTCGGATTATTGGCGAGAGCAGTCCTTCAAACTGACTCCCTACCGAACACCATCAAGCAATCGCGGGCCGCTTTTTCCCAAACCCAGTAGCTTCCTCAAACGCATGCGCCATCTGCAGCACGCTGAAGTCCTTCTTCGCCCGACCCACAATCTGCAGCCCCACCGGCAAACCCTCCGTCGTAAACCCCGCAGGCACCGAAGCCGCCGGATTTCCCGTCGCCGAGATATACCAGCACGACTTCATCCAATCGAT
>CAINXC010000440.1 GCA_903854655.1 uncultured Verrucomicrobiota bacterium | reverse complement strand
CTTGCCGATGCCGGTGTTGAGCAACTGCTCGCGCGCCAGCACGCTCTCGGTGATGCCCTCGACATCACCGATGTCAGGAATGGCCTCGATAATCGTCGCGAGATACTCCAGCGATTTCTGTTTGTCGTTGTCGGGCAGCTCAATGAGCCGGCCCTCCTGCAAGGCGGTGAGAAGGCTTTTCATGGTGGATCAATCGAACCCAAATTTCTTGTGGAACCACACCTTGACGGTGTGGGTCATGACGGAATAGGCGAGCATGAACCCGCCGATCCACAGCCAGTAGCTGCCAGGCAGGGGCACGAGGCCAAAATAGTCCGCCAAGGCGGAATACGGAAGATAAGCGCCCGCGGCCATCACCGTCAGCGTGGTGAAGAGCATGAACGGGCTCGCATTGCTTTGCAGGAAAGGAATCCGGCGCGTGCGGATGATGTGCACAATCAGCGTCTGGGTCAGAATCGACTCCACAAACCAGCCCGTGTGGAAAAGGCTCTCGTAGTAGGTCTTGTCCGCCGCGCTGGTGCCCGCAGCCTGGTACAGGTTGCACTTGAACACGTACAGCATCAGGAAAAACGTGGCGTAGTCGAAGATCGAGCTGATCGGCCCCACGAAGACCATGAAGCGCTGGATGTTCGCGATGTTCCATTTGCGCGGCTCCGTGAGGTATTCCTCATCCACCGAGTCCGACGGGATGCCGACCTGCGAGGCGTCATACAGCAGGTTGTTCACCAGCACCTGGATCGGCGTCATGGGCAGGAAGGGCAGGAACGCGGCGCCGCCGACGACGCTGAACATGTTGCCAAAGTTGGAGCTGGCCCCCATGCGGATGTACTTGATGATGTTGCAAAACACCTTGCGGCCTTCAATGATGCCCTCTTCCAGCACCAGCAGGCTCTTTTCCAGCAGGATGATGTCGGCCGAGTCCTTCGCCACATCCACGGCGGAATCCACCGAGATGCCCACATCCGCCACGCGCATGGAGGGGGCGTCGTTGATGCCGTCCCCCATGTAGCCGATGACGTGGCCGCGCTTTTGCAGGGCGATGATGATGGATTCCTTCTGCGATGGCGACAGGTGCGCGAACACGTTCTGCTTTTCCGATATCTCGCCGAGCTGCTCTTCGGTGAGGTTCACCAACTGGTCGCCGGTGATGACCGTGGTGGCATCCAGCCCCACATCGGTGCAAATCTTGCGCGTCACCAGGGCGTTGTCGCCGGTGAGGATCTTGGTGGAGACGCCCACCTGCTTCAGCAGCGCAATGGCCTTGGCGGCCGAATCCTTTGGCGGATCAAGGAAGGCGAGGTAGCCAAGCAGGATCAGATCCCCTTCATCCGCCACCGAGAACACCTGCTTGGTCTGCGGGAACTCGCGGTAAGCCACCGCCAGCACCCGGTAGCCGTCGCGGCTCAAGTCCTCGTACTCCTCCAGCAGATCGCTCTTGATGAGATCAATCATCAGATGGATTTCATCGTCGATCTGGTAGTGCGTGCAGGCCTTGTAAATGTCGTCCACCGCGCCCTTGCAGATGAGCACGTGGTCGCCCTCGTAATCCACCACCACGGACATGCGCTTGCGCTGGAAATCGAAGGGGATCTCGTCCACCTTGCGGCAGTTGCGCTCCACATCCAGGTCCGTGTTGGAGAGGATCGAGCGGTCCAGCAGGTTGCGCAGCCCCGTCTGGTAGTAGCTGTTCATGTACGCATAGCGCAGCACGTCCTCGCTCTCGCGGTTCGTCACATCCACGTGCTTCTCCAAAATGACCCGGTCCTGGGTCAGCGTGCCGGTCTTGTCCGTGCAAAGGATGTCAATGGCGCCGAAGTTCTGAATGGCGCTCAGGCGCTTCACGATCACCTTCTTGCGCGACATTGCGATGGCGCCCTTGGACAGGTTCACCGTCACGATCATCGGCAGCATTTCCGGCGTGAGCCCCACCGCCACGGAGAGGGCGAACAGCAGCGCATCGGCCCAGTCGTGCTTGGTCAGCCCCACGATCAGGAAAACCACGCTCACCATGACCAGCATGAAGCGGATCATGAGCCAGGTGAAACCCGCGATGCCACGGTCAAAGCTCGTCTGCACGCGCTGCCCGGAAAGCTTTTCCGAGATCGAGCCGAAATGCGTCCTCACCCCCGTGTTCACCGCCATGGCGCGCGCCGTGCCGCTCAGCACGTTGCTGCCCTGGAAACAGGCGTTTGGCAGATCCACCAGCGCCCGCCCGGCGGGATCGACCGGATCGGCGTGCTTCTCCACCGGCATGGACTCGCCGGTGAGGGAGGACTGGCTCACGAAGAAATCCTTGGTGGCGATCAGCCGCATGTCCGCCGGGATGATCGCCCCGGCCTGCAAAACCACGATGTCGCCCGGCACCACGTCACCGATCGGCAGGTCGCACTGCTTGCCGTCGCGCATCACCAGGCAGTTGGCGTGCACCATCGCCTGGAGCTGCTCCACCGCCTTGCTCGAACGATGCTCCTGCACGTAGCCCAGCACCACGCTCAGCACCAGCATCCCGCCCACCACGATGGCCGCGCGCACGTCGCCCATCAGCAGCGACACCCCGCAGATCACCAGAAGCTGGATCACCAGCGGATTGCGGCAGCGCTCCACAATCTCCATGAACAGGCCCACCTGCTTCTTGGCGCCAAAGTCGTTGCGCCCGTGAACCTTCCGCGACTCCTCCGCCGCCTCCTCGGTCAGCCCTGTGTCGCCCACCCCGAGCAGCTTCAGCGCCTCCTCCGGCGGCAGCGCGGCAAGATCCACCAGCCGCCGCTCGTGCTCGGAAATCGTGCCTGCCACCGACTTGGCGGCTTTCAGAAACACGGCGGGATGTACTTTTTCCAGAACGGAGCGAAACATAAGCGGCGGGAATAAATCGCACCTCGGGGCGCAGTGCGAAGGTTTTCGTGCAGAAGCCGCTGAATCGCCGCACTGCAAGTGAAAGCCTCGCCATATGGAAAAAAGCCCGCTCCCCCGCCCCGGTCAGCACAGGGGCAGAAGTCGGCCCGGGCCGGGCTGTGACGCGACAAACCACGGATGGCGCGGATGCCATGGATGAGGAGATACTCATCCCCAGCTCGCTGTGGGGCGATCCAGCAGACCAGGGATAAGTCGTCTCCCGCTTCGGGGTTGTGTCCGGCCAGGTCGGCAAAGATCTCCACACGAGCCGGAGGGAAGGCAACTTTCCACCCCTTGCAATACGTGTATAGCGGCGCTAGAATCGCACCATGCTCGCCATCCGACTCGCCCCTGAGATCGAGAAGCGTCTGAGCCGCCTGGCTGAGAAAACAGGCCGCACGAAGACCTTCTACGTTCGTGAAGCCATCCTCGAACATATCGAGGACCTGGAGGACACGTATCTGGCCGCCGACCGCTTGCGGCAACCTGCTCAAACGTATTCGGCTCAGGAAGTGAAGGATGAGCTGGGCCTATAGGTTCGACGAGCGGGCCTTGAAGGACCTCAAGAAACTGGGCAGGCAGGCCCAGCGCGACATCCTCTCCTATCTCGACGAACGAGTGGCTGGCGATGGCGATCCCCGCCGCTTCGGCAAGGGGCTGAAAGCGGATCTGTCCGGGCTCTGGCGCTACCGCGTGGGCGACTACCGAATCCTGTGCCAGATCCAGGATTAGGTGCTGCTGGTGCTGGTCGTTGCCGTCGGCCATCGCAAGGATATTTACACGTAGCAACATAGCCAGTGCGGGCAAACCACGGATCGCCCGGATGCCAGGGATGAGCCGTCTCGCTCGCATTACATTCCCGCAGCTTCGCTTGGTTCCTGAATGCGATCAAAGCGTGGCTGGTTATCTGATGCCCCGCTCGTCTTCCATAGACCGCCGTTCGCCAGCGTGTTTCTTCTTCAGTTTCTCAAAGACCTTCATCAATCCCTCGGACACTTCATGCCAGCCGAGGGAGTGCGGACGATGATCCTTGATGGGCTTCGCGTCCTTGGGCAGCGCTTGCAAATGGTTGAGCCGGCCACATGCCTTCCACTGGCTGCGATGCAGGATCACTGGCACGACTTCCGCGGTGCCTTGCTCGCGGCGCTCCAGAGCGCGGGTGATTTCCACACGGTTGATGTAGTCTGAGGTCAGCGAGTGATCGCTCACCAGCAGCACGAAGACGTCCATTTTCTCCAGTTGCTCAGTGATGCCACGATTCCACTCCTCACCGGCGGTGAGATCGCGATCCACCCAGAAATCCACAAGGCCAGCCGTTTGCAGTACC
Organism: uncultured Verrucomicrobiota bacterium; assembly: GCA_903854655.1. Classification (GTDB taxonomy): domain Bacteria; phylum Verrucomicrobiota; class Verrucomicrobiia; order Verrucomicrobiales; family Verrucomicrobiaceae; genus CAINXC01. The sequence continues at coordinate 4,959 of CAINXC010000440.1, read as the reverse complement.
CTCAGCTTTTGCACCAACTGATCCTTTGCCGCATCGTCGTGGTGCGAGTAGCTGATGAAGACACGCGGCTTCCACACATCCTTCGAGCGCGCATCAGGCCGCGTTAGACGGTTGATCTCATCGGTGGCGTTCACAGTCATCGGACCGCTTGGGGTCAGCATCGACATCTTAGGCTGCTCCTGCTGCTCCGCCTTCTCCAGTCCTGTCACTGGCAGCCACACCTCCGGGGCGCGTTGCAGTTGCAGTTCTTCCAGGGGATTGAGCCCTCGAATCTCCGCGTTCAAATCGCGCATCTCGGTCAGAATCGTGCCTGCAAGCTGCTGCCGGTCGGGCTCAGCACCGATGATGGTGGCGGTGATTTGGCGATCAGTGGCATCGGCGCGTACTACGGCATGAGCGTGGCCCAGTTCCAGCATCGTTCCATTGAGCCAGCGATCCAGTCCTTCGCTCAGCCCATGAGTGCGGGTGATGAAGCGCGGCACCAATCCCTCTGGCAAGGCGGCATAGGTCCAGCGCAGGCGTGTGGCCTCTCTTTGCCATTCCTCGCCCAGCACTGGCTGCGAATCAGCGAGTGCCTGTGGCACAAGCCATAGCTGCTGATCTTCCTTCAACGGGAACGCCAGATCATACCTTTGCATCAGCCGGATGAGGAACATCACCCGGCGAGGTTCCTCATTCGGCAGCTTTCGGCACGCCGCCTCCAGTGATAGTTCGGCGCGTTCGCTCGGGGCTTGGCGCAGCAAGAGGTAGATGCCATCCGTCACCCAGTGCGGGTTTAGCACCGTAGTGTCGCGCAGACGTGGATCATCGCTGTAGTTGAGCGCCAGTCCCAGACAGTGCAGGTTTTCCGCGATGGATTTCTGCCTGCCTTTGTCCACCACGCCAGATTCAGCGCATATCTTCTCAAAGTCGGAGTAGGGAAGATAGCTCATCTTCTGCTCATGCCAGTGCCTCCGTAGTGTTTCCTTCACCTGGAAATAGTCAGCACCCGTTTTCTCCCTGACATTCGGGTCCATGCCGATCACCTCCGCCAGCTTCGTTTTCAGTTGTGAAATGCCAAGCCCCGTCTCGCAATCTGTCTCGACATAACCAACGATGAAGGGATATTTCTCCCGCAGCGCCTCCCGATTCAATCGCACTTCGCAGGTGGCCCATTTGTTGAGCGCCACAATCACCTTTGAGGTTTCTTCTTTCGAGGTTGCCTCTTTTGTCGTGGTGCCGAAGGCGTGAATTAGGCGCAGCCAGTACTCCGCATCCTCCCGCTGGCTGTCCTCCCGCGCCGTTAGCACCAGCACGTACACGCTTCGGGGGCTGAGGAAGAACTGATGTGTGGCGTGCGCAATGACTTGCCCTGCAAAGTCCCACACATGCACCGTAACTGGATCACCGCCAGGGCACGGTAGCGCCCAATCCTGCAATTCGATGCCCGTGGTGGACTCCTGTCGCTGATCAAAATGATTGCGCATCAACCGCTCCACAAGGCTAGTCTTCCCTGCGCCACCACGCCCCACGAGCAACAGTTTCACTTCGTTGAGCGGGCGGGCGTCTTTCGCCTGCTTGGCGAAGTAGTAGTCAAGGATGGCTTTTGGAGAAGCCGGTTCCCCCTTTTTGTCTTCGACGTCCTTCCATGTAGGACCAAGCACCTCCAAAGGCAGCTCGAGCCCAGGGTTCAAATGCAAATATAACTTCCGCAGCTTGGTGAGGCTTCTTATTTCTGAGGGTAAATAAGTCAGTTTGTTGCAGTTAGCATCAAGGGCCAGCAGACTCGATATTCTTCCAATTTCCGGTGGAAACCCAACCATTTTGCAATTTCCCAGCCCGAGCCATTCCAGCATCTGTAGATGGCCAATGCTCGACGGAAGATGTGTAATGGGATTGCCATCAAGAACAAGCCCCTTTAGCTTCCGAAGCTCTCCGAGCTCCTGCGGCAGTGCTGTTAGGCGGTTGCCTGGCATGTAGAGTTTCTCCAAGTTTGTCAGCCTGCCAATTTCTGATGGAAGGGTCACAATTTTGTTTCGATTGAGATCGAGACGCCTGAGCTCTACGAGATTGGCGACCTCCTTTGGAAGAGTCGTGAGATGGTTGTCGAATAGCTGAAGGCTCAGCAGGTTCGTAAGCTGACCAATTTCAGGCGGAAGGGCAGTGAGGCCAAGGCTTTGAAGGTCAAGGCTAGATGCCCCTCTGAGACGGCAGCCCTCAATCCTTCTCAGTGCCTCGTCATAGGCCTTCTGTTCTTCTGCGGTCATCTTCGGCGTTGGCATGGGGCATGGTGACTGAGGAGCGCCGTTTGTCGAATGCGGAGTGACGGAGGGAAGCTCGATACGGTGCCCTAGGAGCGTATGAGCCCTCGTCAGGGGAGCGCATCAATCCGCCAGTTCGGATCCACCTCTTGCTCCAGGGGCGATGTCATGCCGGTGGCGAAGCGTTGGGCGGCGGCGAAGGCGACCATGCCGGCGTTGTCGGTGCACAGGGAAGGCGGGGCGAGGAGGAGGCGGAGGCCGTCTTTTTGGCAGCGGCTGGCGAGGGATTCGCGCAGGCGCTTGTTGCAACTGACGCCGCCGGAGACGGCGATGGTCTTGAGGCCGAAGTGGCGGGCGGCGTTGGCGGCCTTGTCCACGAGGACGCTGACGACGGCTTCCTGCACGGAGGCGCAGACATTGGCGAGCACCTGGGGGTTCGTGAGGTCGAGCTTGGGCAGCTCGTAGAGCACGCTGGTCTTGAGGCCGCTGAAGCTGAAATCGAAGGGGCTGTCGGCGAGGCGGCTGCGCGGGAAATCGTAGGCGGCGGGGTCGCCGTTGCGCGCCATCTTCTCGATCTCGGGGCCGCCGGGGTAGGGCAGCCCTAACATGCGGGCGGTCTTGTCGAGCGCTTCGCCTGCGGCGTCGTCGCGGGTGCGGCCGAGGATCTCGTAATCGCCCACCCCGCTGATGCGCACGAGCAGGGTGTGGCCGCCGCTGACGATGAGGCCGAGGCCGGGCTCGACCTTGCCTAACTCCACAAAGGGAGACAACAGGTGCGCCTCCATGTGGTTGATGGCGAGGAAGGGCTTCTTTTCGGCGACGGCGAGGGCCTTGGCGATGCTGGTGCCGATGAGCAAGGAGCTGACCAGCCCGGGACCGCAGGTGGCGGCGAAGGCGGCGACATCGGGCAGGGCGATGCCGGACTCCGCCAGCACGGCCTCGACCAGGGGGCGCACCTTGGTGATGTGGTTGCGCGAGGCGACCTCCGGCACCACGCCGCCGTACTGGCGATGAATCTCGATCTGCGAGAACAGGCGGCTGCTGAGAATGCGGCCATCCAGCGAGCAGACGCTCGCGGCGGTTTCATCGCAGGAGGTTTCGAGGGCGAGGAGCACGGGGAAGAAGGGAAAATGACGAATGACGAATGACGAATGACGAATGAAGGAGGAAGGAGGAAGGAGGAAGCTTGAAATCAGATCGGATGACATTGAGTTCAAGGCAATCTTGGATCTTTAGAGATCCCTTCTTCCTCCTTCATTCTTCCTCCTTCATTCCATCAGGGTTCCTTGGGCAGCTTCGGCGGCGCCAGCAGGGCGTCGAGCTTGGGGGGCGATGGCGGAGGCATCGGCGCTATTTTGGGGGCGGAGGGTGCGGGCGCGGTGAATTCGCGGAACACGAGCACGCCTTTGAGGGCATCGACGGAACGTTCCAACTGCTCGTCGCCGAGATTGGCAAGGTCGAGCGAGGCGGCCTCGCCGGTGCCGTGGTTGTTGCGCCAGCGGGTGATCTTGAGCTCCTCATCGGTGGTGAGGGTGGAGACGATGTTGGGGGTCACGCCATGCTCATGAATGGTGCGGTGGCTGGGGGTGTAGTACTTGGCGGTGGTGAGGCGCATGGCGGCGCCGTTGTTCATGGGCAGGATGGTCTGCACGCTGCCTTTGCCGAAGCTGGTGGTGCCGACGATGATGGCGCGGCCAAGGTCCTGCATCACGCCGGCGATGATCTCGCTGGCGCTGGCGCTGCCGTTGTTGATGAGCACGGCCATGGGGTACTTGCGGGGAGGCCTGCCATTGCGCTTGGGCGTGCGGTAGGGGGGGCTGTCCTCGGTGGTGTTGCGGCCTTCCTGGGTGACGACGACGGTGCCCTCCGGCAGGAACTCGCCGCACACGGCCACGGCGGTGTCGAGCAGGCCGCCGGGGTTGTTGCGCACGTCCAGAATGAAGGCCTGCATGCCTTCGGCCTCCAGCTTGTCGAGCGCGGAGGAAAGGTCCTTGGCGGTGGGCTGGGTGAATTCGGAAATCCGGGCGTAGCCGATCTTGAAGGGGCTGGAGAGCTTGTCGTGCAGCAGCATGGGATCGTGGATGGAGCTTTCCTGGAGCAGCTCGCGGACGATGGTGAAATCGAGGAACTGCTTGGTGCCGGGCCGACGCACGGTGATGCGCACGGATTCGCCCACCTTGCCCTTGAGCAGCTTGATGGACTCGGCCACGCCGACGTTGTCGGTGAGCACATCGTTGATGCGCACCAACTGGTCGCCGGTGAGCATGCCGGCCTTCGCCGCCGGGCCGTCCTCGCGCACGGTGACGATGGTGAGGTAGCCCTGCTTCATGGAAATGGTGATGCCGACGCCTTCGGAGGTGTCGGCCTGCTCGCGCTGCATGTCCTCGAACAACTGCTTGCCCATGTACTCGCAATGCGGGTCGAGCTGGCGCAGCATGCCCTCCAGCGCGCCGGAGACGAGCTGCTCATAGCTCACCTTCTTCTCATCCACATAATTGGCGCGGATCATCTCCATCGCCTTGGTGAGAAGCTGGAGCTGCTCGTAGGGATCGTCGTCGAGGGCGGGCTTGGGCTTGACGGGAACGGGCTGGGGCTTGGCGGCAGGAGCAGGGCGGGGCGCCGGAGCGGACTTGTCCGCAGGCTTCGCCGGCGGCGTCCTGGGCACCGTCTGCTGGGCGCGCAAAGGCACGGCCATGCCCCAGGCCAGGCACAGTGTCAT
>CAINXC010000439.1 GCA_903854655.1 uncultured Verrucomicrobiota bacterium | reverse complement strand
CTTCGACCTCTCGCGCTTTGCCACCCTCACCCATGCGGAACTCGTCGAACAAATCGAAAAGGCGGGCACACCCCTCTATGAACGGCACGCGGTCTAGCCTGAAGGATTCATGCTGATGAGTTCAACTTTGCTCCGTGGCTCCGTTTTGAAAAGCGTATTTACCCGCATGACATTGCGGAAGATGTTTCGTAGCTTTTCCGATGCACAGTGTCCGCACCCTGGCCGACAGCCTCCCTGGCCCTTTCTCTCGCATGAAACAATCCTCCGCTCTTCTGCCCCTTCTCGCCGTGTGCTGCCTCAGCCCGGCCTTTGCCCAGGAACAAAAGCCGGCCGCCCCTGAAGACGCCCCGCCGCCGCGCTCGCGGCCGATGTCCAGCACGGCGCAGCCGATCGACGTGGCCGCCGGGGATTCCGACAACATCGTGAACATCGACGTGTCGATGCTGTTCCCGGACTACCGGGAGCCGTGGAATGCCGGGCAGCCTTCGGGCGGATCGGGCACCGGCTTCATGATCGGCAAGAACCGCTTCCTGACCAATGCCCACGTGGTGAGCAACTCGACTCGCATCGTCATTCGCACCCAGAACGACCCGGCGCCGCACCCGGCGCGGATCGTCTTCGTCGCCCATGACTGCGATCTCGCGATTGTTGAGGCCATCGACGGCGCACCCTTCGAAAAGCTGCGCACGCTGCAAATTGGCGACATTCCCAAGCTCAACACCGAGGTGAGCGTGATCGGCTACCCCATCGGCGGCGAGCGCATCTCGGTGACACGCGGCGTGGTTTCCCGCATCGACTTCCGGCCCTACAGCCACACCGGCGTGGACTCGCATCTGGCGATCCAGATTGATGCCGCGATCAACCCCGGCAACTCCGGCGGCCCGGTGCTGCAGGATGGCAAGGTGGTGGGCGTGGCCTTCCAGGGCTACAACGGCCGCGTGGCGCAGAACGTGGGCTACATGATCCCCACCCCGGTGATCAAGCGCTTCCTGAAGGACATCGAAGACGGGCACTATGACCACTACGTGGATCTGGCGATCAGCGACTTCCCCATCGAAAACCCTGCGCAGCTCAAGGCATTGAAACTGCCGAACGACGGCATCGGCGTGATCATTGCCGACGTCGAACCAGCCGGCAGCGTGGGCGACCAACTAAAAAGCGGCGACGTGCTGCTGAGCATCGACGGCAACTCCGTTTACAACAACGGCCTCGTGCGCGTGGATGGCGAGCTCATGGACATGAACGAGGTCGTGGAGCGCAAGTTCGCCGGCGACAAGGTGAAGATCCAGTACCAGCGCGACGGCAAGAAGGGCGAGATCACCGTGACCCTGAAGCGTTTCGCCCCCTACCTGACGCTGGGCGAGCAGTACAACCAGCGCCCCCGCTACGTGATGTACGCAGGCCTGGTGTTCCAGCCCATGGACAAGAACCTGATGGATGCCCACCAGATCCGCGACGCCACCGTGAACTACTGGTTCGACAACTACCTGAGCCAGAAGCTCTACAAGGACCGCCCGGAGGTGGTGATCCTCACCTCCATCCTTCCCGACGACGTGAACAGCTACATCCAGGGCAGCGGCCCCGCCATCGTGGATGAAATCAACGGCGTGAAAATCAAGGCGCTGGGGGATGTGCAGGAGGCCCTCAAGAAGCCGGGCGACAACCCGGATTTCATCACCATCAAGCTGCTGGAAAAGGGCCGCCCGGTGATCCTCAAACGCTCGCTCGCCGCCGAGGCCCAGCCGCGCATCATGGCCAACTACCACATCGAAGAGGACTCCTACCTGGGAAGCGAATAAACCAGCGACTGAACGCCCCAAGCCCCACTATTGCCGATATGAAAGCATTCCATTCCCTTCTCGCTCTCGCCAGCCTCGTCTGCCTGACTCTGCCAGCCAGGGCCGAAACCAAGGCCAAAATCCCGGCTCCGGTCAGTGAGCGCATCAAGGCTGTCGTCGATCCGGTGGCGGCGCCCACGGCGGCGGCACGCACCGTCCACACCGATTCCGTGCTCAAGGTCAACGTCACCTACCAGGGTTACAGCCCGCATCTGCCCTGGCAGAAGGAAAGCCCGGGCGCAAGGCGCGGTCTGGGCGTGGTGCTCGACAAGAACCGCGTGCTGGTGACCGGCCAGATGGTGGCCAACGCGACTTACATTGAGCTGGAGCTGCCGGAAAGCGGCCAGAAGATTCCCGCCAAGGTCGTGGGTGTGGATTATGAGGCCAACCTCGCCCTCCTCGAAACCGCCGCCTTTGGCGAACGTGCCAAGACCTTCTTCGCCGCTCTCAAGCCGATGCAGATCGAAGCCAAGGCCCATGTGGGCGACGATCTGAGCATCTGGCAGACCGGGCGCGTGGGCGAGCTCATCGTCACCCAGCTGCGTGTGAGCAAGGTGATGGTTGCGCAGTACGTCCTCCCCGGCAGCAGCTTCCTGGTGTACGAAGGCCAGGGCATCGTCCGCACCGAGGGCAACAGCTTCACCCTGCCGGTGGTGAAAGGCGGAAAACTTGCCGGCCTGCTGCTGCGCTACGATTCGAAGAACCAGCTCACCACCGTTCTGCCGGGCGTGATCATCGAGCACTTCCTCAAGGACATGGCCGCCAGCAAAAACGAGGGCTGCCCCAGCCTCGGCATCGAAGTGCAGTCCACCCTCGACGAGCAGTTCCGCGACTACCTGGGCCTGAAGCCAGGGCAGGGCGGCATGTACATCAGCAGCGTGGTGAAGGGCGGCACCGCCGAAGCCGTGGGCATGAAGAAGGAGGACATTCTGCTGAGCATCAACGGCTTCGCCATTGACTCGCGCGGGGATTACGAGGACCCCGACTTTGGCCGGCTGAGCCTGAGCCATATCGTGCGCGGCCGCGCCTACGTGGGGGATGAGGTCAAGATGAAGGTCCTGCGCGAAGGCAAGGACGTGGAGCTCACGGGCAAGCTCACCCGCAAGAACCCGAAGGACTACACAGTGTGGCCCTACCTCTTCGACCGCGGGCCCAACTACGTGGTGGAAGGCGGCCTGGTGTTCCAGGAGCTGACCCGGCCCTACCTCCAGGCTTTCGGCGAAGAACCCAACGCCACGCTCCTGCGCCTCTCGCACCTCGCCGACCATCCCGAGGAGTATGAAAAGCAGGGCCGCAGGAAGTTCGTGTTCCTCAGCGCCGTGCTGCCCACTCCAGGCACCCAGGGCTACGAGCGCATCGGCGGCCTGCTGGTCAAGTCGGTCAATGGCAAGGTCATCAACGACATCAGCGATCTGGACAAGGCTTTCAAGGAACCGCAGGACGGCATTCACACCGTGGAATTCGAGGACATGCCCAAGAAGATCTACCTCGATGCCTTTGCCGTGGAAAAGGACAACATGGCCCTCTTGAAGGGCGCTTATCGCATCGGTTCGCTGAAGCGCATCGAATAAGCCAAAAAAGATTGTCAGAAAACGACTGATGCCTGCAAAGAGTGTCGCTGAGTTGTTCCGTACGACCGGCGACCATCCATCTTTGCCTGACATCATGAACATTCTCCCCGCTTTTTCGCGCCGCTGTGCCGGTCTTTGTCTTGGACTGGCCCTTGCCGCCGCTGCCCAGCCAGCCCTGGCAGGCGGCAAGCTGGCAGCCCTGAATTCACTCACATCGAGCAGCAGCACGCCGGTGCTGCTGGCACCGAAGCAGGGCGTGCTCAAACCTTCAGCCACGGTGGCCGGTCCCCTCCTGGCCCCCGCTGTGACCAGCCTCCTGCCGGGTGCTCCGGCCCCGCAGTTGAAAGCGCCTGCCAGTCTCAATGGCAGCTTTCGTTCCAGCTCCGGCGCTTTCATCCAGAACAACGGCCTGCCCAAGCTTCAGTCACCGGCAGTCCCCTTGCCCAACGGCGATGTGGTCCTGCCCATTTCCCAGGACGGCCAGTTTGTCGATGTCTCGGTGTACTCCGGCCTTTATCAGGTGACACTGGAGGCCACCTCCAAAGGGGGCTGGAAGCCAGTCGATACCACGCATCTCAATGGCGGTGCGCAGACCGTTCGCTTTAACCTGCCGGCTGGGGTGCCCTTCGCCGCCCTGCGAGCCAGGGGCACACCCAAGAACAAGTTCGCGGCCGGCCAGTGGTTCGGTGCCTCGGCCTTTGTCTGGCAGGACGATTCGCAGGGGCAGTTGCTCGGCGGCAACACAACACTGAACGGTTCAGTTGCCCTCACAGGGACCGCCGTCGCCAGCTCCTCTTTGTCCGCAACCAGCGGAGTCACGCTATCCGCCAGCAGTTTGACGACGGCCGCCACCGCAACAGCGACCACCGCGACAACAACGACGACAGACACCACCACCACCACCACAGCCGCCGTGGAATCCGACATCTGGAAGGTGATCGGCAACCGGCTGTTCTTCTTCAACCAGTACCGCGGCATGCAGGTGTTTGACCTGACTACCCCCAGCCAACCAGTGAAGATCGGGGCTTTGCGCATGGCGGCGGTGGGCGAGCAATTCTACGCACTCGATGACACCGGGTCAGCCCTGGCCCTGCTGGCGCGAAACGACACGAGAAAGCAGCCCGATGGCAGCGCCATCCACCTGCTGACCGTTTCCGCCGCAGGCAAGCCCACCGAAGTCGGCCAACTGCCAGTGAGCGGGTACATCATCGACAGCCGCCTTCTGGGGACCCGGCTTTACGTGCTGTTTTACTCCTGGGATACGACCTCCTACACCTATAAAAACTCGCTGGTGGGCTACGATCTGGCCACACCCGAGTCTCCCGTGAGCCTGGGCACCGTGGATCTTCCCGCAGGGTGGGAGCAGCAGTTGCAGGCCGCAGGCGGGCGCTTGATGGTTTCATCAACCGTGGACCCTTGGTATTGGGACAGCGAAAACAACAACTGCTTGAGTGTGCTCGATGTTTCCGGCGACGGCACACCTCGGCTGATCAAAACCGTCAACACCGTCGGCTCCATTGCTGATCAGTTCAAAATGAACATTAACGGCGACACTCTCACCGCCGTGTCCCAAAGCTATGCTTCAGATGGCTATTACTACTGGTATTGGAACCAGAGCAGCCTGCAAACCTGGGTTGAAACCTTCTCTCTCTCTGCCGACAACACAGCGCCCCTGGCGCAACTCCACATCGACCAGGCGGACGGCGAATTGCTTCATGCCACGAGCTTCGATGGCAATCGGCTCTATGTCGTCACCTGCCGCAACCTGGACCCTCTGTTCATCATCGACCTGACAGATCCCGCAAACCCGAAGATCACGGGCGAGCTGGTGACGCCGGGCTGGGCCGCCTACATCCAGCCGAACGGCAACCGGCTGCTGACCGTGGGCGTGGAAGGGGCCGAGAACTGGAATGTTGCCATCTCGTGGTTCGATGTGTCAGACGCCACCTCGCCCAAGCTTCTGAGCAGGGTCTATCCAGGCGACGGTGTCCACTACACCTGGTCGGAGGCGATTTACGACTACAAAGCGGTGAATTGGGATCAGGCGGCCAACAAGGTGTTCGTTCCTTTCCAAATGTGGGATTGGGATGCGGGCGGCTACACCTCCGCCACGCAGGTGGTGAGCATCGCCAACGACACGCTCACCCTCGACATCGCGATCAAGAACGAGGGCACGGCCCGCCGTGGCACGGTCGTCAACGGGGACCTGGTCTCGATTTCCGGCCAGCAGCTCGTCGTCACCACGAATCCCGACGATGGCACTCCTCAGCAAATCGCGGCGCTGGAACTGGCGTGGCCGGTGGATCGGGTGGCGGCCCTCGATCACTACCTGCTCCAGATCGAAGACGGCACCCAATACGGGTGGTGGGGATACCTCTACACCTCCACCCAGGAGGCTGTGGTGCGCCTTTCCGACAGCACAGACCCCGACACAGTGCTCGACAGCGTCAGCCTTGGGCTCGGCAATGTCATCGGCATGACCCAGGCAGGATCGCTTGTCTATGTCGCCCAATTGGTGCCGCAGGACGCGCAAAATCCCAGCCCGCAACTGCGCACCTGGGCGCTGGGCATTGATGCCTCCGGCAAGATCCAGACACAGTCCGCCGCCACCGTCGCGGTTGACCCCTCCTTGTTCTGGCGGTTCGACACGCCCAATGCCCAGGCCGTCTGGCCAACCGCGACCACCCTGGTGTGGCACGTTCCGCTCCAACCTCAGTACTACCTGTGCTGCATTTGCTGCGACCCCATCGCGATTTGCGCCACGTCCACTGCCTTGATTTCTGGTTCCATTGGGCTTTCTGCAACCACGAACACGGTGGCAGCCACAAATACGGTCACACCCTCCCCAGCGCCAGCCCCCCTGACCATCACCTATGCACCGCCCGTCGGTGAGCTCTGCGCCATGGAATTCCCGGTGGATGTCAGTTCAGCCACCAGTCTCACCGCAGGCAGCGGCATTGCGGTTTGCATTCCTCCAGATGGCAATGTCATGTCAGTTGGCAAGGCTTTCGCGGACCAGGGGTTTGTCTTCTTCAGCGCTCAGCGTGGCAACCAATGGTACTACGGATGGAACTATGCCTGGCCTCTCACCGCAGACGCGAACTACTCCTGGGAAGGATGGCTTTCCCCGTACAACCCGGGTGTCACCAGCAGCCTGCATGTGCTCGATTTCCGCAACGGCCTGCAGCCGGTGGTGCGCGACCCTGTGTCGTTGCCAGGCCTGCTGCTGAGCGTTTCCAATGTGGATGCGAACGGGGCCTATCTCATCACCGACCGAAACGCCGGCTGGTATGCTGACGGCAGCAACAAGCACCGCATCACCTCGCTGGCCTACGACAGCGTGCGGGCCCATGAGGTGGACAAGCTCGACATGCAGGACTGGGCGGCCCAGGACTCCGCCGGAGGCACGGTGTATTTCTCCCTTTACCCCACCGGCAGCAATACGCAGGCCAGCGTCGTCGGCGAGGGCCTGAATGCCTGGAGCGGGAAGTTCGAGAACCGGGGCACCTGGCCGCTTGACCAGGCTGCCTACAGTCTCAAGGTGGTGGGCACCTATGTGCTGGCCAGCTCCTGGGGCGACCTGGAAGTGGCCCAGATCCTGCCCGGCAACACCCTGCAACCGCGCGCGAGCCTGGATCTTCCCTTCTACATCTGGTACGATGTGGACCGTCCGGCCATCGACGCCACGGCCACCGGCCTGTGGCTGCCTGCGGGGGACTATGGCGTGGATCACTTCGATTTCACGAAATAGCAGGCGGTGGAAGGCCTCCCTTGAAAACCCTGTCCATGCGCGCCAAAGAGCCGCATGGATATAGGATTTCTATTCGACTGGGACGGCGTGGTGATCGACTCTCACAATCAGCATGAAGAAAGCTGGGACCTGCTCTCAGCCGAGATCGGCCAGCCGCTCCCCGAGGGCTTCATGAAGAAGACCTTCGGCATGAGGAACCAGAATATCTTCCCCATGTGGCTCCCCCATCTTGCGACCGATGCGGCCGCGATCACCGCCCTGGGCAACCGCAAGGAGGAGCTGTACCGCGAGATCCTGCGCCGCGACGGCATCGAAGCCCTGCCCGGCGTGAAGGCCTTTCTCCAGGCCGCGCGCCAGGCGGGTATCCCCGCCTCCGTGGGGTCATCGACGCCGCGCCAGAACATCGACACCGTGATCGAAATGGCCGGATTGCAGGGCCTGTTCGATGCCATTGTCGCCGCCGAGGATGTTGCCCACGGCAAGCCCCACCCCGAGGTCTTCCTCAAGGGCGCGGAAAAGCTGCATCGCAAGCCAGAGCGCTGTGTGGTGTTCGAGGATGCCTTCGTCGGCATCGAGGCCGGCAAAAGCGGCGGCATGAAAGTCGTCGGCATCGCCACCACCCACCCCATTGAGAAGCTCACCCAGGCCGATCTCGCGCTGCATGATCTGGTGGGAGTGAACCCCGTGGAGCTGGCGCGGCGGCTGGGATTGTGACCCTCGGCGGGAACTTGACGCCAGAACTTCTCATCCAGTTGTTGATTTCGTCACCTTCCAGGGTTTGACTCGCCGCCCCCATGAATGACTCGCTCAAGGTTCTCAGCGGCACCGCCCACCCCACCCTGGCCAACGCCATCTGTCACCACCTCGGCGTACCGCCCTGCAAGCTGACGCTCGACACTTTCCCGGACGGCGAGACCTTCGTCCAGATCCACGAGAACATCCGCGGTCGCGACGTTTACATCATCCAGCCCACCTGCCCGCCCACCAACCAGAACCTGATGGAGCTGCTCATCATGGTGGATGCCGCACGCCGCGCCAGCGCCAACCGCATCACCGCCGTGCTGCCCTTCTTTGGCTACGCCCGCCAGGACCGCAAGGACCGCCCGCGCGTGCCGATCACCGCCAAGCTGGTGGCCAACCTCATGGTCGCCGCCGGCATCGACCGGGTGCTCACCATGGACCTGCACGCCGGGCAGATTCAGGGCTTCTTCGACATCCCCGTGGATCACCTCTACGCCGCCCCGGTGCTCGTGAAGGCCGTGAAGGAGCGCCTGGGTGATGATCTGGTCGTTGTTTCCCCCGATGTGGGTGGCATCAAGATGACCCACGCCTTCGCCAAGGCCTTCAACGCACCCATGGCCATCGTCGCCAAAAACCGCGTGAGCGCCGAGGAAGTCCAGGCGCTCAGCGTCATCGGCGAAGTCGAAGGCCGCAACGTGCTTCTGGTGGATGACCTCACGGAGACCGCCGGCACCCTCACCGCCGCCGCCGGGCTGCTGCAAAAGCACGGCGCCAAGAACATCTACGCCGCCGTCTCGCACGGAGTTCTGGGTGAAAAAGGCCGCGAAAGGCTGGCCAAATCCCCGATCATCGAACTCTTTGCCACCAACAGCGTGCCCCAGGCGCACGGCGACAAGGTCACCACCCTGGACATCTCCCCCCTGCTCAGCGAGGCGATCAAACGCATCCACTCTGATGAGTCAGTGACATCCCTGTTTGACATCCAAAGATAGGGTGCTAGCCTGCGGCCCTTTTTTCCCGGAAATCCACCCCAAACGGCCATGGCTAACATCATCGACATCCCAGCATCCAAGCGTACTGAAACCGGCACTGGCCGTGTGAACCGCTTCCGCAAATCAGGCAACATCCCAGCGGTGCTGTACGGCAAGATGGTGCAGACCTCCAATCTGACCGTTGATTCCAAGACGTTCACCAAGATCATCAACCAGAGCGCCTCGGACAACATCCTGGTGAACCTGAAGCTGGAAGCCGGCGAACAGCTCGCCCTGGTGCAGGAAGTGCAGCATGACCACATCAAGGGTGGCATCCTCCACGTTGATTTCCATGCCATCGCCATGGACGAAGAAATTCACGCCGCCGTGCCTGTGGAAACCACAGGCGAACCGATCGGCGCCAAGATGGGCGGCCAGCTCGAAATCCTGCTCCACAAGCTGGAAGTGCGCTGCCTGCCCAAGGATCTGCCGCAGAAGATCGTCATCGATGTGTCCCACCTGAAAATCGAGGACGCCGTTCACGTCCGCGAGCTCAAACTTCCCGAAGGCGTCAGCGTCAAGCTGGATGGCGACGTGGTCGTGGTGATTCTTGAAGAGCCGAAGGAAGTCGAGGAAGCCACTCCCGCCGCTGATGCGAAGGCTGCTGCAGGTGCGAAGGCACCCGCCGCCGGAGCCAAGGCCGCCGCCCCTGCGGCTGGTGCCAAGGCAGCCCCCGCTGCAGCAGCCGCCAAGCCTGCCGCCAAGAAATAGTGCTGGTCTCCCTGACCTTGCTTTGATGACGTGGAAACTCCTGGCGACGGCCCCATCCTTCCACGTCTGATCGTGGGTCTGGGCAATCCAGGAGAAACCTATCGCGACACGCGGCATAACGTTGGCTATATGGTTCTCGACGAAGTGGCGCGGCGCATGAGCACGACCTTCCAGCATGAAAAGCGCTGGAACTGCATGCTCGCGCGCTCCGGCGCCACCTGGCTGCTGAAACCGCTGACGTTCATGAACGCCAGCGGCGAGGCCGTCTCCGCCATCTCCCATTTCTACAAGATCAAGCCCGAAGAGGTGCTCGTGGCCTTCGATGATGTGGACATGCCCGTGGGCACCCTGCGCCTGCGCCCCTCCGGCTCCGCCGGCGGCCACAACGGCATGCGTTCCATCATCAGCCTGCTGGGCACGGACAACTTTCCCCGCCTGAAACTCGGCATTGCCGCCGAAGGTGGCCGCCCCGCCGGGCACAAGCTCTCCGGCCACGTGCTGGGCCGCTTCTCGGAAGACGAACGCGCCGCCGTGCTTCAGGCCGTGGACCGCGCCGCCGAAGCCGTCCTCCTCGCCCTGCGCTCCGGCCTTGAGGCCGCGATGAACCTTTTCAACCGAAAATAACACCAGAAACCAGACCCATACTCCATGAAGAAATACGAAGCCATGATCGTGCTCGACACCAAGGGCAAGGACGAGTCCATCGAGTCCCTCGTCAAGACCGTCAGCGCCGAAATCGAAAAGGTCGGCGGCAAGCTCGACCAGATCGACCAGATCGGTAAGCGCAAGTTCCCCTACAGCCCCCGCCACGTCGAGTCCGGCTACTTTGTGAATTACTTCTTCCAGGCCGCCCCCGCCGCCCTTGATGCGCTGCGCTCCAAGCTGCAGCTCAACGAGAACATCTACCAGCAGTACTACCAGATCCGCGCGTAACCGCGAGGCTTGCACAGCCCTGTCTGAAGCGCCCTGGGGTAGTTCCCGGGGCGCTTTGTTTTCAGTCGCCAAAGCCGCCGCCCGTCGTTAAGGTGAAATTGTTATGGCCTCATTAAACAAAGTTATGTTGATCGGCAACCTCACCAGGGAGCCTGAAGTTCGTTACACCCCCAAGGGCAGCGCGGTCTGCGATCTGGGCATCGCCGTGAACCGCACCTACGTCACCGATTCGGGCGAAAAGATGCAGGAGACCACGTACGTGGACATTGTCGTCTGGTCGCGCCTGGCCGAAATCGCCGCGCAGTACCTGCACAAGGGAAGCCCCGTCTTCATCGAAGGCCGCCTGCAGATGGACACCTGGGAAGACAAGGCGACCATGCAGAAGCGCACCAAACTGCGCGTGGTGGCGGATAATTTGCAGTTCCTCGGTCGCCGCGAAGGCGGTGACGAAGGCCCTGGCGGCTTCCAGCAGGACGGCCCGGCCTCAGCTCCCATGCAGCAGCAGGCCCCGCGCCCGGCCATGCGCCCGAACGTCCGCCCCGCTGGCGGCGGCGGTGGTGGTGGCGGAAACTATCCCCAGCGCCCGCAGTCCGCCCCCCCTCCCCAGCGCCAGCACGCCGCCGATGACTACGGCGACGGCCCGATCACCGACGGCCTGGACGACGACGAGATCCCGTTTTGAGGATCGTGGCAGGGTTTTGGCAAACGAATGGGGGCAGACGAATGAATGCCCTTGAGTTCTCCTCCCATTCGCTTGCCCCCATTCCCCTGCTCATTCCCATGGCTCCCGCAGGACATTGTTTTTGCGTCTCCCCGCCGTTTCGTGCTTGAGCACCACGGCGGGGCCTCGCTACAACTCGTGGCATGGACAACACCTCCTCTTCCCGCCGCTCCTTTCTTTCCCAGCTCGCCGTCGCGGGCTCCGCTTTGACGCTGCCCTCCCTCGGCCACGCCCGCGACTGGTCCGGCAAGGACCCTGTCCGCTATCCCGATGAGGACATCGTCGCTCTGGACGACAAGTTCAAAGCCTACAAGATCGGCAACAC
This sequence comes from uncultured Verrucomicrobiota bacterium, assembly GCA_903854655.1. Lineage (GTDB taxonomy): Bacteria > Verrucomicrobiota > Verrucomicrobiia > Verrucomicrobiales > Verrucomicrobiaceae > CAINXC01. The sequence goes on along the minus strand of CAINXC010000439.1, from coordinate 27 downwards.
CAGCATCCAGCGCCTGCACACCGGCAG
>CAINXC010000438.1 GCA_903854655.1 uncultured Verrucomicrobiota bacterium | reverse complement strand
TTCTCGTCGCGCTGCAACTGGTGCTTGCCGCGGAACCGCTCCTGGAACTTCGCGCCACGCATCGGCCCTGGCCCGTCCGGATAATTCTCAACTTCGGTCGGCTGGAACATCTCGCGGAGCGTGATGCTCATTCCCTTGGCAATGGCGGCTGCGTCTTGAACGATGGACATAGTGTAAGAATAACAAAGTCCCCCGCTTTTGCCTCAGGCCCACAGATACAGAAGTGACCTCACGAAATCGAAGGAGACTCCGATGAAGTTCACGTCTTTCGCCCTCGCTCTGGCCCTGTGCACAACCGCCGCCTCCGCCCAGATGGGCGCAATGCCGATGGATCACGGCTCCGGCAAGGCCTCCGTGCCCTCGCACTCATTGACAATCACCGCCGCCGGCAGGACCGTGTCGCTCACAATGGCCGACCTGCAGGCCATGCCGCAACGTACCCTTCGCGTCCACAATGGCCACAACAACCAGGACGAAACCTACACCGGTGTTGGCCTCGACGACCTGCTCGCAAAATACGGCATAACCCTAGCCAACGGCGGCGCGCACAAGGTCTACCACTCCTACCTCAAGGCTGAGGGCACCGACAAATACTGGGTCCTCTACTCCGCCTCCGAAGTCATGCCCGAGCTCCACACCTGGGACGCTATCGTAGCCATTACTCTCGACGGCAAGCCGTTACAAACGGACGGCGAGTTCAAAATGGTGGCAGGCGGAGAGCGCCGCCCCGCGCGTTGGGTGAGTAATCTTAGCGCTCTGACAATCGTCACGTTGGAGTAGCTACTTCACATCCGCGTCGAACACCCCGGTCTCGACCACGCTGCCGTGCTTCATCTGGATAAAAATCCGATAGCGCCCCGCTGTGGGAAAGCCGTACGGGAAGCTCACATCTGGAGAGATTGGCCCCATCGGAGCACTCATGTCCATCCCCGGCATCGCGGATGTTGATCCCATGCTCTCCTCCGCCAGCATCACGTCAGCCATTGCGGCAGAGCCCTCCGGGTGCGTATGCGCGAACACGGCGCCATCCGTCTTCACAAACGCCGCGTGCCCCGCCATACCAAGGTAGTTCTGCATATCGGAAGCAGGCTTTCCATTCGCGTCTACAAGGTGAAACGTGAAGCTATAGGCCGTTCCAGCGGTCACAGTATCTGGCTTGTCCCAGACCATCCTGTATCCATCCGGCAGCTTGAACGACGGTGCCAACTCGCCAGAACTGATCGGTGCGGCCACGGCCTTTGCGTCGTCCGCATCGAGCGCACCACCTTGCATCCCGTCAGGCACATCCAGCGTCGTCAGCAACGTCTCCGGAAAACCACTGGCGTGCACGACATTCCCATAAAGCTGGTAGTGGCCCGCAGGCATCGCTGGCAGTGTGTCGCGGAAGTCACCACGCCCAACAAGCGTCGGGTGCAGATGGAATGCCACATCCATCTCCGGCTCGCGAATCGCGTAAAGGTGCATGATCTTGCCATGATCGAGCAGAAACTGGTCGCTGTTTGGTGGCGGTGGAGCATCCGGCGGGCCAGCTCGCGGATCCCTCTTTGGCTCACCCAACACCAAGTCCAGTTGATTCCCTGAGAGCGTGGCATGCAGCGGGACGGGCGCATAAACGTGCCGCGCATAGCCCGCCGCTTCGACGTTCCACCAATGCAATCCACCGGCAACCGCAGCCACCATCAAAACGAGGGCAGCAATCGTCACCAAGCGCCCCCACTGCCGCATGCGCGGCGTCGCCTCTGCCCCCGGCATCACGCGAGCCTCGCTCACTGAAGCCGCCACTATCCCCGCCATCGAGACCACCAGAAACAGCCCCAGCAGCGCCAGCATGGTCCCCATGCCCTTATCCATCTTTAGGACCGAGAGCGGCACCGCCACAACCGGCACAGATGCCTGCTGATGCCCAGCCGCGCCTTCGATGTCGAAGCGGACCTGCCACGTTCCACCCGCCATCATCCAGACCGCACCGCTATAGAACGATGGGTCTACGATTGACGCCTGCATTACGTCGGCGGCCGGCGGATGCTTCGATGCCTCGCCGGTTACGGGTAGTGGAGTCACCTTCAGGCCAGTGATTGCCGCTCCCGTGCTGCGCACCTCCACGGTCGCAACGCCAGGAATCACATTGGGCGGTCGTACCGTGACATAGAGCGTGTA
>CAINXC010000437.1 GCA_903854655.1 uncultured Verrucomicrobiota bacterium | reverse complement strand
GCCGGGCGGCAGGTCGGCAAAGTCGGACTTGGCGCCGCTGAGCTGGTCGATGGCATCGCGCAGCACCTCGGCCTGCAGGCGCTTGGGGTAGAAGTGGGAGAAGTTCTGGCGGTCCACGGCGGTGTAGGCGTTGGGCGTGGCGCTGAGCTGGTAGGTGTGGCTCTGCGTGATGAGACGGACGATGCCTTTCAAATCAAAGCCGCTGTCGATGAAGCGCTTCGCCAGGGCGTCGAGCAGCTCGGGATTGGTGGGCGGATTGGTGTCGCGCAGGTCGTCTTCAGGCTCGACGAGGCCGCGCTTGAAGAAGTGCTTCCAGTAGCGGTTCACGAGCGACCTGGCGAAGAAGGGGTTCGACTTGCCGGCCATCCAGTCGGCGAGGCGCAGGCGCGGGTCCTCATCGGCAGGAATGTCGAGCGGGGTCTGGCCGAGACCGGCGGGCTTCACCGGCAGGCGGGTCTTCTTGTTTTCGGCCTGGGCAATGCCGCGCTTGTGGAAGATCAGGTCCTCGCCGGCGATGGCGGTGGGCTTGCGGCCCACCTGGCTGAAGAAGGCGGAGAGGCTGTAGTAATCCTGCTGGCTCCAGCGCTCGAAGGGGTGGTGATGGCACTGCGCGCACTGCATGCGCACGCCCAGGAAGAGCTGCGCCACATCCTCAAGCTGCTGGTTAGGCTCCTTCACCCGCTTGTACCAGGCCACGGCGGGATTGCCGACGATGGTGCCGGTGGCGGCGAGAATCTGGCGCACCATTTCATCGTAGGGCTTGTTGGCCAGCAGGCCGTCGCGCACCCAGTCATGGAAGGCGAAGTTGGCGGTGATGTCGGCGGCCTCGTCGCGCTTGTTCTTCAGCAGCGCCGTCCACTTGTTGGCGAAGTAATCCGCGTAGTCGGAGCTGTTGAGCAGCGATTCGATGGCCTTGTCACGCTTGTCCGGGTCCTGGCTGTCAAAGAACACCTTCGATTCCTCGGTGGTGGGCAGGCGGCCGGCGATGTCCACGGAGACGCGGCGCAGGAAAGTGGAGTCATCGCACAGGGGCGAGGGCGGCACGCCAATTTCCTTGAGATTGGCGAACACCAGCTCGTCGATAAAGCTCTTGGGGGAGGGCAGGTTGTCCACCGGCGCGCCGAGCGGGATGGAGACGCTGAACACGGACACCAGGCCGGAGTAGCGCACCATCACGGCCACATTGCCGGGGATGTCGAGCGTCTTGACCAGGCCGTCCTCGCTGGCTTCCGCCATGCTGCGGTCATTGGCCTCATAGAGCGCCATGTGGGTGACGTCGCGGGCGCTGCCATCGGCGTAGTGCGCGGTGACCTTGAGCTGGCGGGAGGTCTTCACCTTCATGGACAGGCGCTTCGGCTCCACGTCGATGCTCGTGAGCTTCGCATCGCTCGCGGTTGCGTAGGCCATGCCTTCGCTGATCCAGCGCACCAGCGCCTTGTAGTTTGCGGAGCCCGGCTCCAGCTTCCGGCCGCCGCCGTGGGGCGTGATGTTGGCGGCCTTGGTGATGAGCAGGCTCTGCTCCGGCGCCGGGGGGAAGACTCTGCGGCCCTTGCCTTCCTTCACAATGTGCTCGTAGTCCTCCTGCGGCTCAAAGCCGAGCAGGGAGAGCCTGAACCCGCGCTGGCCGGTGACCGCCTTCGCGTGGCAGCCGCCCGCATTGCAGTTCGCCTTGGTGAGGATCGGCACGATGTCATTGACGAAGCTCAACGGACGTGACGGCTCCGCCGCGATGCCCGGCGCAGCGAGCATCACGGCCATCCACAGGGCGGTCCAGGCCCTGCCACAAATTCGACTCATGTTTTCCATCACGTCAAACCTACGGACCGAGAATGCCGGTTTTCGCAGCGAGGCGATGATCAGGTTCATCCGGGAAGTTGGTGCAGAAGAACGTTGAGGGGAGGCAAGGGACGTCGAAAGGCCGCGCAATCCACGCGCAGCGTGGCTCGATGCCGATGCCCACGCTCCCTGTTCGCGGTTGGAGTACAGACTTTAGTCTGCCGGGGTGGCGGGTCATTCATGACCTTCCACTCCCTGAGCCCTCGGCGCTCCTTCCCTGGCGCGATGGAAACAAAGTGCGTCTCCGTGGCCTGGCCTTTGTGAAACAGGCAAGCGCCGGGAGAAACCTGCCGCCGCCCGCAGACTAAAGTCTGTACTCCAACCTCGCTCTCCAGGCATTGGGCGGCGCTCCTCCGCAAGATGACCCCAACAATGCGAATGACCCAATGCCCCACCTTCCCGGATGAAAAGGGGTTCATCCAGAAAATTGCGGCACCGCCACGGTAATGCGCTGCCGACCCGGCGGGTGAGAAACAACGGCGATGGGGTGAACACCTCATGGCAACGGCAGGAGACCTCAGGCTAGTATGCTCGGGTCAAGCAACCACAACCTAACACCAACACCGCCAAAACTCATGAACATCTTTGTCATCCTGCTCATTCTTCTGCTTCTGGGAGGCGGCGGCTATGGTTTCAGTTCTGGAAACCACTATGTGGGGGGCGGCTCCAGCCTCCTTGTGATTATTCTTATCATACTGCTGGTGACCGGAAGGCTTTAGCAAACACCATCGACCGGGAGGGAGCTTTCCGGCTCCCTGCCTGGTTCTCCACTCCCATGAGAAGACACCTCCACCCCGTCGTGAAACGCGCTGTTCCAGGGCTCCTGCTGCTGAGCCTGGCCAGCGGCTGCGCTCTCTCGCCAGGCCCGGAGGCGGGCCGCACACGCACCCATGCCTTCACCAAGTACTGGCCGCATGAAAAAGACGGCCGCCTGCGCCTGGCGGTGAAGGATCTGATCGACATGAAGGGGGTGGTGACCACCGCCGGCTCCGAGTACCTGGCAAAGCACAGCGCTCCGGCAGCCCGTGACGCGAAGTGCCTGAAGCTGGCGCGCGAGCGGCAGGTGGACATCGTGGGCAAGGCGAACCTCACGGAATTCGCCGTGGCGGTTTCCGGCATGAACAGCTACTACGGCACGCCGCGAAACCGCCTGGATGGCAGGCACCTGTTTATTCCGGGAGGCTCCTCCAGCGGGTCGGCGGTGGCGGTCGCCAGCGGCCAGGCGGATGTGGCGTTTGGCACGGACACGGCAGGTTCCATCCGCGTGCCTGCGGCCTGCTGCGGCGTGCTGGGATTGAAGACGACCTTCGGCCTGGTGCCGTTGCAGGGTGTCTTCCCCATTTCACCGCGGCACCTGGACACCGTGGGCCCCATGGCCAAGGACATGCCCCGCCTGGTGCAGGGCATGGACCTGCTGCAGGAGGGCTTTGCCGGCCGCTACGCGCAGGCGGTCGCGGCCAAACCTTCCGCCCGGCAAATCCGAATCGGGCGGCTGTATCTGGACGGCACGGATCCGGCCATCGACAAGGCGGTGGACGAGGCTCTGGCCGCCAAACATTTCAAGGTCCGCCGGCTGAGCGAAGGCTTCAAGAAGCAATGGAACCAGGCCATGACAGACGCCCTCACCGTGGCCCTGGCCGACACCTGGCTGCATGACAAGCAGTACATCGGCAGGCCGGGCGTGGCCTCGAAGACCGAGGCCACCATCATCCTCGGCAGGCTGGAATACCCGGGCAACTACCAGAACGCCCTCAAGCGGCAGGCGGCGTGGCAGCGCGCTCTCAGGCAGGTGTTTGCAAAGGTGGATTTCATCGCCCTGCCCACCCTTCAGAGCACGCCGCCGCGAGTGCCCTGGTTCGGCGGCAACTCCCTGTTCGAACTTGCCCAGGTCAACAACCAAAACACCCAGGCGGTGAACTTCGCGGGCAATCCCGCGCTGGCGGTCCCCATTCCGATGACCGGAAAAAAGAAAGAGGTCCACCCGGTGACGGTGACGAGCCTGCAAATCGTGGGGCCGCGCCTGAGCGAGGCGGCGCTGCTGAACGTCGGCCGCATCGTCGAGTCAAAGACTCACTGACAGGCTTCCTCAATGCTTCCGCGCGAAGCCTCGCACCCCCCAATGATGAGACTTCCCCCTTCGATCAACGTCCTTTGCGCCGCCGCAGCGTTGCTGCTGACCTGCCCGCCGGCGAAGGCGCAGGAGGTGGAGCACCCCATGCCACCGTATGTGGACCGCCTCATCGAACGGGGCGATGCCTCCGACCGCACCTTCGACGCCGTCGAGGCGCTGAAGGACTACCTGCCGGCGGCAAAACTGGACCCGACGAACCCACTACTGATGGCGCGCATTGCGCGTCAATACCGCCACCTGATGAGCGACGCGACCACGCGGGCGGAAAAGCTCAGGCTCGGCGAGCTCTCCCTGGTTTATGCCAAAAAGGCGGCGGCGCTGGGCCCGAATGACTCCGAGGCGCAGCTTTCACCCGCCATCACTTACGGCAAGATGCTGCCGCTGCAGGGAACCAAGGAGCAGGTGGAGAATTCCCCGCGCATCAAGGCGGCTGCGGACAAGGCGATCAAGCTCGATCCGCGCAATGATTCCGCCTGGCACGTGCTCGGCCGCTGGCATCAGGTGCTGGCCAACATCGGCATGCTCAAGCGCGCCCTGGGGCAGCTCATCTACGGCACGCTGCCCACCTCCACCAACGAGGAGGCCGTGGCCTGCTTCGAAAAGGCCATCGAGATCAACCCCCACCGCCTCCGGCACTTCATCGAGCTGGGCCGCACCTACGCGCAGATGGGGCAGACAGCCAAGGCCCGGCGCTTCCTCGAAAAGGGGCTGGCAATGCCGGACACGGAAAAGGACGACCCGGAGATGAAGACGCGCGGACGCGAGGCGCTGGCGGCGCTGCCGAGATGAACCGAGCGGCAGGCGTGGGCTGAGGTGAGGGTTTTGGCAAAGGAACAGGGAAGCTGGTGCATAAGCTCGTTCGAGCAGAGCAGGCATCCGTGGTTGGAAGATGGGAAGATGGCACTGGGTCAGAGGTCTGGCGCTGCGCGCAAGGTTTCCGATTCACGCCGGGGGCGGCGTGAGCCACTTTGGGGAGACATGCCCAATGTGGCTACCGTCGCCCTCGACGGGGTTCGAAACCAAACGCGCGCAGCGCCACACTCCCGCTCCAAAGCCCCCCGCCCCAATTGCGGGGGCACGATTGTGATTGCGCTGCCGCCCACCCTTTGGGAGACTTCCCGATGTCCCAACAAGGCTCCCTTCTCGTCACCGGCGGCGCAGGCTACATCGGCTCGCACACCGTCCGCCATCTGCTCGCGCACAACGAGCGAATCATTGTGCTCGACAGCCTGGTCTTCGGCCACACCGAGGCCCTGCCTCTCGACCGCGTCACCTTTGTGAAGGGCGAGATGAGCGACGCCGCCCTGCTGGACCAGCTTTTCACCGAGCACCAGATCGAGGCCGCGCTGCACTTTGCCGCCTTCGCCTACGTGGGCGAATCCGTGACGGACCCGCTCAAGTACTACCGCAACAACCTCGCCGCCCCGCTCACCCTGCTCGAAGCGATGCAGAAGCACGGCTGCAAGCAGTTCATCTTCTCCAGCACCTGCGCCACCTACGGCAACCCGCAGTTCATGCCCATGGATGAGACGCACCCGCAGGACCCCGTGAACCCCTACGGCGCCAGCAAGCAGATGCTGGAGCGCGTGCTCAAGGACTGCGGCACGGCCTGGGGCCTGCGCGCGGTGTTCCTGCGCTACTTCAACGCCAGCGGCTGCGATCTGAACGGCGAAATCGGCGAGGATCACAACCCCGAAACCCACCTGATCCCGCGCATCCTCATGG
>CAINXC010000436.1 GCA_903854655.1 uncultured Verrucomicrobiota bacterium | reverse complement strand
GCCCTTCACTCATTCGATCCTTCAACAATCAACAATCCTTGTTCATCAATCGTCAATCCTTCCCCCATCTCCTTCACACCCGGATCATGTCCTTGACCACTTGCAGCCACAAAAACACGCACCCTCGCCACGAATACCGGATGAATCCCTCCCCGGCCGCCTCGAGGACCCCCTCGCGCAGGTTGTGGTCAATCTGCACCCGCATGTCCTTGGTCAGGTGGTCGGTGAGGGTTTCGGCATCCATGTCCGCCAGGGTTTCGGGAAACACGGCATTGGCGGCCAGAAAATCAGCATGACTGGCCAGCAGGTCATCAAACGAAACCGCACTGGTGTAACGGTTCACCTTGTGATCCGGCGGGAACTTCATGGTGAAGCTGAAGGGGTAGTTGGACGTGGTGAAGGTGCGGCCATCTGCTGTCCGTGAGGTCAGGCTGACGTACGAAACCGCGAAATCCGCCTGAGTTGCGAGGGTCACCGCCGCCTGGGCACGCAGCTCCTTGTGATAAAACAGGCGCATAAAGTGATCGGTTTCGTCCCACTTCCAGCCAGTGTCTTCGACCTCCACAAACCCGGAGGCCTCGGCTTCGCTGCTCAACTCCTGGAGATCCGGGAACAAATCGCGCGAAGGCGGGTAGCGATGCTTCATTTCGCTCTCGACGGGGAAACGAAGTTTGCGCACGCGGCCCAGTATTTCCAGCCACGGCAGCAAAAACCAGGAAACCAGCGCCCCAAAACCCGCCACGTGGCTGCCGGTGATGAAATACCCCAGAAGGTAGGTGGCGGCGAGCATGGCCAGCCATCCCAGCTTGCTTATGTACCGGTTTTCAAAGGTGCGGCAGGCGAAGGCGAAGACCACGAGGGCCGCGATGATCAGAAACTGTGACATGTTGTTCAAGTCCTGCACCCGCGACAGTGCCAGAACACAGGACGGACCCTCACCCGGCTCTAAAACTTCCGCAACTCCAAAGCCATTCGTTGCCACAATCGTGCAGGAAGCGTAGCTTTAACGCCTGTCACACGGCCCAGCTGCGTACATTTGTCCCTCAATTCACCGATTTTTGCATATGGAATGGTTGTCTAATCTTGGCGTCGTTGGAACCGTGATCCGGTTCCTGATCATCCTTCTCGAAGTCCTCATGGTCTTCAATCTTCTCATCCTGGTTCACGAATGGGGGCACTTCCTGGCGGCGCGCTGGTGCGGGTTGAAGGTGGAGAAATTTTACATCTGGTTCGGCAAGCCCATCTGGAAAAAGACCATCGGCGGCGTGGAGTACGGTCTGGGCAGTCTTCCCCTCGGCGGCTTTGTTGCGCTGCCACAGATGGCGCCCATGGGCGGGATCGAAGGCGAAGCCAGCCCAGGTGAACCGCTGCCCCCCATCACGCCGCTGGCCAAGATCATCGTCGCTTTCGCCGGCCCCCTTTTCAGTTTCCTGCTGGCAGTCGTCTTTGCGCTGCTTGTCTGGCAAATCGGCATTCCCGACCAGCGCATCCACACCACCACCATCGGCTGGGTGAAGCCGGGCTCGCCCGG
>CAINXC010000435.1 GCA_903854655.1 uncultured Verrucomicrobiota bacterium | reverse complement strand
CCAAAACCGCGGGCTTTGTTGCGTCCGCACACCACGCCCAAAATCGCGTTGACGCCCTGGCGTCAGCCACCAGCGCGCCAATGTCAAGCTCAGAAGCTGGAAGGGCTGCTATCACCATGCCAACTGCCGTGGGTCAGCCTGGCATCAGCCAGAACAATGCAGGCAAGGGCGCTATCAAGGCGACATCAGCCAGCAGGTGATAGAATTCGGGAGCAAGGCGGCGCACATAGAGATGCAGGACCCCCAGCAGCGCTGCTGCAAAGCCCACGGCTGCTGCCGTGACGACGACGCCAGGGGCGTGCCGGTCCTGGATGGTGGTGTAGATGACCCACCCGCTTGCGGCGATCATGGCTGCGACGAACCAGAAGTGGCTGGCAATCAACGAAGGCCGTGTTTGCAACAGCGATTCCGGATCGGCATGCAGCTTGGCGAGATGTTCGGAACCCGAGATCCCGAGCAAATTGAGCATGAAAAGACCTGACAGGAGGATCACCTCGACACAAATCGGGCTATGGTCCTCGGGCACCCAGAAATGCACTCCGGTGGAACAACCAAGGGCGATCAGAGAGGCCGCGATGAGCTCCTTGGGCAGGAGGGAGCGCCAGCGCGGATCGAATCGGCCCAGCGCGGCGAAAAGGGAGACGGTGACGAGGGCGCCGGACATAAAGACCTTGAATGCCGGAGGCAGGGGCAGTCCCGTGATGAGCACCAGGCCGACCAGCATCGCCACCAACATCAGGAGCCAGTACAGGGGCGTATTTCTTCCGGCAGAGAAGTAGGCCAGGTACAATGCCCCGAGCATCGCCAGGCCCAGTCCCCGCCAGAGCAGTCCGGCAGGCATCTGGGTCAGGGCGATCCAGATCACGGCGAGGCACCCAAGCGGGAGAACCACGCCGAGAATCACCTTGCGGTGCCTGAAGTGAAAAGCGTGGCGACCGCTGGCCGGCTGGCCGAGCCGGCCGGACATGGCATCTGCCGTGCGGTCCAGCACATAGACGAGCCAGGTCACGAGCAGGAGCCCCCAATAGAAGGCCTGTGGAAGATGGACGCGATGGGTGTGCGCAAGAGCCGCCTGCCAGAGAACGATGACCAGGGGTGCGTCCAGGCTGAGCACCTGAGGCCACAGCCACCATGGAACAGGTGGACCAACAGTGGCTTCAATGACGGTCTCGGCAGGCTGTGGATCGGGCACGCGAAACTGTCGCGGGCCAGGCCGCACCGTCCACTGCTTTGTAAGCAGGCCATGCAGTCAGTTGACAATGCTCCCGCACGATGTCACATGCGCCGCTCTGCCGTACCCGCATGAAGTATTTGACCGTCATCCGCCACGCAAAATCGAGTTGGAACCAACCGGGCGTGAACGATCATGACCGCACGCTGAACGAGCGCGGCCTGCGTGCGGCCCCTGCGGTCGCCCGGTTTCTGCTCAGCACCTATTTTGGCGGCGGCGGCAAGGCGCCCCTGATGCAGCCGCCGGAGCGCATCGTGAGCAGCACGGCGGAGCGGGCGCTGAAAACCGCGCAGCAGTTTCGTGAGACTCTGCACCTGCCTCAGGAGGCGATGCGACTTGAATCGCGGCTTTATCTCGCTCCCGCAGAGGTGATTCTCGACGTGGTGCGCGACAGTGATGAGACCTGCCGGCACCTCATCGTGGTGGGTCACAATCCGGGGCTGCATGAATTCTGCGACCGCATGCTGGCACGTGCCTCAATCCCGCGCATGCCCACCTGCACCGCCGTGATCATGGGGCTGCCTCATGAGTTCTGGGGGCTGGCGGACTGGCAGGAAGCGCAATTGATCGCCTATGCCACGCCCAAAGCCCTCGAGCGCCGCTTCCCCCAGGAATACGGCGGCATTTCGAAGGAAGTGGGCGACGATTAATCGTTGGGATCAATGCGTCTGCGGCATCATGCTGCCGAAGCCCGCATTGCCTTCCCAAGTGCGGGGCCGGTTCCAGGGCAAGCCGCTCACACCGGAGTCCGGAGGCACGGGAACAGGCTTGTGGGGCTTGTCCGACTCACAGCCCGTGAGCACAGTGAGGGCAAGAAGCGTGAGGGAGAGAAAACTGAATAGCTTGGTGTTCATGTCGTCTGAAAAAGCGCAAACCTTCGGCTCAAATCGGTGATCCGCCAAGCCGCTTATTGATAAAGGTTTTCCAGAATAACCTTGTCGCCAGGAGCAGGACTCATGCCTGGGGCGAGCGAATCGGTGAGGACATTGGCGACGGTTCTGCCGCCTTGCACGCCGAGGATGCTCAGTTTGCCCACAGTGCGGGTGCCACGAACAATCAGCAGCTTGGTGTCTGGCGTGATGCCCTCCTTTTCGCCGCCGTCAATCACCACAAAACCCCAGTCGGCATTCACCGCCACCACCGTGAAGCTCATGGAATTGCGCTCGAACGATTTCTTGCGTGTCTCGATCTTGGCCATGACCTCTTCCAAAGCCTTGTTGGCATCCACGTTCTTCTTCTCGGCGTCCGCCAGTTCCTTCTTCTTGGCTTCGGACTGGTTTTGCAGCTCGGCGATCTGCGCTTTGATCTTGTTCAGATCCTCGGCGATGGTCTGGGGGTTGAACCCGGGAGGCAGCTTCTTGAGCTCCTGGGTCAGGACATCCATCTTGGCCGCCTTATCCTTCAGGTCCTCCTCCACGCGCTTGGAGTCGGCGTCGGTTTGGCTGATCGTCAGTTTGACGGTCTTGAGCTTTTCATTCTGCGTCTCCACTTCCTGTCCAACGGCCGCCACGGCGGCATTGGCCTGCTTCACGTCGTCGCTCATTTTGGTGAGCGTGGCGAGTTCCGTCTTGATCTGACGATGCAGGGAGGTCTTGCTGTTGCGCTCCTCCGTGAAGGTGCGCCCGTTTTGGTAGGCAAAGACACTGGCCACCACCATCACGACGGCGCTGAGAATAAAGAGAACCTTGGTCATATAGATCGGGACTTGTTGCGCAAAGGATTGTTCGGCAGAGATGCTCAGGAACTACTTGCCAAAAGGATCGGCAGTCGATGGGGATTGCTTGGTGCCGGTGCCCGCCGGGGGGGCTGCTCCACCAGCAGGCGGGGTGGCCATGGGGGCGCCGCCAAAGGGATCCTCGGTTTTTGGTGCTGGCGCAGGCGCTGGTGCACCGGGTGCCGGAGCAGGAGATCCGAACGGATCTGCCGCCGCAGGCTTGCCAGCCGCTGGTGCCGGCGCACCAAAGGGGTCGGCGGCACCCGCACCCATGGCGGGTGCTCCAGGAGCAGGCGCAGGGGCGGCAGTAGGCGTCTTGCCGGCTGCCGGTGTTTTGGCGGGGGTGGGTGCGACAGCAGCCACAGGGGCGGCCACGACAAGGTCACCGGAGCGGACGAGATAGCCCTGACGAACACTGCCTGGCACAACATCGGCCACAGCGATGGATTGCTCCACATTGCGAACCTTCAGCTTCGCCACCACATTCCTGCCGCGTTTGACATCGAGCTCGGCATTCGCGATGACACCGCCGTTGTTGCCTTTGTTGAGCACGGCGAAGCCCCAATCCGGGAAGGACTGGGCCACGTGGGCTGTGAAGGTGGGCTCGATCACACCCTTCCTGGAATTGACCTCCACCGTGCGGAGGTGTTCGGTCTGTTGCTGAATGGTCCCGAGTTTTTCCTGCAGAGCCGCGATTTTGGCCACTGAGGCCGCCACGGTGGCATCTTCGGTTTCCTTGTCCTTCTCCAGAGCCTTCACTTGTTCGACCAGCTTGCTCACGTCGCCAGCATCATCGATTTGCTTTTGTGCGGCGGAAAGCATCTGGGTCTTTTCGTCCAGGGACTTCTTCGCCACGTCAAGAGCAGCGATCTTGTCCTTGGATTCGGCTTCGGCGGCCACCACTTCCTTCTTCAGCTTGTCGCGGTCTGCCTCCAGATTTTTCACCTGGGTGCCTTTTTGAGCAAGGACGGAGCTGGCCTGCTCCTTGCGGGTCTTCACCTCAGCGAGGTTTTCTTTCGCCCTTTTTTCAAGATCGCGCTCCTGACGGATGTCGTTCTTGCTGATGTAGGCGAAGTAAAGTGCCACGCCCAGACAGGCGGCAGCGATGCCAGAGAGAAGTTTCCAGACCATGAGAATGACGAGATTGCGAATTTACGGGTCCTTTGTTTTACCGAAATGCCGCCGCACTCACAACTCAAATCTTGAGCAACGTGAACTTCTTGCGCAACAGGGCGTCTCGCGAGGGGATCTGAGTGCGGCTCATTTTGGCACTTGTGCCAGCGCCGCCCTTCGCTATGGGTGAAAGCGTTGTCAGGGGCCGCGGAGGATCGAGCTTGTGAACCCCGCCAGGACCGGAAGGTAGCAACGGCAGCATGCCTCTTTTCTGTCGCGGTTCCCTGACAGCATTTCTCCCCGAAGACGCAAAGGCGGTCAGGAGCGCCCGGCCACGCGCTTGAGTTCGGGGCGGGCCGCAGGATTTTCCGGCAAGTCTGGCATTGCCGGAAAAAAAGGAGGCGAGGCATGCCTCCCAACATGCCTCGCCCGTAGAGTGCTGACCGACGGCCTTGAAGTGCACAACGGCCTGCACATGAGGATTTACGGCGCTCCCGGCAGGTCTGGCAAAAAACTTCGTGTGATTTTTTGAAGGTGCCGCAAATCGGTGAAACGACCGGGGCTGGTGACCATGAAAAAGGCGGCTCTTTGGAGCCGCCTTCTTCATTAAAACAAGAGCAATGGCCGGTGGTTACTTTGCAGGTGCTGGCGTGGCCGGGGGTGTTGTCGGGGCGGCAGGCGTTGGTGTCGCCGCAGGCTTGGCGTCCGGTGCCGGGGCAGGGGGGGCTTCAGAGGGCTTTGCTTGAGGAGCCGGAGCAGTTGCGGGCTTGACTGTGACCGTACCCTGGCCGTTGGGCAGCTTGGTGGTGGTGCCGGCGTTCTGCGGCTGAACGTTGATGATGGGGCTGGTGGTGGCGCCGCCAGGATTCAGCTTCAAGGCCGGACCATTGGTTGCCGGGGGTGCCTTGGGCGCCTCGGGTGCGGCTGGCTTGGCTTCGGCGGCAGCGGTCGCTTTCGGTTCCTGGAAAAGCTTCTTGTCCGATTTTGGATGCTGGCTGGACACCAGTGCGGCCAGCACGATGGTGGTGATGAACATTGCTCCGGCGAGCCATGACGTGCCTTTTTGCAGCACGTTTGTGGTTTGCGCTCCGGCGAGGTGATCCATCACGCCGCTGCCGAACGAAGCGCCCAGGCCTTCCTGACGCGGGCGCTGCATCATGATGATGAGGATGAGGAGGAGGCAGATCAGCACCTCCACAATGGTGAGCAACGTGATTAGAATGGGCATAAGGGGCCGCGAATATGCGGGACGATGGGCAATTGGCAAGCCGCATCTCAAGGGGGCGGCATCCGTGTTTTTGAGAGGGGGCTCGCCAGGGAATGCCGGCCGGGCAAATCCCACCTGATGCGGAAGCGATCCGCCTTGGGATCGAATTCAAGCGGGAGGCAGGGCTGGCGGGCACTACCGTAAATTGGGGCAAAACTTATCCGCGTTTGGCGAGTTGGAGGTGGCGGATCGCTGGCGGGTCAGCGCATTTCTCTTATGCAACGCATTTCCTGTATTGACATGGTAGCTCCAAATTGGCTACGCTCGCCATTGACCCACTCGTCATGCCCACGCTGACACGCGTATAGCTCACCTGATGCCGCCCTTCCTTTTTATATGAATGCCCACCCCAATCTCTTTTGCAAGCTTTTCAAACGCATGCTCATCGCTGCAACGGCTGGCCTGGCGGTCCACGCCCAGGCGCTCACCCCGAGCAGCATTGGGGTGACCTGGGCTTTGCAAAACCCGACGCTTACCAACGAATCTCTCAACGGCGTGGCGAGGAACGGCGATGACAAGGTGGCCAATCCAAGCACCGTGCTGGTGGCTGTGGGATCGCATGGCACCATCCTTTCCGCCACCGCCGCGACAGGGCCGTGGACGGCACATCCTGTCACGGGCCTCACGGCAAACCTGAATGCGGTGGCCTGGTCGCAACAGTTTGGCTATTTCGTCGCCGTGGGTGACAAAGGCACCTTCCTCACCTCGCCAGATGGCGTGACCTGGACGCAGCGCAGCCTGACCTGGATGGCAACAGGCTCGACGGTGGCTCAAACGGCCGCCGAGGATTTTTCGTGCGTCACCTGGACGACCAGCAAATTTTATGTTGGTGGCAACGGCGCTGCGGGGGCCGTGGTGTATGGGGTGACGAATCCCACCACTCCCTGGACCAAGTTTGCCAGTCTGGGAGCCGGCACCAAGATTCACACCATCACCGGAACGCCCAGCACCAATGTGATGGGCTTCACCGACACCAAGCTCTTTGTTCATTCGGCCAGCACCGTGTCCGCCTCCGCCGCCTGGACTCAATATCCGCTGCCGTCTGCAGGAACCCGCACTGAAACCTACATTCAGAGCGCGGTGTACACCAATGGGGGGACGAACCCCGGGCTGGTCGTTTCCGGTGCCACTGCCTGGGACTCGAGCACCTTCACCTCATGGACACCGCATGTGGAAGTGACGGACCCCAATCTGAATCTTAGCTGGAACCTTTCCCCCACCGGGGATGAAGTCGTGGGGGTGGGGGCCAACGGGGCCGTTTGGATTTCCCCCACCGGAGTGTCTTCCGGATCTCCTCCGCCTGTCGTTTGGACGAAGCTGCCCGTCGTCGATCCCATCCTGCAATTGCATGCGGGCGTGAAGTTCGCCGCCGCGTCCAGCCCTGCCTACTATGTGGTGGTGGGTGATGGCGGTCGTATTTTCAGCATTCCTGCTGCAACACCGACTGCGTGGACCAGCGGCTACTCCACCGGGGCCATTGACAATTTGACCGCCGTGGGGGCGAACGGGGGCGATGTGGTGGCGCTTTCGGCAACCGGCACGTTCTTGTCCACCGACAATGGCAGCACCTGGGCCCGCGCCGCAGCCCCGAGCAATTTTGCGCCGACCAGTGTTGCCGGGGTGGGAACCGCCGGCTTCATCGCCACCGGCGCCGGCATTTGGAATTCGAGCGACGGCACGACATGGACCGCAAGCAGCACGGCGATCACTGGCCGGCTCAATCGTATCATCTCCCTGGGCTCCGGCAATGCCATCGCCGTGGGGGCCGACACCTCTGGCGCTGCGCCGGCCAGCATGATTTATCAGTACACCGGCACCACCACGGCCTGGGCAAAGGTCACGCTGCCCGTCGGCAGCAGCCAGGAACTGCGTGGCATCGCGGTGTCGTCCGCCTTGAAGCTCAGCGTTGCGGTGGGGGATGGCGGCATGGTGCTCACGCTTTCGAACGGCCAGTCATCATGGGTAAAGCACACGGTGGCCCTCGCGAAGGGCGAAGGCTTCACGGATGTGATTGCCGTAACGATTCCCACGGTCACCGCCACCCAGACTTTCACCACGAGCGAGTTCCTCGCCAGCACCAGCCTGGGCGGTGTCTGGAGCAGCCCGGACGGCGTGGTCTGGACGAAGCAGCGCGCCTCATCCAGCGCCGGGATTACGCGGCTGGTGGATACCGTGATCACACCGGCTGAGCAGTATGTGGGCGTGGGGGGCATTGGCACGACCATCCGTTCATTCGGGGGCATTTCCTGGTACGAAAGCAATGCCGGGACCTCGCAGTCGTTCAGTGATGCGGTTTGGACGGGCTCGACTCTCGTGGCCGTGGGTGCCAACGGCACCATCATGACCAGCTCAGGGGTTGAGCCGCCGCGCCCCACCTTGTCCTTCACCGCCTCCACCACGACTTTTGGTGAAGGAACCGGCACCGGAACGGTCACCCTCACCGTGCAGCTTTCCCCGGCCTCCCTCCTTCCGGTCACGGTTGCCTACTCGGGGTCAACCTCCACGCCCACCTCCACCGGGCTTGCCACGCTGGGCACGAGTGCTTCCGCAGACTACAGCCTCCCCACCCCGCAGTTGCTCACCTTCAATCCCGGGGACACTTCGAAGACAATCACCGTCACCATCAAGCAGGACAGCGCCGTTGAGGCCGATGACATCGCGACCATCACGCTGAGCCCGCCGACTGGAGACGCCACCCTGGGCAGTCCTGCCCAGCATGTGATCACCATCAAGGACTACAACGCCTATCCCTACTTCCCGGCCACGGCAAACCAGCCGCAGAACCAGTTGGTGAACGTGAATGCGCCCTTGATCCTCACCGCCACCGCCGGCGGGTTCACCCAGCCCACTGGGCTATGGAAAAAGAACGGCGCGAACGTCGTTGGGGCCACTTTCAAGCCCACGCTCAATACGCCGACTCCTCCGGCTTTGCCCACGACCACTTTCACCTGCACCTACCCCTCTCCCCCCGGTGCATCGATAGCGCAGGCCGGAGTCTACACACTCCTGCTCACCAACCCCTCAGGCACGCTGCTCAGCAACCCTGCGCAGGTGGGGGTGGTGGACAACACCTCCAAAACGGTGGTCGTGATCAACAACACCACGGTCACTCTTACCGTCACCGCCGCCGGCAACGGGCTGTCCTACCAGTGGATGCGGGCCAACAGTGGCAGCAGCCCCAGCACTCCTAGCGCCATGGTTGACACTGTCCTGCCCGACAAGACCATCGTCGGCTCCAAGACGGCCAAGCTCGTGATCCAGAATTTCGGCCTGACGCAGGCGGACACCTATTACTGCGTGGTCACTCAGTCGGCACCTTCGGGAACCCCGCCCACGGTTGTCGGTGGCACCACCCTGGTAGAGGTCGTCAACGCTGTGCCTGCGGTGGCGCCGGTGGTGTTTCCGGCGGTCAACTATATCGTCGGCCAGCCCTTCAGCTTCACTCCCACCGCCAGTGCTTACCCGAGCAAGTGGTCCATCACCGGGCTGCCCCCTGGGCTGGCTTACAACACCGCCACCGGCCAGATCACCGGCAATGCCACAAAGGCGGGGGACTTTGTCATCAACTTCACCGCCACCAATGTCATGGGCGCGAGCACGGCGACTTCCGCGATGGTCACCATCTCTCCGATGCCGGCGGGAATTTCTGGCGCCTTCATGGGCTTGATGAACCCGGCCTCCACGACGTCGCAGGGGGTGACGCAGGCGGTGCTGAACAATTCGCTGGGCGCCCGCCTGGATCTCACGGTGTCGGACACCAGTCTCTATACGGGCAAGCTCACCTATGGCACCCTGGCCACCGCGTTCACCGGCGCGCTCACCTACAATCCCCCGCCGCCCAACCCCGTTCCTTTGCCCCAGGGCTATGTCAATCCGGGCGTCACCTACACCGGCAGCGTTTCGGTGACGCCGAAGGGGTTCAATGCCGTGACGATGACCTTCACCATCTTCCCCACGTCCTGCCCCACCACGCCCAACACGGTCAACATCACGATCACGGACGGCAAGGAGAACCCCGTTCTTTTCACCGGCTGGCGCAACATGTGGCAGAGCCTCACCTCCTCGACGGCGCCCACCGTGTCGAGCATGACCGGCTACTACAATCTGGCCCTGGCGGTTCGTTACTATTTCAGTGGATACCCTGATCTCACCGCGCCCCAGGGCTATAGCATCGCCGCCTTCACCCTGGTCGCCGACGGCAGTCTGTCGATGTCCGGACAGATGTCGGATGGCACGCCCTTCACTTCGTCGGGTTTCGTCAATGCGGTGGGCGGGCTGACCACGGTGCAGGTGCCCATCTACGCCGGGCTGTACTCGAACACAGGCGTCGTTGATGGCATCATGACCATCAACCCTGGGATGGACAACAATGTCACTCCTGCGGTGGCCAATTCCCAGTACAACAGCCTCACCGGGCCGGGAACGATTGTCTGGACCAAGAACATCCAGACGGGACCGACCCCCAATTATCCGGGTGGATTTGGCACTCCCAGCCAGACGAACGGGAAATTCAACGGCGTTCTCAATGTGATTGTGAGCAGCGGCCGCTACACGCCGCCCCAGAATGCGGGCGAGATTGTCATGGATTTGCCGAACAAGACGAACAATGCCAGCATGCGCTTCCTGGATGGCGGGCTCAACATCATCACTGACAACACCACCAATCCTCCCACACGCACGGAGCAGGTTGCCAAGGATCCCGACGTGCCCCTGTTCCAGGTGAATTACCCGGCGGCCGTCATCATTCCGCCCGGTCAGCTTGCGGGCACCACGCTGTCCTTCTTCCCGGCCACGGGCACCTTCAGCGGCACCTTCACCCTGGTGGATGTGGACACCAAGGGGAACGGGCAGACGGTCACCCGCAAGGTCACCTACAACGGCCTCATTGTCGGTCATCGCCTGGTGCCTTTGGGTAAAAGCAACGGCGTCGAAAATGGTGTCGGCTATTTCGTTGCGCCGCAGTTGCCCTCGGCAAATTCGGGCCCGCTTTCCGGCGGGGTGCAAATTTACCGGTCCGTGAATGACCACCCGTGATCCGTCTTGGACGCACAAGGCTTTGACCTGGCACATGCGCCGCGCTAGGGAGCGGGCGCATGAGCAATCGCAAGACTCCACAAGAACTCCGTTCCTGGCGCTGGTTTGGCCGGGATGAACTGCGCTCCTTCGGCCACCGGTCGCGGGCGAAGCAGGCGGGGCTGGACGCCTTTGATTACACCGGCAAGCCGGTCATCGGCATTTTCAACACCTGGACGGACCTCAATTCCTGCCACATGCATCTGCGCCTGACGGCGGAGGCGGTGAAGCGCGGTGTTTTGCAGGCGGGCGGGCTGCCCATGGAGGTGCCGGTGATGTCCGCCGGCGAGATGTACACAAAGCCCACGGCGATGTTCCACCGCAACTTCCTGGCGATGGAAGTCGAGGAGCTGCTGCGCGCCAATCCGCTGGATGGCGCGGTGCTGCTCGGCGGTTGCGACAAGTCCACCCCCGCGCTGCTGATGGGCGCTTTCAGCATGAACCTGCCCTCCATCTACATGCCTTGCGGCCCCATGATCCGGGGGCTCTGGCATGGCGAGACCCTGGGCAGCGGCAGCGATGTGTGGAAGTACTGGGACGAGAAGCGCGCGGGCAACCTGAGCGATGAAGCCTGGTGCCAGATCGAGGACGGCATCGCCCGCTCGCCGGGCCATTGCATGACCATGGGCACGGCCAGCACGATGACGGCACTGGCGGAAGTCATAGGCATGACGCTGCCGGGCGCCTCGTCCATTCCCGCCGTCGATTCTGCGCACAGCCGCATGGCCGCCGCTGCGGGCCGCCAGATCGTGGAAAACGTGTGGGCCGACCTGAAGCCCCGCGATGTGGTCACCGCCCATTCTTTTGACAACGCCATCAAGGTGGACATGGCGCTGGGCGGCAGCACCAACGCCATCGTGCATCTCGTGGCCATGGCGGGCCGCCTGGGCATCAAGCTGCCGTTGCAGCGCTTCGACGAGCTGTCGCAATGCACCCCCCTGCTGGCGAACCTGCGGCCCAGCGGCAAGTACTTGATGGATGATTTCTACGCCGCCGGCGGCCTGCGTGCCCTGCTCAACGGCATGCGCGAGCTGCTGCACACCGAGTCCATCACTGTCAACAGCCGCACCCTGGGCGACAACATCGCCGATGCGGAGAACTTCAACCCCGATGTGATCCGCACGCCCGCCACCGCCATCGCCAGCAATGGCGGCACCACCGTGTTGCACGGCAACCTGGCTCCGAACGGCGCGGTGATCAAACACGCGGCCGTCGTGGATGCGGCGCTGCTCCAGCACACCGGCCCGGCGCTTGTCTTCGATGACTACAACGACCTGAAGAAGCGCCTCGATGATCCCGATCTCGACGTGACGAAGGACACCGTGCTCGTGCTGCGCAACGCCGGTCCCGTGGGGGCTCCCGGCATGCCGGAGTGGGGCATGCTGCCGGTGCCGAAGAAGCTGCTCAAAGAAGGCGTGCGTGACATGGTGCGCGTGAGCGATGCCCGCATGAGCGGCACCAGCTACGGCACCTGCGTGCTGCACGTGGCCCCGGAATCCGCCGTGGGCGGCCCCCTCGCCCTGGTGCAGACCGGCGATCTCATCCGCCTCGACACCCAGGCCCGGACCATTGATGTGCTGGTGGACGACGAGGAGCTGGCCCGGCGCCGCGCCGCCTGGAAGCCGAAGCCCACGCGCTACGCCCGTGGCTATGGCAAGCTGTACGTCGAGCACGTCACCCAGGCCGACGAGGGGGCGGACTTCGATTTTCTGCAGTTCGGCGCGGACACCGGCGAACCGGAAATTCATTGAGGAGCGAGGCGATTTTGTGCCGTATAGCGTTGTTTGGCAATGCGTCGGCAAACCCGGTCGCCCCCTGAATCGTATCGCTTTCTCCCATGTCCCGCTTTTTCCTCGCTCTCTGCGCTGTCCTTACCGGCTGTGTTGTCGGTCCCCGCTACTCGCAGCCCAACGCGGGCGCGCCCGCCAAGTTCGCCAGCAAAACCGACAGCGCGGTCAGCAAGGCGGCGGAAAACCAGTGGTGGAAGCGCTTCCATGACTCCGAACTCAACAGCCTGATCGCCCAGGCGGAGGCTCAAAACCGCGATTTGAAGGCCGCTGCGGCGCGCTTGAAGGAAGCCCGGGCGTTGTGGCGCGAGGCGCGCTTCGACCTGGTGCCCACGGTGACGACCGATGCAGGCTACACCGATAACAAGATCAGCAAGGCCCTGTCCGTCTCGGGCCTGGCGAAGAACTCACAGCTCTACGAAGGCGCCATCGATGCCTCTTGGGAGCTCGATTTTTGGGGCCGCGTGCGGCGCTCCGTCCTGGCGGCGAAGGAAACCGAGGAGGCCGTCACCGCCCAGCGCGACGCCCTCCTGATCGACCTGCGTGCCGAGGTGGCGATGAACTACCTGCTGCTTCGCGGCGCGCAGGCCCAGCTCGAGGTCGCCCGGCAGAACGCCACCAACCAGGAGGATTCCCTGCACGTCGCGGAGGCCTCCTTGAAGGGCGGTCGCGGCACCGAGCTGGACGTGGCCCGCGCCCGTGCGTTGTGGAACGCCACGCTGGCGACCATTCCGCAATTGCAGACCACCATTGACCAGACCATTCACCGCATCGCCGTGCTCAGCGGCAGCGCGCCCTCCAGCCTGCGCCCGAAACTGGAAGTGGCCAGGGCCCTGCCCGGCACACCGTCGAGCATCTCGCTCTCCAACCCCGCCGAGGTGCTGCGCCATCGGCCGGACGTGCGAGTGGCCGAGCGCAACCTGGCGGCGGCCACGGAACGCATTGGCATCGCCATGGCGGATCTGTTCCCGCGCGTCACCTTCTCCGGCAGCATCGGCTTGCAGGCCAGGACGGTGAAGGGCCTGAGCCAGGGCGGGGCTGAAGCTTTTTCTTTTGGTCCGCACATCACGTGGGCGGCGCTCGATCTGGGCCGGGTCCGGCAGCAGGTGGCGGCGGCGGGAGCCAGGGCCGAGACGGCGCTCGCCCAGTACGAGCAGACCGTGCTCCTCGCGCTGGAAGAAACCGAAAACGCCCTCACCGCCTACGATCGCGAGCGCCAGCGGCTGCAGTATCTGCGCGAGTCTACCCGTGCCGCCGAAGAGGCCGCCACGCTGGCGCGCGAGCGCTACAAGGACGGGGTCGCCAATTTCCTCGATGTCCTGGATGCCGAACGCGTGGCGCTCAACGCGCAAAATGATTCCGTGGCCAGCCAGACCCGCGTCGCCACCGCCTGGGTGTCGGTTTACAAGGCCATGGGCGGCGGCTGGGGCGAGGGGAAATGAAATGACAAATGACGAATGACCAATGACGAATGACCAATGACGAATGACCAATGACGAATGACCAATGACGAAAACTGAAGCCGAGACGTGGCCCATTCCGTCAT
>CAINXC010000434.1 GCA_903854655.1 uncultured Verrucomicrobiota bacterium | reverse complement strand
GATCTGCCAGCGGCATTTGTAGAGATCGGCCACGGTGCTGGCGGCCCACTCAAAGTTGTTGGTGATGAAGACCATCTCTCGCTCCTGGCCATCGACCTCCACCAGCGCGACGATGCGGCGCAGTCGCCTGCACTGGTATGCCTGGCGGCTCTTTTCCACGCGCAACGTGATCTCGTCGTCGCGCAGGATCTTGCCGTTTGCCTTGCGCAGACGGCGGCCGGCCACGTGGAAGGCCATGTTGTCCTTGGCACGGGTGACCCAGAAGATGCCGCGCTGGTCCAGATCGCACAGGTGCTCGAAGTCCACGTAGGCTTTGTCAAAGAGCACAATCTCGCCTTCGTTGATGGTGGCGCACACTTCGCGAGCGCGCTTGTTGTCGTTGTCCTTGGCGGTGTCCACGATGGCGAAGCTGGGCAGGAAACTCTGCAGGTTGAGGCGCAGGTGGCACTTGGCCGCCGCCTTGCGCCGCCGGTGTTTGGCCCAGTCCATGCACCTGGCGACCAGTTCGATGGTGGTTGAGTCCACCACATGGATGGCGCACTTGAAGCGGTGCGCCAGGCGCCTGCCCGCCCGCGCCGCGCCGAAGCCCTTGTGCTGGCTGCGCAGGTGGTCAAGCACCCGCCAGAAGAGCCGCTCGGCGATGCAAGGCGGGCGCTGCTTGTTGGCGTGGCTGAGGTTGTTGCGCGAAGGCGGCGTGGCCCCGCGGACGGCCGAGAGCGGCCCGCTGTGCAGACGCAGCGAGTCGCACACATCGTTGAGCCCCACAGCATGGGTGAGCTGCGCGTAGATGAGGGCGACGACCTGGCTCCAGTAAGAGTACGTCCGCGCTTTGGGCGCATCCTGTGCCTCGGCGGCCAGATCGCTGACCAAACGCTTGGGAATGAGGTTGCAGAGCTGGCGCAGCGCGCTGAATTGACTTCGAGTTGGCTTGGGTGCTGTTGTTTTCACACCAGCCGAGTGGCTGCTACGACCGCCCTTGCCAACTCCCTTTCTTCTCTCTTATGGGATGGCTGTGAATGCAATTCAAGAGTGGTGATCTGCAAATCCCACGACGAAGCCGCCATCAAGGAACCCCAGCATTCAGGTTTTGACATGCTAAGGCCGTCCACCACCGGTCGCGACAATCACGCGGAGGAGCAAGATAGGGCTTCCGCACAGACAGAGCAGATTCTGCTAACACCACGAAAGAAACAGCCCATTAACATATCAATCGCGCAGAAGCGGTCGCGCGCTGCCCCAGCCCGCAGATGGTCCGCCATTGTGGCGATTGCGCTAGGAGCCCAGTTCTGCGGCCTGCCGCCGCTGCATGCGGAAGAAAAGCCGGAAAAGAAAATCACCGACAGCGGCATCACAGCCGCAGTCGAAAGTGGGCTGATATTCGAAAAAGGAGTGTTCCCCAATGATGTGGACGTCAGCACGACCGAGGGGATCGTCACCCTTTCGGGATCGGGGGAAAACATTCTCATCAAGGAGCGTGCGGTCAAGATCGCCGAGACCATCCGGGGGGTGCGCGGGGTGATTGACCGCATTGCAGTAACACCGGTGTCCCGCCCCGATGCGGACATCCGCAAGGATGTCCTCACGGCGTTGCTGCAGGATCCGGCAACGGATTCCTACCAGGTCTCCGCTTCTGTCAAGGATGGCGTTGCCACTCTGTCCGGCAGCGTTGGCTCCTATGCGGAAAAGCAGCTCGCCTCGCGCATTGCCAAGGGCGTCAAGGGCATCAAGGAAATCCAAAACGACGTCGTCATCAACTACACGGCAAAGCACACTGACGCGGAAATTGCCGGTGACGTCAAGTCGCGGCTGCAGTGGGACATCTGGATCAACGGGGACCTGATCAACGCCGACGTGAAGGATGGCAAAGTGACACTTAGCGGCACGGTTGGAAGCGTGATGGGCAAAACGCGTGCGCTTGAGGATGGATGGGTGGACGGGGCGACATCCGTGGACGACAGCAGCATGAAAATTGAGCCGTCTGTGAGCGAAGATGAGCACCGAAAGCTCAAATACACGGTGCGGTCTGACAGCGAGATCAAACAAGCGGTTGAGGCATCGTTCCGTCTTGATCCACGTGTTTCGGCCTTCTCTCCTGGTGTGACAGTGGAAGGCGGAGCCGTTGTTCTCGGCGGAGCCGTGGGGAACGTGAAGGCAAAAACCTCCGCTGAACAGGACGTAAAAAATGTAGTGGGCGTCTGGCAGGTGGACAACCTTCTAAAGGTGAGGCCAAAGGGGCAGGCCACGGATCTAGATGTGCAAAACCAATTGAAGGCGGCCTTGTTCTGGGATCCGATGCTGGACAGCTCCACGATAGACGTGGCAGTCATCAATCACGTTGCATACCTCTCCGGAGCGGTGGATTCACGTTCCAAAAGAGCTGAAGCCGAGGACGTTGCCTCGCGGACAAAGGGTGTCGTGCTGGTTCGAAACCATCTGAAGACCGAGCCTGAATATTCAATCTATTCCTATGACTGGCCGTCCGTGCCGTATTATGACGCCTACAGCGATTGGCCGTATTACAATTCGCCGCCTTATTTCTCCGAGGTGTTTCAATCGCCGCCATACCTTAGCGACGAACAGATCAAAAAGAAGATCACCGACGCGTTCTTCTGGAGTCCATTCGTGCATTTTGATGACGTCAAAGCCGTTGTCAACGGAGGGGTGGCCACTCTGACCGGAACCGTCGGAACCTGGATCGGCTGGGGTGAAGCTGACAGGGATGCCCGCAAGAGTGGAGCGACTGCGGTGTTGAACCACATTGATGTAAAGAAAGGAGCCTGGTCGTGGTAACACCACCCGTGAAAGCTGCCGCCTTCCCGCATCGAAGCGGGATCGATTCCATGCTCAGGGCGGCATGTGCAGCCGCAGTGGGCGTTTCGTGCCTCGCGGGGTCACCCGCAGCAATCACGCTGCCAAAGCCCCCCACGGACGAGGCTGTGGGTTTCTCCGTGGATGATGCCCTGACCCTGAGCGGTGTAATACCAGCCAACGAACTTGATGTGAAGGCCGTGCAGGGCATCGTCACCATGCGCGGCACTGTGGATAATCTCCTCGCAAAGGACGACGCCGTCAAAATCGCCAAAACCATCCACGGTGTGCGCGCGGTGATCGATGCAACCAAGGTCCAGGCACCAGTCCGGTCTGATGATGAAATACGCAAGGACGTGGAAGACGCGTTGCATCATGATGATGCGACAACGCTCCTGCAGCTCACTGTTGCGGCCCATGACGGCAAGGTGACGGTCACGGGAAAGGCGCCTTCCAGGGTGGAACAGCAGGCAGCCCTGGCCGACGCCATGCGCATTCGGGGTGTCAACGAGGTCAGCAGTAACATTGAGCTTGTCTATGGCGGCCCGCGAAGCGACCTTGAAATTCAGGCTGATGGACGGCGCGCCTTGAAGATGGATCCCTCGGTGGATTCAGTGTTCGTGAATTTCGAGGTCGAAAACGGTGTTGTCAAATTGAGCGGAACCGTCGGCACAGCCACGGAAGGAGACCGCTGCTTTGACGATGCCTGGATCGCAGGAGTCCGGTCTGTGAATGCCGACGACCTCAAGGTTGAGCCCACGATCAAGCCGGACTTACGGAAGCGCCAGTCTCCTGAACTCAAAACCGACGAACAGATACGAAGCGCCATCGCCGATGCCCTTCGTTACGATCCCCGAATCCTGGCCGAAGACATCGTGGTGGCCGTCGCTGACGGCCAGGTGACTCTCGCCGGCACGGTGCGCCATCACAAGTCAAAGGCGGAAGCGGGGTCAGATGCGAAAGACACTCCGGGAGTCTTCTCGGTGCGAAATCTCATCAAGGTGCGACCCAACACCCGACCCAGTGACGAGCATCTGGCCAGGGACATCAAACAGGCGCTCATCCGCGACTCCCGGGTCGGATGCTTCGACTTGCACGAGGCAGCCGTGAGTGGAGTTGTAACGCTTTCCGGAATGGTCGATTACAGTCCCCAAAGAGCGGAGGCTGAATACCTAGCCGAACAAGCCGTCGGGGTGGTGGAGGTAAGGAACGACATTCATGTCAAATATGCTCATGGAAACCAACCGCCCCTAAGCGACTCGCTTCCTGCTGATCCCAAGCACTAGGACGCCCCCCCGGGACGGAGGATAATTCAGTCGTGGCGATCCACAAATCGCACACGGAAGCCGCCGGCAAGCAACTGGAGCAATCCGGTTCTTACTCTTTGTGTCATGAAAACGAAGACACGCGGTGCCCAAGACATAAACATAACCAGCCCGATATATTACTAAATATGAATCAGAACAGGTCCTTTGCAACGTTGGTGTTTGTTGTCATTTTAACCATTGGCGCTGCGGTGGCTTACTCCCGGAGTGGAGCTGTGGTCACCCCAGAAGTGATCGGCATTGGCGTCACAACCTTTCTGCTGGCCCTCGTCGCCTCCACATCAATTCAAGTCGCCAACCAGTGGGACAGAGTGGCGATTTTGCGTCTTGGCCGCTTCCACTCCCTAAAGGGACCGGGGTTGTTCTTCATCGTTCCGGTCATTGACGCGATTGCCTACTGGATCGACACCCGCGTCATCACCACCGGCTTCAAAGCCGAAAAGACGCTGACCAAGGATACGGTGCCGGTGGACGTGGATGCCGTGCTGTTCTGGAAGGTGGTGGACCCGAAGCAGGCCGCTCTGGCAGTGGCTGACTATCAGAGTGCCATCGGCTGGGCCTCGCAAACCGCCCTGCGCGATGTGATCGGCAAGACCATGCTTTCAGACATGCTCGAAGGCAGGGACAAGATCAGCAGCGCGCTCCAGAAGATCATTGATGAGCGCACCGAACCCTGGGGCATCAAGGTGATCTCCGTCGAGGTCAAAGATGTCTTGATTCCTTCAGGGCTGGAGAATGCCATGTCCATGCAGGCCCAGGCGGAACGCGAGCGGCAGGCCCGGGTGATCCTGGGTGACGCAGAGCGCCAGATCGCTGAGAAATTCGCCGAAGCGGGCAAGAGCTATGAAGGCAATCCCATCGCTTTTCATCTTCGCGCCATGAACATGCTCTACGAGGGCTTGAAGGAGAATTCCACAATTGTCATCGTGCCAAGCACGGCGGTGGAATCCATGCAGCTCGGGGGCCTGGCAGGAATGACAGCACTGACCATGGGCCTGGGGCAGAAGCCTGGTGAGATTGAGAATCCACCGTCAGCCCAGGCCAGAGATGTGCCTTCCACGTCAAACGGTGCGGTATCCGGTCAACGATGAAGTCAAATTATGGGGTGCTCACCCCATGGCAAACGGCCTGCCAACGTCCTAACATCCCTTTCTCACGAACCACAAACACAGCAACGAAAAACCCATCCTATGAACAAGTGCAATTCAACAGTGGCAATCTACAAATCCCACGACGAAGCCGAAACCGCCGTCAAGGAGCTTCAGCAGTCAGGTTTTGACATGAAGCACCTGTCCATCATCGGTCGTGACTATCACACGGACGAGCATGTGGTCGGCTACTACAACACGAGTGACCGGATGAAATACTGGGGAAAGGCGGGCGCATTCTGGGGTGGAATTTGGGGCTGGCTCTTCGGTTCCGCGTTCTTCTTCATTCCTGGCATCGGGCCAATGCTCTTTGCTGGGCCGGTCGTCAGCATGATCGTGGGCGCCCTGGAAGGCGCGGTGATCATGGGCGGCTTGAGCGCGCTGGGCGCCGGACTTTACAGCATGGGCATCCCCAGGAACAGTGTTCTGCAATACGAGACGGCGCTGAAAAGCGGCAAATATGTTGTGATCGCCCACGGCAGCGCCGAGGAAGCGAGCCGCGCCCACGAAATCATCGGCCGCACCAATCCCGAGTCTGTCGAAGAACACGAGCCCTCAATCGCAGCACGAGAAGCGGTTCTCGCAGCAGCATAGGCCAGCAGGCAGGTTTCAGACCAACGGCCAGTCGGCTGTCGTCAATATTACGCTTGGCGGCAGCTTAACCTACGTAAAACAAAAGGAGTCCAATATGTCCATTCAACTCAATGAGGAAAGCGGCGGAAAAGTGCTCGTCGTTCATGTCAGCGGCAAGCTGGCAAAAGCCGACTATGAGCACTTTGTGCCTGAGTTCGAGCGACTTGTTCGGGAACACGGCAAGCTTCGCATCCTGTTTGACATGACCGGCTTTCACGGCTGGGAAGCAGGAGCGCTGTGGGAGGACATCAAATTCGATGTCAAACATTTTGCAGACATTGAGAGGCTCGCAATGGTAGGAGAAACAAAGTGGGAAAGCGGCATGGCGTCATTCTGCAAGGTGTTCACGAAGGCAACGATCCGCTACTTCGATCACTCCGAGGCCGCCAGGGCGCGGAAGTGGCTGGAAGAAGCCTGACCACAGCCACCCCCGACCTCTTCATTACCGGGGCTTGGTCGCATCCATTCCCTTGATTTCAAACACCTGCTGAGGCTGCCCCCGTTGGGGAGCCTCAACAGGCTGCGTCTTGTTTCCGGTATTGTTACGGCCCTGGGTGATGCCGTTTCTTGAAAACAACGGTCGGTCGAGCGCCGGCAGCGGCCGGGCAAATTACACAAAAAGAACAAAGGAGCTATTATGTTGAGCAAAGCCAAGACATTGACGGGCTACAAGCTGGAGAGTATCGACGGAGAAGTAGGCAAGATCAAAGAATTCTACTTCGATGATCAGCACTGGACCGTGCGCTATCTGGTCGCCGAGACAGGAGGCTGGCTTTTGGGACGGAAAGTGCTGGTCTCACCCTATGCGCTGGGTGCTCTGCTTCCCGAGAAGAAACACATCGAGATCAATTTGACCAAAAAGCAAATTCAGGACAGTCCCTCCGATTATAGCGACCTGCCCGTCTCCCGTCAATTCGAAGATGACTACTATGGATACTACGGATGGCCGATGTACTGGGGTGGCCCCTACAGTTGGGGGGCTTCGCCCTACATTGTGCGGGACAGCGCCAACTGGAGGGAGTATGCCCCGGATGAGAAGTCAACGGATGCCCACTTGCGCAGCACTCACGACGTGAGCGGATATCACATCCAGGCAACGGATGGCGAAATTGGCCACATTGAGGATTTCATCCTTGATGATGAGACCTGGGCGATTCGGTATCTCATCATCAATACCGGAACATGGTGGCCGGGGAGGAAGCTGCTCATTTCACCGCGATGGGTCACGAGCGTGAGCTGGGGCGAGTCGAAGGTGTACATCAACCACTCTTGCGAGTCCATCAAGCTGTCACCTGAATATACAGAGGACTCTCTGATCAATCGTGACTATGAAATGGAGCTGCATCGGCATTACCACCGCCAAGGATACTGGGAGCAGGACAGGATGGCGAAGGAGCCTTCTCACTGAGGAAATCCCTTGATGAGCAACCATGCGCCACCCGCAAAGTCCAGACCGCTTCCCGCCAAAAAGGGGGGCACACCAAAATGACAAGCAACATAGACAAAACCGACACGGAATTGAGAAGCGACGTGCTTGCCGAGCTCGAATATGAGCCCTGTGTCAGGGTCACCGATATTGTGGTGCAGGTTAAAGACGGGGCTGTGACCCTCAGCGGCTTCACGACCGGCTATGGCGAAAAGATCGATGCCGTGTGCGCGGTGAAACGCGTTGCCGGAGTGACCTCCGTCACAGATGACATCGAAGTCAGGCTGCCGGTTTCCTTGCGCCGTGCCGATGGAGACATCGCCGCCGCTGCAGCCAACCAAATCGACTGGTCCTCGAAGGTTCCAAAGGGGACCGTGCGGGCGGCTGTCCATGCTGGTAGGATCACCTTGGAGGGCGAGGTGGAGTGGGGGTTTCAGAAGCAGGACGCAGAAGATGCGGTGCAGCACCTTCCGGGCATCGAAGGGGTGACAAACCTGATCTCCATCAAACCGAAAGTGCTGCCTGCCGGTATCGAAACGGCCATCACCCTGGCTGTCGAGCGAAATGCTCAACTGGACGCGACCAAGATCGTAGTGGAGACATCCGGCAATCAAGTTTTGCTCCGAGGTGAAGTTCGCAACTATGCCGAACGGAGGGAGGCGGAGCGGGCGGCCTGGGCCGCCCCAGGTGTCTTGTCAGTGGAAAATGAACTCTCGGTGACCTGGACATGGTTTGCTGAGTAACAAGCAACGACAATCAAAGAACATGAATTCATCAATGACTGAAAAGCCCGTTTGGTTCATCACCGGCTGTTCGACAGGATTTGGCCGCGAACTTGCCAAACAGGCACTTGCTAGCGGCTTCCGTACGGTGGTGACAGCTCGCAATCCCGAAGAGCTGCACGAACTGGCCGCACTGGGAACATCCTTGGTTCTCAAGCTCGATGTCACTGATCAGGAACAGGTTGATGCCGCAGTGAAGGCTGCGGAGGACTTGTTCGGTCGCATCGACGTGCTCGTGAACAATGCAGGCATCGGCTACTTCGCGGCAGTCGAAGAAAGCGAGGAGAACGAGGTGCGACGGATGTTCGACGTCAACGTGTTCGGCCTGGGGCGGATGATACGGGCGGTTCTGCCCGGCATGCGCCAGCATCGCAGGGGAATGATTATCAATTTTTCCTCCATTGGCGGGCTTCGTTCATTTCCGGCGCTGGGTTACTACAGTGCGACCAAGTTTGCGGTCGAGGGATTGTCTGAGGCGCTTTGGCAGGAGGTGGAGCCACTGGGCATCAAGGTGATGCTTGTCGAGCCGAGCGGCTTCCGCACCGATTGGGCCGGGCGCTCAGCGAACGAGAGCAAGCAGCAGATCGGCGATTACGCGGCCACGGCGGGAATTTCGCGCAAAAGGGTGCGCGCCATCTCGGGCCAGCAGGCTGGCGATCCGGACCGCGCCGCCCACGCCATCATAAGCACGGCGGAAGCCCCATTTCCACCCCACCATCTGCTGCTGGGCAACGATGCGTATGAAGGGGCCATGGCAAAGCTTGATGAGCTGCGCAAGGATTTCTCCGATTGGGAGGCGGTTTCGCGCAGCGCGGACTTCCCTGTGGAAAAGCAGGGAGAGGAAGTCTGAGGCATGGTGAATCTTGATACGGCCCTGCTCAGGGCCGGTCCCGAACTCATTTCCAACTGAACAACATGTCCCGCACGGGGAAGCACTGCAATGCATGCGATGGTTTTGAATGGCAAAGGGGGCGATCTTGAATGGACCGAGCTTGCCGAACGGCGGCCAGGGCCGGGCCAGATCCGCGTGCGGGTGACCGCCTGTGGGGTCTGCCGTACGGACTTGCACGTCCTTGATGGCGAGCTGCCCAACCAGCAATTTCCCATCATCCCAGGACATGAGATTGTCGGCCGGATCAATGCAATGGGGGCCGGTGTCGAGGGTTTCAAGGTGGGTGAGCGGGTAGGCATCCCCTGGCTCGGCCACACCTGCGGCCACTGCTCCTATTGTTTGAGTGGAGAAGAAAACCTTTGCGACCACCCCGTCTTCACGGGGTACACCCGCGACGGCGGTTTCGCCACGGCGACCATCGCCGATGCACGTTGGGCATTTCCACTCGGAGAAGCTGGAAGCGATGTGGCGCTCGCTCCGTTGCTTTGCGCAGGCCTGATAGGCTGGCGGTCGCTGGTGATTGCTGGTGATGGCAAAAAGATCGGTCTGTACGGCTTTGGAGCTGCCGCGCACATAATTGCGCAGGTCGCGAAGTGGCAGGGGCGCTCCGTGTTCGCCTTCACCCGGCCCGGAGATGCCGCCACCCAGACTTTCGCCCGGAGTCTGGGCGCAACGTGGGCAGGTGGGTCTGATGAAATGCCGCCGGAGCCGCTTGATGCCGCGATTATCTTCGCGACCGTGGGTGATCTCGTGCCCCTGGCGCTGAAAGCCGTACGCAAGGGCGGTCGTGTTGTCTGTGCCGGCATTCACATGAGTGACATCCCGAGCTTTCCTTATCGCCTGCTATGGGAGGAGCGGAAACTCGTTTCCGTCGCCAATCTCACGCGGCAGGACGGCCTCGATTTTCTCCACCTCGCGCCCGAGATCGGCATTGTTATGAAGACCACGAGCTATCCTCTCATCCAGGCCAACCAAGCCCTCGCAGATCTTCGTGCCGGCCGGTTCGAAGGGGCGGCCGTGCTTGTGCCATGAGCACCCGTTGATACGCAACTCCCATCGCCCAACCCTGCCTATGCAAAGCCGCCCCCTGCTCGCCATCACACTGAGTATGGTGCTGACGATGCTGCTCCTCCCGCAAACGGTTCGCGCCGCAGACATGACGAAGGGCCGGCCCGTCGCGCCTTTTACCCCGGGGATCAAACCAGGGGAGTATGTTTGGAATCCAGAAATTTCGCCCTCAGGGCCGGTGGTGATCATCATCAGCCTGCCGGAGCAGGTCCTCTATGTCTATCGCAACGGCGTGCGCATCGGCCGCTCGACGGTAAGTTCCGGCAAGACGGGGCGCCACACGCCCACAGGGGTCTTCACCATCCTTCAGAAAGCAGTGACGCACACTTCCAGCCTCTTCAAGGGCGCGTCCATGCCCTACATGGAGCGTCTCACCTGGGGCGGCGTGGCCATGCACGCGGGCTATCTGCCGGGCCATCCCGCCTCGCACGGGTGCGTGCGCCTGCCGGTGGAGTTCGCGAAGAAGTTATACACCGTCACCAGCGATGGCACGACGGTGATAATCACGGATGGCAGGTCCTCGCCGGGCAACACCACGGCGCCGGGCCTGCTCTTTGCCGCCGCGCCGGGCGATGCCGCACCTCCGGGAGGCGTGGTCTGGCGGCCGGAGAAAGCGCCTGCGGGGCAGGTTTTCATCATGATCAGCAGCGCCGATGGTGCGGCGTATGTTTACCGCAACGGCGTCGAAATCGGCCGCGCGCCCGTCGGCAGGCTGCATGGCATCGCCGGCTCGTACGTCTTTGTGGCCCTGGCCAATGTGGATGCTGAAGGGCGGCGAGACTGGC
The DNA here is from genome assembly GCA_903854655.1 of uncultured Verrucomicrobiota bacterium. Classification (GTDB taxonomy): domain Bacteria; phylum Verrucomicrobiota; class Verrucomicrobiia; order Verrucomicrobiales; family Verrucomicrobiaceae; genus CAINXC01. Next base: position 14,963 of record CAINXC010000434.1, on the reverse strand, counting down.
TTGCGGTGACGAGCGTGGGCGGCACTGCGCCGGTTCTCAAAGATCTCGTGAAGCAGGTGCGTGTGGATCCGGTGTTTCTCGCCGGCACGCGCGCCCTGGTCACGCCCGGCACCACCCTTGTTCTGACGGATGCGCCCGTCAACACAAGCACTCGCAGCGGCACGGGCTTCAACATTCTCACCACTGCGGAGGTGCCTTGAAGAGGGCCGGGCGGCCGCAATTGACGAATCTTGCGCCCGATTGTTCAACAAACAAGGGTTACACCCCATATCATTCGTGCTGCATCCGGCGGATGTCCGGTTGTCGTGAATGCAGGCATCTTATCCTCCACTAGGCCCCTCCAGGCCTCCCGAATGGAGGATGAGAGATTGGCGACATGACATGTCCAGCCAAGAATAAAAGATATGAAAACCGCAAAATTGAAAAGTGACAGCGAGTTGAAAACGGATGTTCTCGCAGAGCTCAATTACGAGCCGAGCGTGAAGGTCACGGACATCGGGGTCCTGGTGAAAGATGGATCGGTGACGCTCAACGGCTACGCCACCAACTATGGGGAGAAGTGGGATGCCGTGCGCGCAGTCAAAAGAGTGGCAGGGGTGAAAGCCATTGCTGATGACATCAAGGTTAAGCTGCCGGGCTCGCTGACCCGCACCGATGGCGACATTGCCGGAGCTGCCGGCAATCAGATCAGCTGGTCGCCCACGATCCCGTCCGGATCGGTTCAGGTGACGGTTAGTGATGGCAGGATCACGCTGGAGGGCGAGGTGGAGTGGGGCTTCCAAAAGGAGGACGCAGAAAACGTGGTTCACCACCTGACGGGAGTCAAAGGGGTGACAAACCTGATCTCGATCAAACCCAAGGTGACATCGACTGATGTCGCTTCGGCCATCAAGAGCGCCTTCGAACGCAGCGCCTTGCTGGACGCCATGAAAATCGAGGTGGAGACGCACGCCAACAACGTGATCCTGCGCGGCGAAGTACGCAACTACGCGGAACGCGATGAAGCGGCACGAGTCGCCTGGGCCGCTCCAGGAGTATACTCGGTGGACAATCAGCTTGTGGTGAAGTGGGCCTGGTGAGCTGCTCCGCACCAGCTGCCACGGGCAGCCAGTCAGCATGAAAACACCCTCGCGACCGCAGCGTCCGCCATGCGGTCGCGAGCTTTTTGCCGGCACATCTGGCGCACCCTTGCCAGGGCGGAAACTGCGCCGCCGAAATCAACCATTGAATCCTGTGCCGAAAAATACACCCGGCCACCCACACCTGCCTTATGCCTCACATTACCAGCAAAGAAATTCGTCTTGCCTCCCGTCCCAAGGGGATTCCAATGGCGGATAACTTTGCCCTTGGACAAAGGGTGCTGCCACCCCTTCAGGAAGGCGAGGTGCTGGTTCGCAATCTCTTCATGTCGGTGGATCCTTACATGCGCGGCCGCATGGACGAAGGCATATCTTATGTGCCTTGTTTCGAAGTGGGCAGGCCGCTCGAAGGCGGTGCCGTCGGCGAAGTGGTTGAATCGCGTGCCAAGGAGTTCAAACCAGGCGACGCCGTCACCTCCAACTGCGGCTGGCGGGAGTATTTCATCGCGTTGCCGAAGGAGCTGCACCCCGTCAGCCGTGAGATCCACCCACTCTCGATTTACCTGGGCGTGCTGGGCATGACGGGGATGACCGCGTGGGCAGGACTTCAATTGGTCGGGGTGAAGGCAGGCGATGTCGTCTATATCTCAGGGGCAGCCGGTGCCGTGGGGAACGTGGCCGGGCAATTGGCGAAGCTGCGCGGCTGCCGGGTTATCGGATCCGCCGGCTCGGTGAAAAAGGTGATGTTTCTGCGAGATGAATGCGGGTTTGACGCCGCCTTCGATTACAATCTCGCCCCCGTGCTCGACCAACTGAACGTGGAGGCGCCCGAAGGCATCGATGTCTATTTCGACAATGTGGGAGGCGAGGCGCTGGAGGCGGCGCTCTCGGCGTTGCGCGTGCATGGCCGGATCATCGCCTGTGGTGGCATTTCCGGTTACAACGAGGATAAACCAAGGCCGGGCCCCTCCAATCTCTTTAACGTCACTACGAAGCGGTTGACGATGAAAGGGTTGATCGTTCGAGACTGGATGGATCGGCAGGCCGAATTCGAACAAGAGGTGGGTGGTTACTTCCAGGCCGGCAAACTGAAGAGTAAAGAGACGGTGGTGGAAGGAATCGACCAGGCGGTCGGTGCCTTCATAGGCCTCTTCAAGGGGGCGAATGTGGGCAAGATGGTGGTGAAGCTGGGCTGATCAAATGGAAAGCAATCAACAAACCATGAAACCAATTGCAACTCACCCGGTGCCACGCATCAACCCAACCAGAATGGTGCCCTCAATGAAGGGGAGATCCTCGGACCGAGGTGTCTTGGCTGGCATCGCGCGCAAGGCGATGATCGAGAGCGGCCTGGAGCCCGACTTCCCCCCGGCAGGGCTGCAAGAGCTGACGGCCTTTGCTAGTCCTGCCTGCGCCGCTGCAGACATGCGCGATCTGCGAGACCGTCTCTGGGCGTCAATAGACAACGACGACTCTCGCGACCTAGATCAACTTGCCGTGGCAGAGTCGCTCTCGGGCGGGCGGACCAGACTCCTCGTGGCCGTTGCGGATGTGGATGCCCTTGTGCGAAAAGGATCGGCCCTCGACTCCCATGCGGCAAACAACACCACCTCGGTTTATACAGCTGGCGGGATTTTCCTCATGCTTCCGGAAGCGCTTTCCACGGATATGACCTCGTTAAACGAGGACCAGGACCGCATCGCCGTGGTGGCAGACCTGGTATTCGATGCAAACGGCTCGCTTGCTGCATCCGATCTCTATCGTGCGAACGTCCGAAACCACGCCAAACTAGCCTATACCAGCGTGGCGGCGTGGCTGGAGGGCGCAGGGGCCGCGCCCGAGCGAATCCAGACAGTCCCTGACCTTGACGAGAATCTCCACATTCAGGACAGTCTGGCGCGACTGCTCGCCGGCCTGCGACATCGCCAAGGTGCGCTCACCCTTGAGTCGCTGGAGACAAAGGCGATGTTCGATGGTGACAATCTGTCAGAACTCGATCTGGATCGCAAGAACCGCGCGAAGCAGTTGATCGAAGACTTTATGATTGCGGCGAACGGAGCGTCCGCGACCTACCTCGAATCCAAGGGATTTCCTTCGCTTCGCCGGGTTCTGAGGCCGCCGAAACGTTGGGACCGCATTGTGCAGATCGCGGCCGGTTTCGGCGAACATCTTCCTAACGCACCGGACTCTTTTGCCCTTGAGGCTTTCCTTGTGCGGCGAAGCGTGGCCGATCCAGAGAAATTCCCCGATCTTTCCCTCGTCGTCATCAAGCTTATCGGCAGAGGTGAGTATGTCATCGATTTGCCTGGTGGAAAGCCACCCGGCCACTTTGGGCTGGCGGTGAAGGATTACTCCCACTCCACGGCGCCGAACCGGCGTTTCCCGGATCTAGTGACTCAGCGGCTGTTAAAGGCGGCGATGGCGGGAGAGCCGCTTCCTTACACGGTCCCGGAACTAACAGAAATCGCCAAGCACTGCACGGAGCGTGAAGACGCAGCAACGAAAGTGGAGAGGCGGGTGAGAAAATCGGCTGCGGCATTGCTATTGTCTGGCCGGGTTGGGGAACTATTCGACGCCATCGTCACCGGTGCCTCCCCAAAAGGAACGTGGGTGAGGATCTTTGATCCGCCTGTTGAAGGGAGGCTGGAGCGCGGGTCCATAGGTCTTGACGTGGGCGACCATCTCCGGGTTCAACTGGTCCATACAGACGTTGAGCGCGGATTCATCGACTTCGTGGCTGACGCTCCCCCTTTGGTGAAGTCTCAGGCGTGAACCTCGACCTGAGCCACCAAAGTCACTGGAGGATGTTGGGGCCCCTTTCAGCACCATGAAGACCACCCAGGAACCTGCATCTGCGAGCGGACCTGGGACGAGTGTGGCACAGCCAAAGCAGAGCGACCCGCCCGCGCCTGCGTCGGCATGGTATTCGCCTTCCGGCCTGTGGACCCGCAAATCCTCAATCATCGCGGCGATTGCAGTCGCCGGCATTGTATTGCATCTAGTGCTCCGGTTCAGCCTTCATGCCTCTCCGCGCAGTTACCTTATGCCCCTGCTGGCGACGCTTGCCCTCGGCGGCCTGCCACTTTTGCATGACCTGTTGAGGAAGCTCCTGAAGCGGGATTTTGGAGCAGATCTGCTGGGCGGGATTTCCATCGTGGCCTCCATCTTGCTGGGCGAGTATCTGGCGGGAACGATCATTGTCCTGATGCTTGCAGGAGGTGAAGCATTGGAGCGGTATGCGCTGCGCAGCGCTTCTTCAGTGCTGGCCGCCCTGGCCAAACGAATGCCCTCCATCGCCCACCGCAAACTCGCTGGGCAAACTCTGGACGTGGCGCTGGCGGAGATTGCGGTGGGGGACACCCTCGTGATCCACCCCCACGAGATCTGCCCGACGGATGGCGTGGTAACCGAGGGCCACGGGCTGATGGACGAGTCCTACCTTACGGGTGAGCCCTTCAAGATCACCAAGACTTCCGGTTCAACGGTGATCTCGGGCGCGATCAACGGCGAATCAGACCTGACCATCCGCACCACACGATGCCCGGCTGATTCGCGGTATGTGAAGATCATGGAGGTCATGCGCGAATCCGAGGCCAGGCGGCCCAGATTGCAGCGGCTGGGCGATCAACTGGGCGCTTTCTACACTCCGGCGGCACTCACTGTAGCCCTTTTGGCCTGGGGGATCAGTGGCGAGTCGGTTCGATTCCTGTCCGTGCTGGTGATCGCCACGCCCTGCCCTCTGCTGCTGGCCATCCCCATCGCCATCATCGGATCGATCTCCCTGTGCGCCCGCCGGGCTATCATTGTCAAAAGTCCTGTCGTGCTGGAGCAGATTGCGAAGTGTCGGACGGCGATTTTCGACAAGACGGGGACTCTCACTTATGGTGAGCCGAAGCTGACGGAGCAGCTTATCGCCCCAGGCTTTGCGCAACGCGAGGTGCTTACCCTGGTGGCAAGCCTGGAGAGCTATTCCAAGCACCCCTTGGCCCGCGCCATCCTCGCGGCGGCGAAGGAAGCTGCGATCCAGCTCCCGGAGGCCACGGAAGTGAGCGAACAACCAGGCCATGGGCTGTTAGGCACCGTCTCCGGCCATCAAGTGCGGATCACCAGCCGCGGCAATCTCCTGGCCCAAAAAACCGACGGTGCCGATGAGCTTCCGCCAGTCGCCGGTGGACTGGAGTGCGTGGTGACCATTGACGGGCGCTACGCGGCAGCCTTGCGCTTCCGGGATGCGCCACGCGCCGAGAGCCTTTCCTTCGTCAAGCACCTGGGGCCCAAGCATCATTTTCAGCGGCTCATGATTGTATCGGGGGATCGGGAGACAGAGGTGCGCTACCTGGCTGATCGGGTTGGCATCACCGAAATCCACGCGGAGAAGAGCCCCGAGGAAAAACTTGCCATTGTGCGCAATGAAACCGCCGCCGCCAAAACCCTGTATGTGGGCGATGGCATCAATGACGCGCCAGCCATGATGGCCGCCACTGTCGGCATGGCGATAGGACAGAACAGCGATGTGACGGCGGAAGCGGCGGGCGTCGTGATCATGGACAACTCGCTTGAGAAGGTGGACGAGTTCATCCACGTCAGCCACCGAATGCGGATCATCGCCCTTCAGAGTGCGGTGGGTGGCATGTCGCTGAGCGTCATCGGCATGGTCTTAGCCGCCACCGGTCACCTGACTCCGGTAAACGGTGCCATCACCCAGGAAGTCATCGACGTGCTTGCCGTGCTTAATGCCTTGAGGGCCGCCTTTGCTCCCAAAGTCATCCATGATCTCTAACCAAAAGAGGCCGCCTCACACAATGAACAGCAAACTCGACGCGATTCTCGACCAGATACACCGCCTGGAAAAGGAGCTGATCCGGGAAATTCAAAACAAGGAGACCGAATTCTGCTACAAGGTTCACGACAAGACGGTCGAGTTTACGGAGGCGGCGCGGATAAAGCACAAACAGCTCCGGTTAAGCATCCACCGCTATTTGCTGAACTCCAGCCTTCCCGTCATCCTCACGGCACCTGTCATTTGGATGTGCCTGATACCCATTGTTCTGGTTGACGTGATCGGCTCTTTCTACCAGGCGGTTTGCTTCCCGATTTATGGCATACCGAAGGTCCATCGAAGTGAATACCTGGCCTTTGACCGCCATCATCTAACTTACCTGAATTTCATCGAGAAACTGAACTGTGAATACTGCGCTTACGGCAACGGCATCCTGGCCTACTTCACTGAGATCGTCGCAAGAACCGAACAGCACTGGTGTCCCATCAAGCATGCGAAGTGCGTAAAATGCATCCACAGCAGGTACAAGAATTTCGTCGATTTCGGCGACGCTGAAGAATACCGACACCATGTCGAAGAAATTCGACGCGCTTATCAGGACATTGACTCTCCTGAGATCGAAGCGACGAAGACATGACATGCACTCCCGTCCGCCCGGCCTTCAATCATTGAACCTTTTTGCGAAGTCATAGATGCCCATCAATCGGTGGAAAATGCCTCGATCTGGCAGAAGGACGGCATCGCTGCTGCCCAAACAACACATCGATCACCTCTTTACGGGAAGTGAGACGATTCGTGATGTCGTCATTGGCATGGCCGATGGCCTAAACGTCCCGTTCGTGCTTGCCTCTGGGGTGTCCGGCGCCATTGCCTCAACGCACATCGTTGTCACGGCCGGCCTCGCTGAAATCGCCGCCGGGGCGATCTCCATGGGTCTTGCCGGTTTCATTGCGGCCAAAGATGATGCCAAACACTACCATCGAGAACTCCAGCGCGAGGAGCTGAAGGGGCCCGATTTGCCTGGCCGCGAAGCCTTAAAGATCGGGGAGTTGTTCAAGGACTACGGCGTCACAGCGGACGAGGCGGTCTCGGTGGTGGCCGCGCTGCATCGCAAGCCAAGGGCATGGCGGACATTCATGATGCGCTTTGATCTGGGGATGAAGACGCCGGACCCGAAGCAACCAATGCGTAGCGCGGCCACCATTGCAGGCTCCTATGTGGTCTGCGGAATGATTCCATTGCTGCCTTACATGCAGCTGGAAAATGTGGACGAAGCGCTCCTTTACTCGGTCGTCGTTACGCTGGTGGCGCTTGCGATGTTCGGTGCAGTGAAGGGACATTTCACCCGGGTTTCGAAGATCAGGTGCGCCTGGCAGACCGCACTTGTCGGCAGTGTGGCCGCAGGTGTCGCCTTTGGCATTGCGAGAGTGATTTCATGACGAAGTGCCCGGTATGATCGCGGCCCGGCCCCCATCAAAAATGCGCTGCCGTTGACAAAGCTCATGGTGCCATGCGGCTTGATTGTGAGCTTCTGGTCAAAGTTGCTGAATACTCGGCAGCGTAAAATGCTCTCATGGTGTTGGGGTGAACATGGCCGAGAGCGGCAAGTGAAAGCAACAGGCCGGTGGCGTCGGCATCATCCTTCGCTTCAAATACGATTGCCCCGTCGGGTTCACCAGGAGTCAGGAATAATTGAGATACTCTCACTCCCGCCTTCCTGGCCGCCGCTGTAAACGCCGAAGTACGCTGCCGCGAGCAAGGATTGCGCTGACGCCCGTGCGGTAAGAAGGTGATGACAGAGATATAGCTGGGCATGAGTCTTGGCAGCAGGGTCACAGGGCAAACGTGGGACTTCTCTATTTCATCTTGGAAGCCAGCTTTATAGTCTCACCGTCAACCACGAATTTACCGTTGCCATGATGATGGATGGTACGGGGATCTTTTCGCGAGCGATCAATCCATGCTTTGACCACTTCCACGATGAAGATGTTGTATTGTGTTGCCAGCTTGGTGTCGATCACCTTGCATTCGAGATTGGCGTAGCACTCGTCAATGAGCGGCGCATGCACGCAGGCGGCAGGGCATGGAGTAAGACCAAATTTCTTGAATTTATCAATGTCCCGCCCGGACGTGTTTCCGCAGGCCACGACTTTTTTGGCCAATTCCACCGTTGGTATGTTGATGGTGCATTCTCTGGTCTTCCTCAGCACATCGAACGTGCAGCCCCGGTTGCTGATGACACAAGCAAGGACCGGCGGCTCAAAATCGATCATCATGTGCCACGACATGGTCATGATATTCGCCCGCCCGCCACTGGAGGTGGCGACCATCACAACCGGCCCCGGTTCGATAAGGCGGTAAACCTTGGACAAGGGTAGTGAGGTCTTCTTTGCCATTGCTACTTCAACAGCAGGATCATTTCCAGATCAGAATCGCTGGCGGCTTGCGAGATGTTGGTGGTGTTTCACCGGCGGGCTCGCCCACGATAATCGGCGCGATGGCCGTCATTTCGGCGGGGATTCCCAATTCCTCCTTCCATTCCGCCGTGTTCAGGGCGGAAACTGCAAAGCCTATGACGCAGGTGCCGAGACCTTGTGCGCAGGCAGCCAGCAGCAGGTTTTCCGCTGCTAGCCAGCAATCCGCCTCGACAAACGGTCCTGTAAACTTGCCATAGATGACGATCAGCGTGCCCGCGTTGTGAAAGACGTGAAACTCCGGGTTGTTGACCAGATGCAGCTTATGTTGCGACTTGGCCGAGTCGGAAACTTGCGCTTCGTCCTGCACTTGTTTTTTTGCGCAGTCCGACAGGCGGTCCAGCAGATTTCGATCTTGAATGACGGCAAACGACCACGGCTCCTGGTGCATGGCAGTGGGTGCGTGGACGGCGGCATCGAGCAACGTGCGAATGGCAGCCTCATCAACTGCCTTCGACGTATAATTGCGTACGGAGCGGCGTTGATGGATGGCATCCATTGCACTCAGGGTGCCTTGGGAGGGAGTGGATTCTTGTGGAGGTGTCATAGGCTTCTTTGTTCAGATGATTTTCTTCAACCTTACAACGGGGGAAATACCGCGCTTGCCTTGGGGTTGGACGGGGTGAGATTGTGCTCCTCGATAGTCTCCGGGCTGGTATGGTTGATAATCTCACAGGCGCGGGCCGCTTCCTCCACCGTTCCGTGGGCAATCACGACAAACTTGCCGGCCTTGAGGGAGGTCTCGTACAGGACCACGCTGTCCTTGGGGATCCCTTGACCATACAGGCAAGCGCCAATCGCGCTCAAGCCGCCCACCAGCACGGAACCTTCAAGCGCTCCGATGAGCCAGCCCACAATCGGTCCGCCGAACAGCAAGGGCCCAATACCTGGAATGATAAAGAACGCCGAGCCAAACAACCACCCCCAAAGCCCGCCCCAGAAGGCCCCCTCCTTGCCCCAGTATTTCATCCGGTCCCCGGTATTGTAGTAGCCCACCACGTGCTCATCCGTGTGGTAATCGCGCCCGATGATCGACAGGTGCTTCATGTCAAAGCCGGAGTGCTCCAAGTCCTTGACGGCGGCTTCGGCCTTGGCGTGAGATGGGTAGATCGCCACGACTGCATTGCTCTTGTTCATTATATTTGGTCTTTCAACTTTGGTCATATTGAAGACGCCATGCTGCGCCGCATACAACTCGTGCGCGATGGGGTCTTCACCCCGTATGCAGATCGGAACAACGGGCCGCATGTGCTCTAGCGCTGGCGCCACATCCCGCAAGAGTGGCGCAGGCCGCGCCACGTGTTGAGCTTGTTCAACGCGTTCACCGAGACGCTGAAGGGCAGCCTCATCGAATTGCGGCGCCGCACTGAAGCTTCAGGGCCAGGCAGTGCATGATCTCGGCGTGGAGGAGTTCGCTGCCCAAGTGCAGACCTATCGCCGCTTTCTTGAGAAGCGGTTCCGCGCTGTCATGGGCTGCTCCATTCACGATATGCCCATGGAAGATTAGGAAGTGACTGGCCGCATCTTCCAGCCGCCGCCCAGCGCCTTGATCAACTGGACGTTCGCCGTCATCTGCTGCATGCGCAAAGTCGCCGCCGTGCGCTGATTGCCCAGCAGGGTGGTCTGCGCGACAATGACGTTGAGGTAGGTGTCCACGCCGGATTTGTAGCGGGCGTTGGCAAGGGTCAGGTAGCGCTGCGAGGCTTCCACCACGGCGTTCTGCTGCTGAAGCTCCCGCGACAGGATTCGCAGGTTCGAAAGGTTGTCCTCCACTTCCTGGAAGGCGCTGAGCACCGTCTGCCGGTAGTTCGCCACCGTGCCCAAATAGGCGGCCCTTGCCTGTTCCGTGACGGCCCTGCGTTTACCGCCATCAAACAGCGTTTGCGCCAGGGTCGTGCCCACAGACCACACCAGGCTCGGCCCGGACCCCAGATTCGCCAGAGAAGAGCTCTGCGATCCGCCAGACCCGCCCAGAGTGACGGTGGGAAAATAGGCGGCGCGGGCCACCCCGATTTGCGCGTTCGCCTCGGCGACCCGCCTCTCGGCGGCGGCGATGTCAGGGCGCCGCTCAAGTAGTTGCGAGGGAAGGCCTGCTGGTATGGCGGCGGGCTGCGTTGCCAGGGGCTGGACGGCGATGGAAAACGAGGAGGCGGGCCTCCCGAGAAGCGTTGCGATGGCGTGCTCAAGCTGCGCGCGCAGGATGCCGACATCGGTCATCTGGGCGCGCGCGGTCTCCAGTTGCGTTTCGGCTTGAGCAACATCCTGGCCATCCGCGAGACCTGCGCCAAGCTGGACCCGGGCGAGCTTGAGGGATTCCTCGTCGGCGAGCGCCGCCGCGCCCAGAATCTGCTTCTGCGAGTCGAGCGAACGAAGCTGAAAGTAATCCGCCGCCACCTCCGCCTGGACGGTGAGCCGCACGTTTTCGAGATCGGCGCGAGTGGCCTGCGCCTCCATGGAGCTTGCCTTGACGGTGTTGCGAATGCGGCCCCAGAAATCCAGCTCCCAGGAGGCGTCGAAAGGCAGCGAGTACTCGGTGACGGTGAAGGGCGCAGGCGCTGCATTGGAAACGGGCGACAGCCGGGATCTCGTGACCGAAGGGCTGGTGGTCACCGTTGGATAATACTGGGAGCGGGCCTGCTTTACCAGCGCCCGCGCGGAGAGGAAGCTGGCGGTCGCGGCGGCGATGCTCTGGTTGGACGCCGTCGCGCCCTCTTCGAGGCTGTTCAGCTCGGGATCGTGAAATGTCTGCCACCAACTGCCACGGGGCATGGCATCCCCAGGGGTCGCCGTCTCCCAGCCGGGCGCGGGCTTTTCCTGGGCCGGGGGCCGCTCCTTGAAGAAGGCGGGGATTTCCACCAGAGGCTTCGCGAACTTGGGCGCGAAGTCGCACCCGGCCAGCAGGGCCAGGCACGCGCACGCGGCGCCCATGGCTCCGGCATGCATTCTGAGGGGTAAGAATCTGTTATTCATGGAGCGGCCGTTGCTATCCCCTGAAGATGTCAAAGGGTTCGATTTTGAGGACCTTGCGTATCCCGATGTAGCTTGAGATTCCGGCGATCAAAATCACCATGGCGAAGGCCAGCCCCAGATTCCAATAAGTGATCATGGCCGCGTAGTTGGGCAGGCGATACCGGGCGATGGTGATCATCAGCGTCACCAGGCCGATGCCGAGCCCGTAACCGGTCAGCGCCGTGAAGGTGGCCATAAAGAGAATCATGTACACCAGCTCGCGGCCTTTGGCACCGATGGCCTTGAGCGCGCCAAACTTCTCCAAATTCTCGAGAATGAACGTGTAAAACGTCTGGCCCGAGATCGACAGCCCCACGATGAAGCTGATCACCGTCATCATCAGAATGTTGGTGCCGATGCCGGTCTGGTAGGTGTAGAAGTCGGAGATGCGCTTGTTGAATTCATCTTTGGTGAACGCCACATAGCCAAGCTTGGCGACCTCCCTTTGAATGCTGGCGACGGCCGTCGCATTCTTGGGCCGGACCAGAACGTAGGACATGGTGAATCGGGTGGAGGGAATATACTCGATGGCGCGGTTGTAGGTGGTGTAAAGCGTGGGCACACCGTTCAGTCCGTTGGAGGCGACGCGGGCAATGCCCACAATGGTGCCCCGGTGGTCGTTGAGTTCGAAGGAGGTGTCTATCTTTGGGTTCTCCAGCTTCGAGAACTCAGCATCGTCAACCACCATGAAGGCGTTGTCGGCATAGATGTCCTGAATGTTTCCCTGCTCAAGTGCGGGGCGTCCGAAGAGGCTGGTGTCGTCCAGACCCACGACGTTGACCGACTGATAAGTCCCGCTGTCCAGTTTGACGAGCGCTCCGCCGATGAAGAGCGGCACCGCAAAGCTGACGCCGTCCATGCTGCGCACCGCATCCAGCAGATAGTCCGGCAGGGGTATCGCGCTGGCGGCGGTGTTCACGGCCGGGTCCATGATCCACATCTCGGCGCCGATGTTGGTGACGTTGGAGAAGGCGCGGTTGAGGATGCCCGCAAACATCGCGGTCATTTGCATCATCAGGAACACGGCGAAGGTGATGCCGATCAAAAGAGCGGAAAACTTGCCCTTGTCATTGACCAGCAGCTTGAAGCCGATACGCATGATGCCGGAGTACCTCATGAGCGCTGCTGCCCTCGCTGAATGGATTGGACGGTGTTCATCGCGCGGGTGTTACTTCTGGCCGATATAGACATCCACCAACTGGCCGGGATAGGCCGGCGCATCCTTCTTTTCGAACCGGAAAATCACCGGTAGCACCCGCAGGTCCACCCTTTCCTGGCGCTGGTTGGACAGCTCGATCTTCGGTGAGACATAGGGCTGTACGCGGACGAATTCCATGGGCACCTTGACCTCGGTGCCGCGCAACGACATCTGGGCTTGAATATGATCGGGACCCGGCAGCCGGGAAACCAGGATCTCATCCACATAGCAGCGCACGGCGAGGTGGTCCTGGGGCGCGCCCATCACCACCAGCGGATCAAGTCCCTGCGTGTATGTGTCATAGGTTCCCAGCGAGGAAACATAGCCGCCCACGGCGATGTTGACGGCTAGCACGACCCCGTCAGCGAGAGCTTTGACGGAATACTTTTGCAGCAATGCGCCGGCCGAGAGGTGGGCCTGATGCAGCGCCTCGTATTGTTTCTGCTGGTTTTCGATGTCGTAACTCCACGCTCCGGCCTTGGTAAGCTCATACTGGGTGCGCGCCACCTCAAGCCCGGCCTTCGCCTGATCAACGGCATTGGCCGCCGTATCCAGCACATCCTTGGTCAGGGACTTGGTGTCAATGTCGAAGGCGGAACGGCGCTTGTCATACTGGTCCTGGGCCGCCTTCAAGTTAGATCCGGCCAGATCCACCTGCGCCTTGGCAATGGCAAGGGTCTCCTTTCTCGGCTGCGCCTGGAGTTCCTGCAGAAGCGCAAGGGCGGCCTCGGCCTGCGATCCCAGTTGCGCTGTGGTTGCCTTCTGCACGGAATCATCAATGGCGAACAGCGGGGCGCCCGCTGAAACCCGCTGGCCCTCGCGCACCATGATCTGGGTGACTGGTCCGGAAACCTCGGGGAAGATGTTGATGTTAGCCCCGCTCGGCTGGTCGCTCTCAATGATGCCGTTGGCATAGATCGCCGAGTTGTAAGGGCTTGCGACAGGTTTGAAGACCGGCGGCTGGGCTTTTCTCTCAATGCCAAAGATATAAGCCGCTGCCAGTCCGGCCAGCACGCCGGCAATCGAAAGGCCGAAGATGATCTTGTTTCGGAGGTCGGGCTTGGGCCGGGCGGGCTTGGCCTCATCTGTCTTTGCTGGTTGCGTTTCGGCCGGTTGCGCGGGAGCAGCGGCTTTCATTTCGGGTTTGGATTCGTCCGGGCTCATCAGGCTCCTTTCTCCGTGGCGGTGAGGCGCCCGTCCTCCATGTGAAGGATCCGGTCGGCGTATTCATTGATGCGCGCATCGTGGGTCACGATCAGGATGCAGCGGCTTTTGTTGAGGATTTTCTCCTTCACAAAGGCGATGATCATCCTCCCGGTGTCGCCGTCTAGCGAGGCGGTGGGTTCGTCGAGAATGAGGATTTCCGGGCTGCTGATGATGGCGCGGGCAATGGCCACGCGCTGCTGTTCGCCGCCCGAGAGCTTCACGGGCAGGATGTCCGCCCGGCCTTTCAGGCCCACGATTTCGAGGTACTTCTTCGCCTCCTCAATGGATTCATTCCAGTCCTGCTTCTTCAGGATCAGGGGGATGGCGACATTCTCGGCCGTGGTCAGGCGCGGGAAAAGATGGTAGTCCTGGAAGACGAAGCCGATGGTGTTGAGCCGGAAATCCGCAAGCTGGTCGTTGCTCAGCGTCCAGATGTCTGCGCCCTTGATGACGACTGTGCCGGCGTTGGGACGAAGGATGCCTGAGATCATGCTGAGCATGGTGGTTTTGCCGCTGCCGGAAGGGCCGACGATGAACAGCATTTCGCCGAAGTGGGCGACGAGCCCGACATTGTTCACGGCGGTGAATTTGGCTTCGCCCTCGCCGAAGATTTTGGTGACACCCGTCGCCACGATCGCCTCATTTTGCATGGTTTTTTTTTGTGGCCGTTGAGGGTTGTGGGTTTGGCGGCCCTCCACGGGAAAGGCGATGCTTTTTTTCTCAGTGGCCCAGCGTGGGCCTGAACGCGCCCATGAGCTATGGGGTGTTACCCTCCTTCCGACACCCGGCGGTTTCTTGCCGGCATCAGCCACGAAGCAGCTGGCTCCAGGGCCAGTCGCTTCACGGGTGATGGTGGTTGACTAAGCCCCCCGTAATGCACGATCCCTGTGAAGGGATCCCGCCTGAAATGGCGGGTCTATCTACACGAAAACCAAACTCACCGCAGTCGATCATGAGGCTCAAAACACGGCCGGAGTAGCTCCGGGGGGGGACTGTAAGCCGGGTTCCAGTTCTGAGTTCTATGTGGCGGGGCTCGGGGCTTCCGCCGGCGGCCTGGAGGGGCGTTGCGCAGCTTTTTTGCCGCGATGCCGGAGCAGAGCGGCGTGGCCTTCGTCGTCGTTCAGCATCTTGCGCCGGATCATCCCAGCCAGATGGTCGAGCTGCTCGCGGCGCAAACGCGGGTGCCGGTCAGCCAGATCGTGGACGGGGTGCAGATC
>CAINXC010000433.1 GCA_903854655.1 uncultured Verrucomicrobiota bacterium | reverse complement strand
GCCCGCCAGCCGGTCCAGGTTCGGCGTGTCGATCTTGGCGTTGCCATGCGAATGCACGTCCCCCCAGGCCATGTCATCCGCCAGGATCAGCAGCACATTGGGCCGCCCCGCCGCCTGCACCGGCGACACCCACAGCCACACAAGACAGAGAAGACCGGGAAGACAAAGAAAACGCATCAGCCCCGAACGAAGCGAGCGACGTTCAGCTTGCAGTTTCCCTGGGTGAGTCAGGCCGTCGCCAAATCCGCGTTGTGGGGCGCAGGTGTTTCCATTCGCACATAGCGGCCGAAAAGTTCCTCAGCGAGGTTTTGAGGGTTTGCGGTGAGGGCGGGCGGATTTCACCGTAGCGGAAGATCGACCCCCTGATGCGCACCGACTCATTGAAGGCCATCTGAACCGCCTTCGGGTCATGCGCTCTGCCTTTCACCCGCTCCATCTCCTGCCGCAGGGCTTCGAGCGCCGCTGCAAACGTCTGCTCGTTCTGCTTTGGGAAAAGGGCCTTCGCGCGGACCGGCACCGTCCGTTCAACCTCGAAATGCAGCAGGCACGGTTGGAGGCAGGTGACCAGCACTCCCACATTCACGAACTCTTCCGTCTCCGCATACGGGCGGAAACTTCGGCGCCCTTTGTTTGATCCACGGGGTGGGTGGCAGATGAGCTCTGGTAAATCGCTCGCCCGATGAAGAACGGGCCGAGGCTCTCCATGTATTGGGAGGTCATCGTGGTCGAGCGCATTTGCTCGATCAATTTGGAAAGCCAGTCAAGCCTCGGCCCCATGATGCCCAGAACAAACTCGTTGTCATTTCGATCCATGCCAAAGGAAGCCAGCCGGATGTCCCCTGCGTAACTTGAGGCGCCAAAGCGCATCCCGATGGTGCGGTGCTCCTTGAGGATCTCCATCTGCCGCCCGCGGGGCAGCAGATTGAAGGCACCATTGCGGCGCAGCGGATACCACACCGCCCAGGGCCAGTCGGTCCGGGTGGCGTATTCGACGGGGCGTTGCAACAGCCAGTAATCCAGTTTGGGTTCGCCCCCAAATCCGTATGTGCGCCCAAGCATGGTCAATTCGGGCTGCGGGGTCATGCGGTCGAATGGCTCGCCTCCAAGCACCGAACGAACTTTGCCGGTCAAGTCCTCAGGTTCCGCTGTCAGGATCAAAACAGCAATGCCCACGGGATCATTCGCATTGGCATACACGACAGCATCGAGCCCGGATGACTTCACTGCCTCCACGGCGGCCGCCGTCAGCGCGGCGTTGCAGTCTGTATAAGCAAGGAGCTGGACATAGAGCCTGTGATCCGCAGCCTGCGGCACCCCGTCCATGGGCAGCCCCTTGTCGCGCAAGTCCCTGGCATCCTGCGGGCAGTAAAGATCGCGGTCGGGAACGATGCCCCAGCGTTGCGCCACCTGCATGAGATGATCCGTCAAGGGCCACTGGTCTGCTTGCACGGCCGCCTGAAACTGGGAGCTGCCGCCTTGCAGCCACATGGTTCCTTGATTATTCCCGATCACCTCGATGGATTTAATCTCATCGGCCTGAAGCGCGGTTTCATTCCCCGGCATGTGAAAGGCCGCCAGCTCCTCGATCTTGTCTTCGAAGGGCCGGGCGTTGTCCCCGGCCTCCTGAATGAGGGTGGGCACCACGCACTCCACGGCGGGCTGCGCCAGGCTCCATGCGAGCGCCAGTTGCAAGGGCGTGAGACCATGTTTCACAGCGTAGGGGCGAATGGCCTCCAGTTTCGCGTTGCCGGTCTCAACCCAGCCCGCCGGGCGGAACTTGCGGTGATCTGTGGGACCAAAGACATGGCCAGGCTTCACGTCGTCGTGGAAGATGCCGCCGTGGTCCACCACCCGGGTCATGAGCTTGACCTGGTGCTTCGCCGCCGCCGCCAGGCACAGGTTGCCCGGCCATGGCTCGAAGGGGCTGAGGATGATCATGGCCCAGTCAATCACCTCGCCGAACGATTCGAGCGCGCCGACAAGATCAAGAGTGTATCCATTCGCCGGGCCTGGAGCGATGCCAAGCAGGTCCGTCAGCCCCGCCTGCCTGAGCGACTGCATTCCAGCCCACACCGCTTCGCTGGTGTAGCCAGTCGCATCTGGATTGTGCAGCATCAGCAGATCGAACTGTGATGCCTGAAGGCGCTCCAGAGAGCGCTCGGCGGCCATCCGCAGATAGTCCGCATAGTCGGCGGGAGACCGCAGGGAGGGATCGGTGAAGCGGGGGAAGCCCTTGGCTCCCTGTCGCTTTCCTTGATAGAAGTCATGCCCCACCGCCCCCACCAGGCAATAGGATTGCCGGGGGAACTCCGAGAGGGCCTCACCCAGCAGGGTGTCAGCGCGGCCCTCGCCATAGACATCGGCCGTGACGAAGGTGCGAATGCCCCGCTCATAGGCCAGCCGGATGCCCCGTAGGTAACGGTTCTCGTTCATGGTCAGGCCGTAGTTCAGGAACAAACCGCCGTTCCAGGCACCATAAGCTGCGCGGGTGGGTTGCATATCAGGGATGGATTGAGGGTTGGGACTGTGTAATATCGCGCGCCGCGAGAGCGGTCACGGTGGCGCTGGAAAGCAGCATGAGCGCGGTGGCGGCCACCGGATGAAGCAGGCCGCAGGCGGCGGCGGCCATGCCGAATGTGTTGTAGGTGAGCGCCACGCTCAGGACGAGGTTCGCGCGGGTGGCAAGCGCCCGGGCCTCGCGGCAAAGCCCTGGCAGGGCCGCGAAGTCGGGCCGCTGCCATCTGGCCTGGGCGCTCGCGG
Organism: uncultured Verrucomicrobiota bacterium; assembly: GCA_903854655.1. Taxonomy (GTDB): domain Bacteria; phylum Verrucomicrobiota; class Verrucomicrobiia; order Verrucomicrobiales; family Verrucomicrobiaceae; genus CAINXC01. Next base: position 8,395 of record CAINXC010000433.1, on the reverse strand, counting down.
CCAGGGCATCACCCTGTCCCACCGCGATGCTGGCGGTGGCGGTGGCTAGCGCGACGGAATCGTTGAGGCCGTCGCCAATGAACAGCGCGGGCAGGCCGCTCCGTTCCCATTGGCTCACCAGGGCCGCCTTTTCGGCGGGGCGCTGCGCGGTGTGGGACTCACTGAAGGCATCGGCGAGCTCGGCGGGGATGGAGGCGTCGCCGGTGAGCAGAGCCACCCGATAGCCCATCGCGGCAAGTTCAGCGCAGGCGCTGGCGGCGCTGGAGCGAAGCGTCTCGGTGAGCAGGCACACGCCCGCCAGCGCGCCGTCGATTTCGATGAACAACCGGCGCTGGCCTTGCGCGGCATCAGCCCAGGCCGGCAGCGTCCCGGTGACGATGGCTTCGTGGCCCAGGCGAACCTTCCTCCAGTTGCCGCTCAATAGTACGTTAGCCATCAAGCCCCGCCCGGGCAGCGGTTGCAGGTCTCGTGTCTCGATGCCTTCCGCCTCCACCGCCCAGCGCCAGAAGGGGCGGGCCACGGGATGGGTGGAGCGGCAGTGAAGGGCGGCGAGTGTTGCGCGAACCATGGCTTCATCCACTCCGGGCGCGCAGACGAGGGCCTCCACGCTCATGTCCGGCTCGGTGAGCGTGCCGGTCTTGTCAAAGGCCGCCACGCGAATCATCGACATGGACTCCATGAAGGCGCCGTCAGATGGCTCGATGCCGCGCTTCAGACTGGCCGCCAGCCCGCGGCGGAACAGCAGCGGCAGCGCCACACCGAAAGCGCAGGGGCAGGCCACCAGCACCACCGCAAGGCTGCGCGCGATGGCTTCAGGCCATCCGGCGCGCCAGGCCCAAAAGATCAGGGTCGCAAAGCTGGTGACAAGCACGACAGGGAAGAACCAGGCGATGATCTTTTCCACGGAGCGCAGGAAGGCCGGCGGGCGGTCCAGCAAGGCCTGGGTCGAGGCCGCCAGATGTGACACCTCGCTGGCGGACGGGGCGCAGGTGGCCCGCACCAGCAGATCGCCATCCAGCGCCACCATGCCCGCGCTGGCGATGGAGCCTGCCTCCAGGACCTCGGGAAACGGTTCGCCGGTCAGCGCCCCTGTCTGCGCATAGGCGCGGCCTTCAACTACAAGGCCATCGGCGGGAATGGTTTCGCCCGCCTTCACCAAAAATTGGTCGCCGGTGGAAACGCTTTGCAGCGGCGCGATGCGCCAGCCGCCGTCCCGCCGCACCCGCGCGGTGGTGATGCCTGCCAGCATTTCCTGGGCCGCCTCCGCAAGACCTGAGCGCTGGCGCATCAGCAGGATTCTGCCGAACCTGCGAATGGCAGGCAACAGGATCGGCACCTCATAAAACACCGTGCCCGTGCCGGTGAGGGTGGCATGCACCGAAACCGCCCACGCGGCCGTGATGCCCGCGAGGAACAGGTGCTCGGTGACAATGCGCCGCTCTCGGATGGCGCGCCATGCGGGCGGAAGGAGATCGCGACCGCCGAGCAGAACCGCCACCACGCCCGCCACCGCAAGCGCGCCATGCAGCAGCAGACGCGTGGACCCGTCGAGCGCGGAGATGTTGACCGCCAGGTTCAGGTTCATCGCCAGACCCGAAAGCAGCACCAGCACGGCTAGTCCCGCCCATTCGCCGCCCTTGCCCTGCGTTGACGGGGCGGCGCGGCAGCAGGAGCTCTCTGCCACCGGCAGAGGCGCCGCTTGAGCCTGGCAGCAGCAGCTCATGATCTGGCCCCCTGGGAATTGGCGGCGGCCCGCTGTTGCTCCATCACCTTCTGCCGCTCCATGTCGCGGAGCATGCGCGCCCGGGTGCTGTCTTCATACTCATTCCAGTCGAAGGCCTGCGACAGCAGGTAGATCGCTCCCAGAATGAACATCACCGCGTACATGCGGCGCAGGTACCAGGGCAGGCCGCGCCTGCGCTCGGAGGGTTCCGCCATTTCGCGCCAGATGGCGGCATGCACAAGGCGCACGTTCATGTCTTCGCCCGGCTCGTTTTGACTGGAGGTGTCCATGGTTTTGGAGAATGTGTGATAATAGTTAACTGCCAGAGGCCTCAAGGGCTTCGGGCCGCGACGCCTGGGTTCGCTTCAGTGACAAAAGATAGGCCACGAGGGCGCGAGCCTCCGGCGTGGGCACGCACTGCATGCCGTTCGCATTCGTTCGCCCTCCGTCGGGGCCCAGCGGAATGGCGTCGGCATCGGGCTTGCCATCCACCACGGGCTTGAGCTCAAACAGGAAGCCGTAGGGCGGCATGATCGAGCCCGGCGAGGTGCTCGTGGGCAGATGAAGATGCTGATAGTGCCAGGCCGCAGATTTCATGCGCTGGCCGATGTTGGAGAGATCGGGCCCTGTGCGCATCGTGCCCAGCATCGCCAGGCGGTCCCCCATGTAATCCTCGGCAACGGTGCGCCGCCGGCCCCAGTTGCGGGCCGCGTCGCTGCCGAATTCAGGCGAGCGCACCTGCTGCGTGTGGCAGTAAATGCAGCCGTTCCCTGCGTAAATCTGTTCGCCTCGCCGCACCAGGTCCAGCTCCGCGCTGGGCGCGGGCTTGGGCAGCTCGGCAGACATCTGGCCATAGTGCAGCGAAGGCAGGATCACCAACCCCAGCCAGGAGCTGGTGAATGTGGCCAGGAAGCCAAGAAAGATGAGACGGAAGTGGTTCATGACAGGGCAGGGGCTAAGGCTTGGGAAGGCGCCGCGAGCAGCGTGGCCTCCCGCTGGGCGTGAGGCTTGCGCAGCAGCAGCCAGACGAACGAGGTCGCGAAGGCCAGGTGCCCCACGGTCATCGCGCAGCCGGCCCAGCTTCGCTGCTCAAGGTAGGGAAGCGTCCGCTTCACGATGTCGATGAAAGGCACATTCTCGTTCAAGAGGCCGTATCCCTCCTCGATGCCTGCGACCGAAAGCACCGCGAAATAATGCAGCACGCCCAGCCCGCAGCACCAGAAGTGCAGGCTGATGAGCCTGCGCGAAGGCCACTCACGGCCGGTCAGACGGGGTACCATGTAATACATCGCGCCAAACAGCATCATCGTCACAAAGGCGTACATGCCGAGGTGCGAGTGGGCGATGGTGTAGTGGGTGAAGTGGGTCACATGGCTCACCGCCCGCACCGCCATCAGGCTCCCCTGGATGCTCACCAGCGTGTAGTTCATAGCTGCGAAGACCACGAACCGCAGCGTGGGGCTGGAGCGGACCATGGAAAAGCTTCCGTACACGGTGAAGTGATGGTTCACCGCCACCGTGGCCACCGGAATGAACATCATCATGCTCGCCACGATGCTCACGCTGATCAGCCACGCCGGATACGGGCCGCCGATCAGATGGTGCATTCCATTCCAGGCGTAAAAGAACGCCAGCGACCAGAAGCCCACAATCGAGAGATAGTAACTGTGGATGGGCCTGCCCAGCACCTTCGGAATCAAATAGTAGGCCGCAGCCAGGCAGATGGGCGTGAACCACAGGCCCAGCACATTGTGGGCGAACCACCAGTTGATCGGCGGCTGCGCGGGGGCCGCGACAGGCTGCCACAGCAGCAGCGCCTGGGCGGTGAGATACAGCCAGGGAAACCAGAAGATGGAAGCCATGAGATACCACTGCGAAACATAGATGTGCCCGGGCTGCCGGCGGCGCGCCATGTCAGCAAAGACCGCGATCAGGGGGACAAACGCCGCCGCGATCAGCGCTCCCGCTTCACGCGGGTATTCCAGCCATTCAAACGAGGTGCTGCGGCCCATCAGCACGCCATAGGTTCCCACCAGGTTGCCGGCGTTCAGCAGTGTCGCGCTCAGGTGCAGCCAGCCCGCGCCGCGCAAAGGAGCCCGGCACAGCCGCGACATGATCCAGAGGGAAACGCCGATGCATGCCATGGTGGCCCAGCCATAGACCATCGTGGTGAGATGCGCCGGGCGCACTCGCCCGAAAGTAAGCCAGTCCGTCCCCGCAAGGAAGGTGGGGGAATGCAGCTTGATGGAGGCGAGCAAGGCCAGCGCCGAGCCCGCCAGCAGCCAGATCAGGGCGCTGATAAAGAAGTGCAGCACCGGTCCGCGCGCCGCTTCATCTATCTGCGCGCGCTCCATCCGGCTGTGAAGCTGCTCGCTGGTCAGGTACTGGGTTGAATTAGTGGGCTTCATGGGAGTGGTATTTTTCTGAGCGGATTGCGCCCGCTTCCATTTCATCCGCGTCGAAGACGCTCATCGCGCCGCGCTCCAGCTCCTGGAACTGGCCGTTCTCCCCGGCCCACCAAAGCTCAGGACCGCCGAGGTGGTAAGCGCGGTTACCGTGAGGAAAAGCAAGGCGACTGAAAGGGTTGTCATAAGATCGTTGTGAAGTTGGATTCCATGGTTATGACAGCCCATCCAGACACAGTTCTGTGGATACGGATAGAGCACAGATGCGCCGCCGGATGAGCGCGGCGGACAGCAGGACAACAAGGCCGCCCGCAACCGGAAGAGCCCATGGCAGCGCGGCCGCCGCGCGAAGGCTGGCATTCTCTTGAGCCCGGCCGCGCTCAACCGCGAGGCACAGGGCGCAGGGATGCCTCCCATCGAAGGTCTGGCTCAGCCCTTCCTGCAAGGAACCGGTGCGGGTGGAGTAGCTGAGAGCCATTCCCGCCCAGGCGGCGGTTTGCAGCACCGCCCAGGGGGCTGCCGCCGCGAAGGCGAGCATCAAAATAACAAGGGATCGCTTCATAAGTTGGATGGAGATTAGTTGGTCAGTGACGCCGCTAATATTCCCTGCTTCAACCATGCCGCCAGACACAGAGTGCTGGTAAGGAGAGGAGCACAGATGGAGAAGTGATGGCTCGTGCGGGACTCAGAACCAGGGCAGGGTCCGTTGGAGGCGAGCCTTCAGGCGATCACCGTCCAACGGCCGACAGCTTTGCCTTGCCTTGCCGAATCAACGAAGCATGGCCACGCTCAAGGGGGTGATCGCGTAAACGCTCGACTCCAAGGTGGGCTGCCGCGCGAAGGGCAGACACGAGCACCTGACCGAGTTCGCAGTGGATGGCCGCATCTATTTCGCCAGGCTCCCTGCGGTCCCGGCCGGCGGCAGGGCGTGGGAGATCCTGCTCCTCCGGTTCAGATGCACCGAAGCGGCGACCAGGCCGGCGCAGGCAAAGCCGCCCGCTCCGAAGCGCTCGCCAAAGAACAGCGCCGCGAAGGCCAGCGTCAAAAACGGCTGCAGCAGTTGAAGCTGGCTCACCCGCGCCACCCCGCCCACCGCCAGCCCGTGATACCAGGCAAAGAAGCCGAGAAAGGAGCTCACAAAGCTGAGGTAGGCAAAGCCCGCCCACGAGGTCGGCGTCGCGTGCAGCCCATGTTTCCAGGCCAGCCAGGCCAGCGGCGGCAGCAGAAAGGGCGAGGCGAGCACCACCGCCCAACTGATCACCTGCCAGCCGCCCAGCTCGCGGGCCAGGCGCCCGCCTTCCGCATAGCCGAGCGCCGCCGCGATCACCGCCCCCAGCAGGGCCGCATCCGCGAGGCACGGGCTGCCGCCGCCGGTTGACAGGGCGAAGACGATCACCGTGAGGCTCCCGGCGGCGCTCGAAACCCAGAAGGCCAGCGAGGGCCGCTCATGCGTGCGCAGCGCTCCCGCCAGCGCCGTCGCCAGCGGCAGCAATCCTAGCACCACCGCGCCATGGGAGGCATTGGCGTGGCGCATGGCCCACGCGCTGAGCACCGGAAAGCCGACAATAACTCCAAGCGCCACCACCGCCAGGCTGCGGATCTGAGGCCGCGTAGGCCAGCGCTGGCGCGTAAGCCACAATAGAGGGGCCGCGAGGCAGGCCGCCGCGAGACCTCGCCCGAGCCCCACCATCATCGGGTCCAGCGAAGCCACCGCCAGGCGGGTGGCAGGCAAAGTAAGGCTGAAGCTCAGCACCCCGAGCAGGCCGAAAGCCATGCCATAGGTTGCGGGACGAGGAAGGACGAGGCTCATAGAATTCGTGAGCTGTCGCCTCGCGCCGCCGCCGCCACCAGACACAGCCCAGGGCTATTTGGGAGTGCACAGATTGCGGCCGTCGCTCCTCACATCAGCTTGCTCACCATCCGCCCCAAGGTCCCAATGGCCCGCTCGACACGGTCAGACCAGGGGTGGCCGCAGGAGATGCGGATGAAGTTACGGAAACTCTGTTTGGCGGAAAACATCGGCCCGGGGGCGATGCTGATCTTCTCCATCAACGCCATTTCATCCAGCCTCAGCGCATCCACGCTTAAAGGCAGCTCGATCCAGATCAAGAACCCACCGCCGGGTCGCGTGATCTTGACTGGCGAGGGGAACACGGCCGCAATCGCGGCGCTCACCCTCGTTACCTGGGCCTCGTAGAGCCGGCGCGCTGAGCGCAGATAGTGGTCGTAGCCGCCATTGGCCAGGAACTCGGCAATGGCAAGCTCCGGCAGTGTGGCAGTGGCCAGCGTGGTGGTAAGCTTGAGGGTCTGGATCTTGGCGCGAAATCGCCCCGGGGCCACCCAGCCCACCCGGTAGCCGGGGGCCAGCGTCTTGGAAAACGAGCCGCATAGCATCACCAGTCCTTTCTTGTCGTAGGACTGCGCCACTCGCGGGCGCCGGGGACCAAAGTAGAGCTCGCCAAAAATGTCGTCTTCAATGAGGGGAATGTCGCGCCGCCCCAGCATCTCCACCAGCCGCTCCTTGTTCCTGTCGGGCATGAGCGAGCCCAGCGGATTGCTGAAGTTCGGCACCGCCACGCAGGCGGCGATGCACCGTGTTTGAACTGCGGCCTCCAGCGCTTCCAGATCCATCCCGTCCTGCGGATGCATCGGGATCTCCACCGCCTTGAGTCCCAGCTCTTCAATGATGTGCAAAAGACCGAAGTAGGTGGGGGATTCCACCGCCACCACATCGCCGGGCGAGGTCACGGCACGCAGGCAAAGCGCAAGCGCCTCCGTGCCACCGCTGGTCGTGATGATCTCGTCAGGGGAGAGGTTCGTGCCGCCATCAAGCGAGCGCCTGGCGATTTCGCGGCGCAGCGCCTCGCTCCCCGGCGGCATGCTGTAGCCCACCCCGCGCTTGCCCGCGCTGCGGCACACCGAGGCGAGGATGCGGTTGAGCTTCACCGTCGGCAGCAGCTCCGGCCCGGGCGCCGCCCCGCCAAACGGCACCACTCCGGGCATGAGCGAGGCCTCGAAGAGCCTCGATTGGAGAGCACCCACGCTGACTGCCGTCGTCGCGCTGGCTGGCCGGGACGGCTTGGGTTCCAGCGCCTTGACGCTGGTTTGCGGGCGCACAAAGAATCCTGATTTGGGCCGCGCCTCAATCAGCCCCCGATCTTCGAGCAGGAGGTAAGCCTGGGTCACGGTCGTCACGCTGACCCCGTGTTGCTTGCACGCGTGGCGCACGGAGGGGACGCGCTCACCAACCCGCAGGGTGCCGGAGCGAATCAGCCCTTCGACCTTCTGTGCGACTTGCGAGTACAGGGCTCGAGAATCCATGCCCATGGGAAAATGCCAAGTGCTCACTCTTGCAAGCCTTTTCCGGGAAGCTTGCCCCCGGAGCCGGCACCGATCAGGGCGGCTGGTTCTCCCCCGCAGGTCCGCCCACCAGCCTGCACTCCAGTGTCGTCATCAGCCCCAAGCACACCCTGTCCTCCATTGTCGATCTGGGTTTCAAGCAGGAGAAGGGCGACAACCAGGGCACCTTCCTGTCCTTCCGCTTTCATGCCGACGGCTCCACGAATCTGCTGCCGGGCAAGGAATGGTTCCTCACCTTCCTTGAACGCAAGCCCGGCCAGGCCATCACCACAAGGCCCAAGAATTTCATCACCCTTCAGATCGACCCCGCATCGGGGCACCTGCGCAGCTTTCAGCCATAGCGCTGCCGTTGACGCATGTTGGCAAGATCGTGCGGTGGGAGCTTTTCCAGCCTTTGTTCACAGTTTTTCCGATGTTCGGTGGCCAGTGAGTGGAATGCCCCGGCGGCCAGAAGACCTGGATCGAGCCTCCCTACGAGCAGCTCAGGCGCGCACTCAGCGGGTAGGAATGCACTCTTGCGGTCGCCAATCGAAGGTCATCCAAACAGCCCCATTACCGGCTTGCCTGTGGAGAATGCTGGGCGGGAGATGCCGGTGTTCATCGGGGGCTCGTTCAGGGGCACGCCCAAGGCGTGGAGAACGGTGGCGTGGAGATCCTGGACGGTCACCGGATTGCTCACCACGGCCGATCCCGTTTTGTCGGATTCGCCGTAGATGGCGCCGCCGCGAATGCCGCAGCCGGCTACAATTGCGGAGAAGCAATGGGGCCAATGCTGGCGACCGGGAGGCCCCTTCGTCAGGATGACAGGCGTGCGCCCGAACTCGCCCATCGCGACGACCAGGGTGTCCTCCAGCATGCCGCGATCCTTCAGATCGGTCAGCAGCGCGGAGAGAGCCTGGTCCAGGCG
>CAINXC010000432.1 GCA_903854655.1 uncultured Verrucomicrobiota bacterium | reverse complement strand
CACAAGGTGCTGTTTGAAATCAAGGGCGACGAGATGGTGGGCACCGTGGATGGCGAGAGCCTCACGGGCTCGCACCAGCTTATCACGGAGGCCAAGCACAGCGTCATGTTCGTGATGGGCGTGGAAGGCAGCGTGCGTAATTTCAAGGCCTGGGAGGCGCTGCCGAACCCTGAGTGGGACAAGAACAAGGCGAAGCTGACGGCGGCGGCTGCCGCATCCAAATGAGAGCCACGGCGCTGATTCTGCTCGTTGCGGTAACCGCCTTCGGCGAGGTGCCCGAAGACGTGTCGAACGCGCCTGCGATCACCATTGGCAAGGAAACGGCAGGGCCGGTGATATGGCGGGTGAAGGCAGGCTCCTGGGCAGGCGCCTTGGCTGTCGCGCCAGGCAAGGTCCTGGTGGGGGCGCGTCTCGGCAAGGCAGCGACATACGAAGATCTCGGGGCCGCCATGGAGTGCTTCGACACCCGCACCGGGGCGCTGCTGTGGAGCGCCGGCCATGCGCCCGTGGGGGAGCGCATCCTTGACATGGGCGAGCCCATCCTCTCAACGCCTTGGATTGAAGGTGATCGCGCCTGGTACATCAGCAATCGCGACGAACTGGTCTGCGTAAACCTGCAGCCCACCACTCCGGCGGCGAACATCATTTGGAAGCTCGACATGGCGAAGGAGCTTGGCGTCTTCAGGCGCGGCGCCGGCGATGCGGGCAGCCCCTCCGGGTCACCCGTGGTGCTGGGCGATCTCGTGTTTTGCGTCACAGGTGAAGGCTGCCGTCGGGGCGGTGACAAGGGGGCCGCGCCCTCCTTTCTCGCGGTTCACAAGACCACGGGCAAAGTCGCCTGGAGCAGCAGTGCGCCGGGCGAAAATATCATCTATGCGCAGTGGTCCTCGCCTGTCGTTGCCCATGTGAACGGTCGCGATCAAATCATCTTCCCAGGCGGCGATGGCTGGCTCTATGGCTTCGAGCCGGAAACGGGCGTGCCCATCTGGAAAGTCGATTGCAACGCCCCCTCCGACAGGCCCTGGAAGATCGATCCTGGGAGCCCTCAGTTCGAGGAGGGCAAGATGAAAAACTTCTTCATGGGCGCACCCGTGACGCATGGAGACACCCTGTTTGTAGGTCTCAACCTGGATTTTGAACTTCAACCCGGCAATGCCCCTCTGCTGGCCATCGCGCTCGGGTACAAGGGCGATGTCACCGGCATGGCCATCCGCTGGAAGTTCCAGCACCCGGAGTTCCTCAACACCTTTGGCTCTGCGGCCTTCGCGGATGGCATCGTCTATGCGTTGGGCCGCAACGCCGTGCTGTTCGCGCTGGATGAGAAGACCGGCCATGAACTGTGGCACAGCAGGTTCTGCAAGGAGGGGCACGCCTGGTTCTTCGGCTCCCCTTTGGTTGCGAATGGCAAAGTGATCGTTGGCGACGAGGACGGCGAACTGTTCGTCTATGCCGCTGGCCGCGCGAAAAAGTGCCTCGCCAGGTTCGATTTTCCCAGTCCTCTCCGCACCGCGCCGGTGCTGGACAAAGATGCCATGTACCTGTCCGTAAACGACTCCCTCTACAAGCTGCGCCTGCCCTGACAGCCAATCCATTCCGATCCACCTCATGAAACCGACCCGCCCGCTCCTTCTTCTCCCCGTGGCCATCGCCATGGCGCTGCTCCAGCTCATCGGATTCGCCCAGCAGCCCGGCCCCGCCAGGACCGGCCCGAAGCCGCCGCCGCCCGATTTGAAGGACGAGCACTACGGCCCGCATGAACGGCATGTGCTGGACCTGTGGAGGGCGAAGTCTGAAACACCCACGCCGCTGGTGGTGGTCATTCATGGTGGAGGGTTCCGCGCGGGCAGCAAGGAAACGACCTCGGGCCTGCTGGTGAAGGGGCTGCTGGGCGAGGGCATCTCGGTCATGGCCATCAACTACCGCTTCTCGCCGGAGGTGACCTTTCCCGCCCACTACATGGATTGCGCGCGCGCCATCCAGTACGCCCGCTTGCATGCCAAGGAGTGGAACATCGACCCCAAGCGCGTGGGTGCCAGCGGCGGCTCGGCAGGGGCGGGCACCTCCCTGTGGATCGGTTTTCACGACGACATGGCGGACCCGCAGAACGCGGACCCCGTGCTGCGCGAATCCACCCGCCTGAGCTGCATGGCGGTGATGGCCGCCCAGAGCACCTACGATCCCTTTGTGATCAAGGAATGGGTCGGCGAGCCGGCGGCGCGGCACATGGCGCTGGAGGGTTTCTACGGCCTGACCTGGGACCAGTACGACACCCCCGCCGCGCGGGAGATGTTCAAGAAGGCGGCGCCGATCACTTATCTGACCAAGGACGACCCGCCGGTGTGGGCTTTCTACAGCGATCCGCGCGACCCGGTGCCGGCGAATGCGAAGCGTGGCGAGGGCATCCACCACATCATCTTTGGCCTGAAGCTGAAGGAGCAGATGGACAAGCTGGGCATCGAATGCACGATCCGGCACAAGGACGAGGGCATCAATCCCCAGCAGGAAATGGTGGCCTTTTTCGCCAGGCATCTGGGCGTGCCGAAATGAATGACAGCGGGTGGGGTGGCACCCGCAGCACCGGGTGCGCCCGCCTATTGCGGGTAAGGCGATGAAATTCATCCCACTTTGCGTTTCCCGTCCGTATTGTCCTCCGCAAGTCCTTCCCTCATGAAACTGCCCTCTCCCCACGACGAACTGGGCGGCTGCCTCTGGCTGCCGCGCATCATTGCCAAGGCCCGCCTGCTGCGGGAGGGCATCCTCCCGGAGGAGTATTCCACGCGGTTCTGCGCCCCCACGGGGGTGGACGGCCATTTCATCATCTTCTTCAGCCTCACTCGTGAGGATGTCCTGCAAGCCGCCCTGCTCGACGACGCCAAGATCCTCCCCTGGTTCCTGGCCCTGCCCATCGTGACCCCCTCAAGCGTCAAGGAATGGAACCACATCGCCGTCAACCTGGGCCGCCCTGGCTTCCCCATGGATGACCGCCTGCCCATTTCCAAGACCACGACCTATGCCCACCTCGACGCGGCGCATGTGGAGACCGTGTTCGAGATGATCGAGCTCGACGAGGGGCGGGCCGTGGCGGCCTGAGCCTCTACTTCCCCTGCGCCTGCTGGCATTCGCTCCACAGGTCCGCCATGGCAAACAGCGGGTTGTGGCCGATGTAGTCGTCGCAGGGCATGTGCCTGCCCTTGGCCTTGCGGTAGAGGTCCTTCGCTTCGCCCAGTTGCGGATGGTAGAATTCCCAGATCGTGCCGGTGCGGGCGAAGTCTGCGGCGGTGGCGTCGAGGGCGGCCCCTAGCAGCTTGGCGGCGGCGTCTTTGCGTCCGTAGCGAAAACATCCGCGCGCGGCCCAGTAGGTCATGCAGTTCCAGGCGGGACCGCGCCACATGCGCAGCTCAAATTTGGGATCGTTCACGGCCACGGTGGCGATGGGATGGGGCGTGAAGAACTCCTTTGGATTGAGCAGGTGCTCGTCGATCACACGCCTTGCCTGCTCCGGCGTGGCGGCGCCTGCCACCACGGGCCACATGCCTTCAAAGGCGAGGTGCCGCCGCGCTGCGTCGTGGGCGGTCCAGCGGTCATAGAAGAAGCCGGTTTCAGGGTCCCATAGCTCCGTTTGCACGAAAGCCTGCAGGGCCTTCGCCTTGTCTTCCCAGGGAGTTGCGGATTGCCCTAGCGCCCGGCTCCAGCGCGCCGCGTGATCGTAGAGCATGAACACGTGCGCGGTGGCGTCCACGCACGCTGCCGGGGCTGGTGGGCGCTCGTCGTAGCGAACGCCCTCGTCCATGCCGCTCTCCCAGGTTTTCTGGACGACATCGAGGTAGTAGAAACCGCCTCCGGGAGCCGTGCGCTCGCGCTCAAACCAGCCGATTTGCCTGATCAGCGCATCCCGGCATTCCGCCAGCAGCACCTTGTCGCCGGTGATGCGGAAGCATTCGTCCGCCGCAACCACCCAGAGGGGTGGAAACCCTTTGCCGCGTTTCCACGAGGGCTCGCCCTTGCGATCAAAGGTCACCACGCCGGGAATCAGGCCGTCCTCCTGCTGCCCGGCAAGTTCGTTGCGGATCTGGTCGCGGACGTGAGCGGGCGAGGCTTTCAGCGTGTCCAGCCGTTCATGGGTCAGGTCAATGTGGCCGAACACACGCCCGCCCTGATAGCCCGGCCCGATCGCTTCATACGGGTGCTTCAAGTGCCCCTGCGCTGGAAACACACTCTTCCCGTGGAGACCGGCCAGATAGCGCAGCATGGGCTGCCAGGGCGCGACCGGGCACTTGTCAGCTCGTGCAAGAAGGGCGTCCCGCAGCGCGACGCCCTCTGGTATCTCCCCCGGCAGCGAGGCGCAGCAGGCGGCCAGCGTGAGAAGAATGAAACGCCATGGGGAGCGTAGGGGCACGTTCATCCCAGGAAGCAAGCCACCCGGTGCCGGTGCGCAAGCGGAAGTCGCGCTGAATCAGGGCCGCAACGGCGCTGTTTGTTGCGAGAGCGCGGAGCCGGCTTCGTTATGATTGTCCGCATTCCCCTATGACGACCCCCACGCCCATCCTCTTCCTCGCGCTTGCCGGCATGGCAACGTTCGCCGCCGAACCGCTCAAGCCATTGCCGAAGTCGCCGGAGGGCGTCGAGATCATCGAGAATGTCGAGTACGGCACCGGTGGCGGTCATCCGTTGCACGTGGACATCGCGCGGCTGAAGGAGACGCCGAAGGACCTCATGCCTGCCGTGCTCACCATTCATGGCGGCGGCTGGGCGGGCGGCACGCACCGGGGTTACCTGCCCTTTGGGTTGGTGAAGGAAGGCTACTTCGTCGCCGCTGTGGAATATCGTCTCTCGGGCGAAGCCCCGTGGCCGGCGCAGATTGAAGACTGCAAGGCTGCCGTGCGCTGGCTGCGCGCCAACGCGGCCAAGTACCATGTGGACCCCAACCGCATCGGCTGCATGGGGCATAGCGCCGGAGGACATCTTGTTGCCTGCCTGGGTACGCTGGGTGATGTCGCTGAACTTGAAGGCAAGGGCGGCAATGAAGGCGTGAGCAGCAAGGTTCAGGCGGTGGTGGATGAGGCGGGCCCCACGAACTTCACCCCGTCGGCGGCGCCAGCGGTGGGCACGATCCCCAAGGACGGCAAAGACAATCCCGGTCTGGTGAAGCTCTTCGGCGGCAGCTATGCCGAGAAGACCAGCGCCTGGCAGATGGCCAGCCCAGCGCTTCATGCCAAGGCGGGCGATCCTCCTTTCCTGATCGTACACGGTGAGATTGATCATCTGGTGCCCATCGCCCAGGCGGAAGGCATGATTGCGGCGTTGAAGAAGGCGGAGGTGCCCGTCGAGGTCATCCGCATCAAGAACGGCGGCCACGGCCTGCGGCCCGAGAAGGCCGGTGATCCGGCCTCCGAGCCCGACCCGAAGGCCCTGGAGCAGGCCATCATCGCGTTCTTTAACAAGCAGTTGAAACATTGATGAGCCGCTCACTTCTTCTGGCCGCCGCCTTGCTCATGGGCGCATCGTCCGCCCACGCCCAGGCTCCCAAGCCCACGGTGTGGATCGGCCCGCCCGGCACTGAAAACGGCAGGAGCTTCCGCGACCTCTTCGAGCATCCCGATGAGTGGAAGGAGACGCGCTCCATGGTCGATGTGCTGTTCTACACCGATCTCAATCTCAAGTCCCAGTTCAAGGACGACGAGCTGCGGGCCTGGTTTGGCAGGGCCAGGGAATGGAACCTGAAGCTCGCCATGGAGGTGGGCGCCCTGAAGGAATGGGGGCAGACCGGTGAGAAGTGTTTCAAGGCGGAGCAGGCGAACTGGGAGCACCTGCAAAGCCTGGGCGCGAACTTCTACGCCATCGCCATGGACGAACCTCTGTGCTGCGCCCGCGAGCACATTCACCAGACGGACGACTATGCGATGCAGGAGACGGCGAACTACATCGCGCTCGTGCGCCAGCATTTCCCGCAGATGCTCATCGGCGACATCGAGACCTATCCCTCCATCTCCATCGAAGAGCACAAGCACTGGATCGAGGCCCTGCAAAAGCGCCTGGCCGAAATGAAGGTGCGCGGGCTCGACTTCTACCGGCTGGATGTGGACTGGCACCGGTTCACCGTGCAAAACAAAGGTTCCTGGCAGGAGGTCAAGACCCTGGAGCACTACTGCCGCCAGAAGGGGCTGCCCTTCAGTCTCGTGTACTGGCCTGCCGGCTACCCGGCGATGCTGCGTCGCGGCGTAGCCGATGACAGCACCTGGTATGTGCCCACCTTGCAGCAGGGCTACGATTACTTGAGCATTGATGGCAGGCCGGACCAGTACGTGATTGAGAGCTGGGTGGGCGCGCCTTCGCGCTGCATTCCCGAAACGGCGGACTGGACTTTCACCCGCACCGTGCGGGACTTCTGCCAGCACTTTGTGAAACGCACGCCATGAAATCCATTCTCCTGTTTCTCATCTGTTTGTTAGGTGGCACCGCCGTTGCTGCGCCGCTGAATGTCGTCGTCATCCTCGCGGATGACATGGGCTGGGCGGATGCGGGCTGCTATGGGGCGGACCTGCAT
>CAINXC010000431.1 GCA_903854655.1 uncultured Verrucomicrobiota bacterium | reverse complement strand
GAATTATGACCTGCCCGACGGCGTGGATGACAAGACCTTGCACCATCTCACCAGTCAGAAACAGGAGCGCGAAAAGCAGGAAGTCGAGACCTCACTCAAAGCCCAGCAGGTAGGTTTCAAAGCCGCGCTCGATGACCTCGGCTCCCTCAAAGGCCTCACTCAGAGACAGCAGGATGGGCCAGGAGCCGGCAAGGATGCGCAGCACTTTTTCAAAGGCTACCACGCGGCGTTTGCGGTGCTCTCCAAACACCGCGACTTGTTGCAGACGCTGTCTGACTCGATCGAGCGCGACATGACCGGCAAAGCCCGCGAAGGCGATGCCGCAGCCCTGGCCAGCGCCCGTGAAAAACTCATCGACCTGCCCGACGACGAACGGCGCATCGTGCTCGCCGCCCTGCACAACGAAGTGCAGAAGCGCGGCGCAGTGAACGGCGCAGCCAAAGGCGGTGCCGGATACGCCGATGCCGCCAAGCAGCTCCTTCATGGCCTCTTCACTGCGGGCATGACCAAGTACGGATCATCCTTCTGGCAGCAGACCGGCGAAGCAGGCTGGCGGATTCTCGACAGTGGCATCTCTGGCAACAGCCACGCCAACACCTTGGACGTGCTCAAATCCGTTCCCACGACCGGGCGCGTCACCTTTACCGGAGACATCCGCACAGCAGAAGATGCGCGCCGGTTTGTGGAAGCAGAAATGATTCACGCCCATGCCGTCAATGCATCTGTGGCGGGCGATGGGCCCGGCATCCTCCCCCGTGAAGGCTCGGAGCTGACGCTCACTCCTGAGCAAACACGGCTCATTGAAGATGCCAAGAACCGGCTGGCCCGGGGAGTGCACATGGCCCAGGAAATCAGCGCCCTCGGTTCAGACGTTGATCCCATTCCAAACCTCTTCGCTTCGACCCTGGGCTCGAGCGCCGCCTTGATGGGCCTCATGGCTGCCAGCCGGGGGGCAGCAGCCCCGTTCATCGCCAGCCTTTACAAAGGAGCTGCCTATGAAGAATTGAGTTTGAAGTATCCCGAGGCCTCTCATGAGGCCCGGCTCAAAGCCGCCACACTCTCCGCCGTCCTTCAAACAGCAGGCGACTACGTCGGCGTCAAAGCTTTCAGCGGCCTCAACATTGGCAAGCTCCTCGCCAATCCGCAGGGCCTCACCGCCGCAGTCATCGGGCGCGGCCTCGGCAGGGCAGGCCTTTCATACGGCGTGGAAAACGCCGTCGAAGCCGGGCAGGACATCGCCACGCCCGCCATCATCCAGGCACTCAAGCTGGACTTCCCCGGCTTCGACTGGGAGCAGGAGAAAAAGGACTTCTGGAAAGGCCGCGCCGACGTGGCCGTGGGCATGCTGCCCCTGACCCTGCTCGGCCTCGGCGCAGCGTCCGTGAAGGACTACGCCAACAGCCGAGCCCTGCTCAGCGACGACGCCATGCTCGCCCGCCAAGGCCTGCCGGAAAACTATCGCAAAGACATCATCGAAGCCGCCCAGCGCGGCGACACCGCCACCGCG
>CAINXC010000430.1 GCA_903854655.1 uncultured Verrucomicrobiota bacterium | reverse complement strand
GGCGGCAGGATGGCGTAGATCGTGGCGCGATCATGCGTGTCGCCACGCGAACAGATGTAGCCCTTGGGCTTGTGAAACGCCACCACCACGCCATCGGCGGGCTGAACGGGCTTGCCATCGACCTCGACCTCGTCAGTGGGGCTGACCTGGGTGGCCAGTTCCTTGACCACGTGGCCGTTGATGGACACGCGGCCTTCCAGAATGATCTGCTCACACCCGCGGCGTGATCCGACTCCGCACTGGCTGAGGTGGCGATTGAGGCGCACAAGAAAAAAAGGGAAACCGGGAGCCCGTTATTCGGGCTTGGTCTTCGGCAGGTTGGTCGGCAGGCGACCATCCTTCCAAAGTCCGCGGGACTTGAGCAGCTTGATACGTTCGCCGCGCTTCAAGACACTGCGCTTGGAGCCGACGGAACCCGATGTTTTAAGGCTGCGATGCTGGGACATAACTCGAAAGGATGGGGGTGGAGTGCAAAAAGGGCGCGCAGAATACCGGCGTACCGAGCATGTGCAAGGCGTTTTTCACTCTCTGCGGAAGTCGCAAAGAACCCGCAGCACGGGGCGGTTCAGGCCGTCGCACTGCGGGTTCAAAAAGAACTCCTTCAAAAGGAACTAATCAGCCGCGCCCTTCCAGGCGCCGAAGTTCGCGCCTTCCGTGATCCACTGCTTGATCAGGTCGGTCTTGTCCTTGGTGAGACGGTCGCCCTTGGGGGGCATGGCCTTGTCATCGGAATCCGGCAGGGTGATGGAGGTGTAAATGGCGCTCTTGGCAGCATCGCCGGGGGTGAGGTCGTCACCGTCCGAGCCGCCCTTCTTCATGAGCGCAGGGCTGTCCATGCGGAACTTGCCCTTCACCTTCTTCAGCTTGCCGGTCTTGGCATCGACGTGCTCCTTGGAGTGGCAGTCAAAGCAGGTCTCCTTGAGGATGGGCAGCACTTTTGATTCGAAATCCACTGGGTCGGCGTGGGATGTGAGAGAGCCGAGGGACAGGGCCGCGGCACCGATGGCGAGAAGCGTTTTGGTAGTCATGGGAAGCACTGGGTTGAGGATGGCCAAAGGTGGCTTTGTGTCCCGGCTGGTCAAGCTGCAAGCGGAGGGAGCCCTGACTTTGTTTTTCCGCCCCTACTTCTTTGCCAGCTTGAGGAGCCGCTCCCCGGCCCGGTGCAGGGTCTCCTCCTTCTTGGCGAAGTGGAAGCGGATCAGGTTGTGGACGGGCTCGCGGAAGAAGCTGGAGCCGGGCACGCCGGTGACGCCGATTTCCTTGGTGAACCACTCCGCCGCCTCGTGGTCGTGGGCGAAGCCGAGCGAGCCGATGTCCACCATCACGTAGTAGGCGCCCTGGGGCGTGGTGTAGGGCAGGCCGGTCTGCTCCAGATAGCTGAGGAAGACGTCGCGTTTGGCGGAGTAGATGGCCAGCAGCTCGTCGTAGTAGGGGGGCGGGAATTCCAGGCCGGTGACGGCCGCTTCCTGCAAGGGGGCTGCGGCGCCCACGGTGAGGAAGTCATGCACCTTGCGCGCCTCCTGGATCACGGCGGGCGAGGCCATCACGTAGCCCAGCCGCCAGCCGGTGATGGAGTAGGTTTTGGAAAGCGAATTGCAGGTGATGGTGCGCTCAAACATGCCCGGCAGCGTGGCAAAGCGGATGTGCTCATGCGGCGGATAGACGATGTGCTCGTACACCTCGTCGGTGATCACGAAGGTGTCGTGCAGCTCGGCCAGGCGGCCGATCTCCATCAGCTCGTCGCGGGTGAAGACCTTGCCGGAGGGGTTGGACGGGTTGCAGAGGATGATGGCCTTGGGCTTCTGGGCAAAGGCGGCGGCCAGCACCTCGGGATCGTAATTGAACTGCGGCGGGTGCAGGGGCACGTAAATCGGAATCGCGCCGGAGAGCACGGCATCGGCGGTGTAGTTCTCGTAAAAGGGCGAGAAAACGATGACCTTGTCCCCCGGATTGCAGGCGGTCATCATCGCCGCCATCATGGCTTCGGTGCTGCCGCAGGTGACGACCAGGTGCTGGTCGGGGTCAATGCCCAGGCCGGTGTCGCGGTTGATCTTGGCCGCCAGCGCCTGGCGGAAGCGGGGTGCGCCCCAGGTCACGGCGTACTGGTGGAAGGGCCCGCGCGTGGCGCGCTCCAGGGCTGCCAGCAGGGGCTCCGGCGGATCGAAGTCAGGAAAACCCTGCGCAAGATTGATGGAGCCATGCTGGTTGGCCAGCCGGGTCATGGCGCGGATCACGGATTCGTTGAACGAAGCAAGGCGGTGGGCTGGCTGGGGCATGGGCGGATGGGTGTAAAACGGTCTTGTGGCGGGCGGAAACAGGCAATGCAAGCGTCTTTCTTGTCAAGAATCCCCTCCCATCGCCGGGCCGGATGTCGTATGCTCCGCTGCACTCATGCGATTCACACCGGCCGTCATCCTTCTTCTCCTGGCTTTCCCTGGACCCCGGACCCTCCGGGCCTTTGAAGCTGCGAGCGAGATCCGTGGCTACGTCGAGGTGCAGGTGGAGCCAGGGAAATCAGCGCCCGTCGCGCCGCTGTTCACCCCGGCCGCCACGGCGGGCGGACAGGTGGCAAGCGTTGACAACGAAGGCACGGTTGTTCTCAGTCTGGGCGGCGATGTCACCAATGCCGCCACCTCCTGGTGGACTCCCACCTCGGGCAAGGCGCTGGGTTCGGCGCTGTTTGGCAGCCTTAACACGGCCACCGGCACCCTGAACTATGCCACGCAGTTTGGCGGAGCACCAGGCACCGGTGCATCCAAGGCTTCGCTGCTACAGGTCGGCGACCGGGTGAAATTGACGCCCTTCTGGCTGGTGGACGAGCTCCTGGGCTCGCCGGCCACCCTGCCCCCTGACAGCCTGTTTCCTTATACGACTTCCGCCACCTTCGCGCAGGCGGACCAGTTCACCTCCAACACGGTGCAGGCCTGGGCCAATGACGACGGCACCAGCCAGTACTGGGCAATGTCGGGCATCACGTCGCCGGACAACGTTGGCAATGTGGCCTTCACCGGCCCCAGGGATGGCCTGAACTTCATCCGAAACGCCGCCAGTGCAGGACCGGTGGTCATGACGTTCACAGGCTCGGCGGCAGGAGGGCTGGTGATGTTCAACATCGTGCCCGGCGACCCGCAGCACAGCGGCATCTACCGCACCGACGGAGCAGCCTTCACGCTCGCGACCTTGTCAAACACCGCCTCCGGTCTTCTCACCAACAACCCGGCCACGGGGCTGGTGGGCGCGACGACCCAGGACAAGGCTGATCATCTCGGCATCTGGGTGGATGCGCTGCAAACGTGGGACTGGGTTTACTACAACACCGCCTCGCGCAAATGGATCTCGATCGCCGGCACCACCAGCAATCCCGCCGCCACCGTCATTCCCGGATCCAGCATCGTTTACGTGAACCGCCCGCTGACACTGGCTGCGGGCGCGGTCAAAATGACTCCCCTCAACAACGCCGTCTCCACCTCCACGGCGGCCCTGCCGGTCATCGACAGCAACCACAACAACCTGCCTGATTTTTGGGAGAAGCTGTATGCACCGACCAAACTGAATCCTGGCGACGACCTCGATTTCGACGGTTTCACCAACCTGCAGGAGTTCCTGCTGGGCGGGAACCCCCTGACCTTCGAGCATCCCGCCATGCCTGAGATTGGCTTCGTCACCGTGGGTGGCGTCAGGCAGGTGTCGATCAGTTTTCAGACGGCGCCGTGGTGCCACTACCGTGTGGAAACACGGCGGGGTGCCGACGCCGCCTGGCTGCGGGTGCCGGTCAGCCCCGGCGTCACCGAATTCGATGGCGACGGCACGGTGAAGACCTTGTACGACCCGTACACCTTTGAGGATCGCATGCCCCATTTTTACCGCGTCGTGGGCATGCCGCCCACCGATACGGATGGGGACGGTGTGAGCGACTATGAGGAGATCAACATCTACCACACCAACCCCCTGGTGCGCGACACAGACGGGGACGGCGTCTCGGACCGCAACGAGATCCTGGACGGAACAAATCCCCTGGACTACTACAACGGCAGGCCGCCCGTGCTCACCACGGCGGCCGGCAACGGCCAGTACCAGCAGCCCGGCGGCTGGCTGCCGGCCAGCATCGGCGTGAACGTGCGCACCACGGGCAACGCCGTGCTGGCGAATGCGCCGGTGACCTTTGTGATGACGCGCGGCAAGGGCTTGTTTGCAGCAGCGCCCGGCGGCGGCAGCAGCGCCATCTTCAAGACCCGGACGGACTCCACCGGCCGGGCTTCGGTCTTTCTGCAGCTCGACCCGGCCTCAACCCCGCTGGTGGCGGTGGAGGGCGTATGCTTGGTGAAAACGGGCGGCCAGGTGCAGACCACCACGTTCCTGGCCTATCCCACCCCCTTCCTGAGCGTGCCGCTGACCGGACTGCAAGGCTGGTACAGCGCCAGCCAGAACGTGACCACCGCCACCGGCTCAACCCTGGTGAACGCATGGCTGCACGCCGACGGTTCGGCGGGAGCCACGGGCACCGGCACCACGCGTCCCACCCTGGTGATGTATGGCGGGCGGCCCTGGGTCAGCTTCAACGGCTCCCAGAAGCTGGACATGGGTGCGGCGGGCGGTTTTAGCGACACCTTCAGCGCTTACTTCGTGGCCGAACCCACGGCCACGCGTTCGGCGCCCACGCCCAGCACCGCTTACGCATCGCGGCTCGCCGGCCTCAGCGGCCAGCGCTACCTGCTGGGTTCGGATGCCAATGGCAGCAGCCCGTTCGTGACCGTCGCGCCGAAGGCCCCCGCCTCGCAGTACTTCTCGGTGTGGCAGCAGGTGTACTTCAACAGCGGCAACCCCTTCAGGGAGTACATCATGCCGGCGCTGCCTTCCGGCGTCGATCCCAGCCTCTCCTCCTCGCAGCAGCCCGTGTATCGTGGTGACAATACCACTGGTTACCGGCTGTCCCCCGCACCGGCGGGCCAGCACACCACCGAGTCCATCGCCTCCCAGCAAGCCGATTTCGTCGCGGCCATGGGCGGGTACTGGGCCAATTTCAACACCAGCAGCGCCGTCCACATCAGCTCGTACACGACCACCTATTTTGGCGCCACCTACACCCAGGAGGATTACTACCGGGTGGACACAGGTTCGTGGAAGGGCACGGGCGGCACCACCAGCTTCGTGGCTGCGGATGCCGCCACGGTCGGCTTTGGTCTGTCGGTGGGCTACAACTCGATGGGCGCGTTTGAAACGCACAACAACTACTGCCCGAGCACCAGCGCCGCCGCCGCCACGGGCACCTACATTCTCGGCGAGGCGGAAGCCAGTTCCAACACCCCTTCGCTCCGGCTCGCAGGCGGCACCACGGTCACGGGGGCCGCATCCAAGGCCACCTCTCTCAACAACCCGCGCTACATCGGCGGCTATGGGGGCGCCGGCAGCGGCTTCGTGGGCCGGCTGGGCGACCTTCTGCTCTACGATCACGTGCTTTCCACGGCAGACCGGGAGCAGCTTGAAGACTACCTCACCGCCGCCTACCGCACCGCCAACGTGGACCGCAACACCAACTCGCTGCCCGACTGGTGGGAGCGAGCCTGGTTTGGCAGCCTCGGCGCGGTGGGAGGGGGGCCCAATGATGATCCGGACGGCGACGGGCTCACCAACCTCCAGGAATACAAACTGGGCACCAACCCGCTGGCCGCCGACACCGACGGCGACGGCATCAACGATGGCACCGAGGTCAAGGCAAAGACGAATCCTCTCTCCCCGGACACCGATGGCGACCTGATTCCGGATTGGGCGGACTACGAAGCCACCAATCCTGCGAACGGCCGCCTGCCATCCTCCACTCCCGGCGTCTCGATGGGTCTGGCTTTTTTCCTCTCCCAGGACGCCTACTACACCGACAGCGACGGCAAGGGCTACAGTGATCTCCAGGAGGCGATCAACACGTTTTAGGCGCTTCCTGTGATAGAATTAGAACTGGCCGCGTTCAACACCGTCCAGTTCATGATTCCCCGCCCCCTGCTCCCGATCTCCGCCGCGCTGTGCGCCTGGAGCGCCGTCGCCGCGCCCGCTGACGATTTTCAGCCCTTCCTTGAAAAGCATTGTGTGGAGTGTCACGATGCCGAGACGAAGAAAGGCGGCCTGGACCTGACGGACTTGAAGCTGGACCTGGAGGCGCCAAAGGCCTTCAACGCCTGGGTCACGGTGCATGACCGTGTGGCGAATGGTGAGATGCCGCCGAAGAAGAAAAAGAAACCGGAGAAAGCGGAAGTGACAGGCTTTGTTCACTCCCTGGCCGCCACGCTGGAATCGCGGGAGCAGACCCTTTCCGCCAAGGAAGGCCGCGCCACGCAGCGCCGGCTCAACCGCTACGAGTATGAGAACGCGCTGCGCGATTTGCTGCACGCGCCCTGGCTCCAGATCAAGGACGCGCTGCCGGAGGATGGCGAGGCGCATCGGTTCAACAAAAGCGGCGACGCTCTGGACGTGTCCTATGTGCAAATGTCGCGCTATCTGAGCGCGGCGGATCTGGCGCTGCGCCAGGTCATGGTGCAGCAGCCGGAGCAGCCCAAGACCGCCACCACCCGCTGCTACGCGCGCAGCGAGAAGACTTTCATCAGCAAGATGAAGTTCACGGAGTTCAACAAAAGCCCGGAACGCGCCACCTTTCCCCTGCTCGGCATCAAGGCCCAGCCGGACGTGCGCGCGGGCACCGCCCCCCCGACGGTCGGGAAAAAGGATCCGAAGCTGCGCGAGCAGGAGGCAATGGGGGTGGTTGCCAGCGCCTACGAGCCGCTGGAGGTGAAGTTTTCCAGTTTCAAGGCCCCCGTCTCCGGGCGCTACCAGCTGCGCATCCGCGCTTTCTCGGTGTGGGTGGGGCCGGGTCAGGGAAAGAAGTGGTATCACCCGGATCTGGACAATGTCTCCGAAGGGCGCCGCCCGGAGCCCATCACCCTTTACGCCGAGACGCCGCCGCGCCTGCTGCGCCGGCTGGGAAGCTTCGATGCGCAGCCGCAGCCAACGGTGGGGGAGTTCGACGTCTGGCTGCTGGCGGGCGAGATCATTCGTCCTGATCCCGCGCGCCTGTTCCGCTCGCGACCGCCCAGCTACCAGAATCCCCTGGCCGAAAAGGATGGCCAGCCCGGCGTGGCCTACCGCTGGCTGGAGGTGAAGGGCCCGCTCTACGAGGAATGGCCGACGGCGGGTCACAAGCTGCTGTTTGGTGATCTGCCGGTGAAGAAAGTCGAGGGCTCCGATGGCGTCGAGATCGTCTCCGCCCAGCCTGCCGAGGATGCGGAGCGGCTGCTGCGCAACTTCATGAAGCAGGCCTACCGGCGGCCTGTGGATGAAGCGGAGGCGAAGCGGTTCCTGGCCGTGATCAACCATGCGCTGAAGTCCGGCAGCTCCTTCACGGATGCGATGATCGCAGGCTACACGGCGGTGCTTTGCTCGCCGCAATTCATCTGTCTGGAGGAAAAGCCCGGTCCGCTCGATGATCACGCGCTGGCCGCACGCCTGTCGTTTTTCCTCTGGAACTCCGTGCCGGATGCCGAGCTGCGTTCCCTGGCCGCCGAGGGCAGGCTGCACGACCCGGATGTGCTGCGCGCCCAGACCGACCGCCTGCTGGGTGATCCCAAGTCGCGCCGCTTCGTGGATGCCTTTCTCGATTACTGGCTGGACCTGCGCAAGATGGTTGCCACGGCTCCCGATTCCGGCCTGTATCCCGACTACTACCTGGACGACCTGCTGACTGAATCCGCCCAGGCGGAGACGCAGCTCTTCTTTGCCGAGCTGCTGCACGGCAACCTGCCGGCGCGCAATCTGGTGGCCTCAGACTTCGCCATGCTCAATGAGCGCCTGGCGCTGCACTACGGCCTGCCTCCGGTGCCGGGCGTGGGCCTGCGCCGCGTCTCCCTGCCCGCAGACAGCCCGCGCGGCGGCCTCATGACCCAGGCCGCCGTGCTCAAGGTCACCGCCAACGGCACCACCACCTCGCCCGTGCTGCGCGGCGCCTGGATCATGGAGCGCATCCTGGGCAAGCCGCCGCCACCACCACCGCCCAGCGTGCCCGCCATCGAGCCGGACACACGCGGCGCCACCACCATCCGCCAGCAGCTTGACAAGCACCGCAGCCAGGAGAGCTGCGCGGCCTGCCACGCCAAGATTGATCCCGCCGGCTTCGCGCTGGAGAACTTCGATGTGCTGGGCGGCTGGCGCGATTCCTATCGCGCGCTGGCTGACAAGGAACCCACCCTCGGCATCGGCCACAACGGCCAGAAATTCGCCTTCCATGACGGCCAGCCGGTGGATGCCGGCGGCACGCTGCCGGGCGGGCGCAAGTTCAAGGACGTCCGCGACCTGAAGAACCTGCTGCTGGCCGATGAACCGCAAATCGCCCGCAACCTCGCGCGGCAGCTCACCGTGTATGCCACCGGCGCGCCGGTGCGGTTCAGCGACCGCGAGCAGATCGAGCAGGTGCTGCAACGCGCCGCCACCGGCCACTACGGCGTGCGCAGCCTCGTGGAGGAGGTGGTGCAAAGCGACCTCTTCCGCAGCAAGTAACCCCCGCCTGGCCCCGTTTCTGCACCCACCCCTGTCGCCCATGAATCCGCCCTCTTCTTTCATCTCCACCCGGCGCTGCCTTTCGCGGCGCAGCTTCCTGCACGGGGCGGGCATCGCGCTCTCGCTGCCTTTGCTGGAGGCGATGCAGCCTGCTTTCGCCAAGGAAAAGAGCGGCGCGGCCAAACCCCGGCGCATGCTTGGCATCTGCAACAACCTGGGCCTGGTGCCGGACAACTTCTTCCCCCAGTCCGCCGGGCGCGACTACACGCCCTCGCCCTACCTTCAGCTCCTGCAGGCGCATCGCAACGACTTCACGGTGTTCAGCGGTGTCTCACATCCGGATGTGGATGGCGGGCATCCGGCGGACAACTGCTTTCTCACGGCCGCGCCGCACCCGGGCAGCGGCGGCTTCCGCAACACCATCTCGCTCGACCAGTACGTGGCGGAGCGCATCGGCTACCTCACCCGCTTCCCCTCGCTCACGCTGGGCGTGAACGTGAGCCAGGGCCAGCGCAGCCTGTCATGGACCGGCTCGGGCGTGCTCATCCCGTGCGAGGAAAAGGCCTCCGAGGTGTTCAAGAAGCTGTTCGTCCAGGGCACCAAGGCGGAGGTGGAAACGCAGATGCGCAAGCTGGAGCTCGGGCAGAGCATCCTTGATGCGGTCGCCGATCAGGCGAAGTCCCTTCAGTGCGACATCGGCGCCCATGACCGCGACCGCCTCGACCAGTACTTCACCAGCGTGCGCGACCTGGAGCAGCGCATGAAGATGTCGCGCGAATGGGAACGCAAGCCAAGACCCGTGGTCAAGGCCACGATGCCGCTCGACCCCGCCAGCCCGCGCGAATACATGGACAAGGTGAAGCTCATGTATGACATGGCGCGCATGGCGTTTGAGACCGACTCGACGCGCTCCATCTCGCTGATGCTCGACAGCGTCAATTCGCCGGTGATCGACATCAAGGACGCCCAGATCACCGAGGGCTATCACAACCTCTCACACCATGGAAAATCCGCCACCAAGCTGGCCCAGCTCAAGGCCATCGACGAGTGGCACATGAAGCTGCTGGCGCACCTGTTCACCGACCTGAAGGCGGCGCACGAGGGCGGCGACACCCTGCTGGACCGGACCATGATCCTTTACGGGTCCAACCTGGGCAACGCCAACACCCATGTGACCACGAATCTGCCCGCGCTGTTTGCCGGCGGCGGGTTCAAGCATGGCCAGCACCTGGCCTTCAACACCCAGCACAACTACCCGCTGCCCAATCTTTTCGTCTCCATGCTGCAACGCATGGGGCTGGAAACCGACAAGTTTGCCAGCAGCACCGGAACGATGACCGGCCTGGAGATGACCGCCTGAGCTCAGGCCGGCGGCAGCCTGAGGAACTCAAGAACGACGGCTTCCAGGGCTTTGACACCGAAGGGCTTGGCAAGATAGGACGAAGCCCCGGCGGCCAGGCACGATTCCTTGTCTCCCGGTCCTCCCATGCCGGACAGGCTGATGATGGGCACGGTGGCAACCCGGGGGGTGGAGGACTTGCGAAGGTGGCTGATCGCCTCAATCCCGTCCATGCCCGGCATCTGGGTGTCCATGATCACCAGATCAGGCAGCAAGGCCTCCGCTTGTTCCAGGGCTTCCCGTCCGTCTGCGGCGGTGCAAACCCGGAACCCTTGGTGCCGCAGGTAGTCGGCGGTGATCTCAAGAAGAGCCACCTGATCATCCACGAGCAGAATCAGCGGAGTCCCGTCCGCACCTGCACCCTCTTCCTCTCTGTCCGCCGGCGGTGGGGCGGCAACCGGCGCCACCACCTTCAGTGGCAGGCTGATCGAAAGGCAGAGCCCGCCTGCCGCTGTCTCCTGTGCGGCAAACGCACCTCCGTGCAGATGCACAATCCTTTGCATCAGCGCAAACCCGGTCGGCTTCACCTCCCTCACCCGTTTCAACAGCGGGCCGGCAGCATCCTCTCCGCCCTGGACAGCCAAAGGCAGGGCCGTGGCCACGCCCGGAGGGCTGGCGGCGACCTGAATGAGCAGCCCCTCCGGCTGGGAGGCCGCACCGAGGTGGAGCTTCACCTGGCCTCCTACTGGTGTCGAAAGTATCCCCACGGTCATAAGGTGAGTGATCACCTGCCTGAGTCGCTTTTCATCGGCCATCACCGTTCCTCCCTGAGGATTGACCTCGCTTGAGAGCTGGGCTGACCTGGAGCGCGCGATTTCACCCACCATGGCCAGCGCACCTGCGGCGAGGTCTTCAAGGCGGCAGGTGGTCGTGACCAGCTCCAGCGGCCGGGTTTCGAGCCTGCTCAGATCCACCATGTCGGTGATCAGGTCGATCTGCCTTCCGGCGCATTCCTTGATCGTGAGCAGGCAGCCTTTCTGCGCCTCCGTCAGGGGGCCGTACACCCCGTCATGCAAGGTTTCTGAAAGGGCCAGGATGCTGGCCAGGGGATTGCGCAGCTCATGCCCCATGTGCGAGAGGAACACATCCCTGTCGCTTGCGACCGCCGCGCAGGCCTTGCCGATGCCCACCAGGCAGGCATCCGCTGCCGCCGGTCCGCTGCGCCGCCAGATCCAGCTCAGCCGCCCGGCGGCAGGGGAACCCTGCAGCCGGTGCTCCACGGAATGGGCTCCTTCAGACCCAAGGCAGACGGCCAGGGTCGCTTCCACGGCAGGACGGTCCTCATCCGCCACAAAGTCCACAAACCGCCGTTGCAGAACCTGCCCGGCGCTGTTGCCCAGGAGCCGGCATGCCGGGGAGCCGACCATTTGAATGCCGCCTTGCTGGTCGAGCACGACGACGGCCTCGGCGCAGCTTTCAAGGACAGTCGACAGCATGGACTCAAACCGATCTTTCATAGGGGAACACAATGCCCCTTGCTAAGGCAGCAGCGCGCAGGCACAAGAGGTTTTGTCGGTTCCGTTGACCTCCCCCTAGGCAACTCTGAGTCTTTATTTAGCCCCCTGCCCCCACATCTCAGAGTGTATAGTTATTGTATCCAATATATTTTCTTCCATCGAAAACCGCATCGAGTGCATGTCCGCCCCAATCATTGCCACCCCCCTCGAAAACAAGGCCGTTCTTCTTGTTGAGGACAACGACGTCTATCGCCAGGTGATGGTTGCCGCACTGGGCCTCTACCTGCCCGGTTTTCAGATCGTTGAGGCAGGCACGGTGGAGGAAGCCTTGGCCGCCCTTCGCTCCCGTGCCATCGCGGTCGTCGTCGCGGACATGACGCTTCCGGACGGGTCGGCGACCGATCTCATTGAGAGGTCGCGAGAAATGGCGGGACAAGGAATAAGGACCATCATTTTTAGCAATCATTCCCGTGAGGACATGCTGCCGGTTCTGGACCGGCCGGGCGTTTACAGCTATGTTGAAAAGGCAAAAGGCCTCAAAGTGCTTGCCCAGGCGGTCCAGGAAGCAGTACACCATTAAATCCATGCGTTGTCCTCCCCGGTTGTCTTTCCGCCTGCGATCCCAGTGTTCCTGGAACGCCGAGGGCTGCTCATGATCTGATACCGCTGCCGCATGGAGGCCATCGCCACATATTCACCCGGTCTGCTGGAACGCGAAGAGCGGCTGCTGAGCATCTTGAACTGCATCAATGATGCGCTGTTCATCCATGATGCCGCGACCGGGGAGATCCTGGATGTCAATGAGCGGGCCTGCGAGCTGTACGGCCATGGGCGGCACGAGCTCAAGCGCCTGTCCCTCGCCCAGTTGAGCGCGGATGTGCCGCCCTACACCTCGCAGGACGCCCTGCGCTGGATGCAAAAAGCCGCTGATGAAGGCCCCCAGCTTTTTGAGTGGCAGGCGCGCAACCGTTCGGGCCAGATTTTCTGGGTGGAGATCAACATGCGCCAGGCCACGATCCTGGGCGAGCCCAGGCTGGTGGTGACCGTGCGCGACGTCTCGAAACGCAAGCGTTCCGAGAGCGAGCTGCGCCGCAGCGAGGAGCGGTTCCAGGCCGTGGTGGGCAACGCCCGCGATCCGGTGTATTGCCTGAACCTGCCCACGCTGACCTACGACTATGTGAGCCCGGCCGTGGAGCATGTGCTGGGATTCAGCGTGGAGGAGTGCATCGCGGGGGGGCTGAGTTTCCTGGTTTCCAGGATCCACCCGGACGACCAGCGGCAACGCCTGGAGCAGGCGGAAAAACTGTGCGGCAGCCAGGTGGACGAAGACTTCGAGCCGACCCTCGAATTCCGTTTCCTGCACAAGAACCGGGGTTATCGCTGGATCAGCGAAAGCCGTTCGGTGGTCAAGGATGGCGCGGGCAGGGCGGTGGCCATCATCGGCAACCTGCGCGACATCACCTCCCGGCGCGAGCAGGAGGAGGCGCTGCACCAGGCGCATGCCGAGCTGAGGTTTCATCTGGAGAACACCTCCATGGGGCTGGTGGAGTGCGACACCCGCCTGCGGGTGTGCCGCTGGTCGCAGCAGGCGGAACGAATCTTTGGCTGGAAGGCCGGGGAAGTCACCGGCTATCACCCGTTTGAATGGAATTTCGTTCATCCCGATGACCTGCCCATCATGGAAGCGGCGCTCCACCGGCTGCTCGACAGGTCCGAATCCCGCAACAGCTGCATCAACCGCAATCTCAGCAGCGACGGCAGGGTGATTGTCTGTGAGTGGCACAACTCCGCCCTCACCAACGAGCAGGGGGAGATCAAGTCGATCCTGTCCCTGGCCACGGATGTCACCCTGGAGCGGAAGATCGAGGAAGCCCTGCGTGCGATGGCGCAGGGGATCGCCGCCACCAGCGGCGCGGCCTTTTTCCAGAGCCTTTGCCTGCATCTCGCCAGGATCCTGGAGGCCACCCATGCCCAGGTGGCCATGCTGATTCCAGAGCCGGACAGGCGCGTGCAGACGCTGGGCTGCTGTGCGGACGGCAAGGTGCAGGAGAACTTCACCTACTCGCTGGCGGGAACGCCGGGCTACGGGGTGTCCGCCGGCGAAATCTGTTACTGCGACCGCGACGCGCAGGCGCTTTTTCCGGAAGATGCCCAGCTCAGGCAGGCGGGCGCGGTGAGTTACATGGGCATCCCGTTGCGCGCTGCGGACGGCAGGATCATGGGCGTCATGGCGGCCTTCAGCACCGGCGTCATGGACACCCGTGACCGGCTGCAGGCCATCTTCCAGATCTTTGCGGCGCGGGCGGCGGCGGAGATGGAGCGGCAGCAGGCGGAGAGCGCCCTGCGCAAGAGCGAGGAGCGCTATGCGCTGGCCGCCAGCGGCTCGACCGGCGGCGTCTGGGACTGGGACATCGCCTCCGGCGGGGTGTACTACTCGCCGCGCTTTCGCGAGCTGCTCGGCTACGCGGTGGAGGAGTTTCCCAACTCCTTCTTTGTCTGGGAGCAGAAGATTCACCCGGATGATCTGCCCAGGGTTCGCGAAGCCCTGGAGAACCATCTCACGCGCCGGGTGCCTTACCGTGTGGATTATCGCATCAGGTCCGCGTCGGGCGAGTACCGCTGGTTTGAGACTTCCGGCCAGGCCCTCTGGAGCGAGTCCGGCGAGCCCCGGCGCATGGCGGGATCGAGCCTGGACATTCATGCCCGCAAGTACGCGGAGGAGCGGGTGCAGCGGCTCAACCGGCTCTACGCCGTGGGCAGCAGCATCAACGAGGCCATTGCACGGGTGCGCGATCCGCAGCAGTTGTACGAGGCGGCGGTGCACATCGCCGTGGACGAGGGCCTGGCCCTCATGTCGTGGGTGGGGCTGCTCGAACCGGGAACTTCGCACCTCAAGCCCAGGGCCTGCGCCGGCCTGGACCGCGGCTACGTTCGCTCCGTCAGCAGGTCAGCCCTCGATGTGGTGCGTGGCAGGGGCCCCGCCGCGCGGGCTTTCCGGTCGGGCACCCATGCCGTGTCCAACGACATCGGGTCCGACCCCAACTTTCTGACCAAGGCGGAGGCGCTGGATCGCGGGTTTCTTTCCTGCGCCGCTTTTCCGCTCAAGCCCGGCGGCCTGACGATCGGGGTGCTGATCATCTACTCCGCCGAGCGAAACTACTTCGAGGAAGAGGAGATACGGGTGCTCAACGCGCTGGCCGAAAACCTCTCCTTTGCCGTGGGAACCGCCCACAAGGAGCAGGAGCGCCAGCAGGCGGTGGAGGCCCTGGTGGAAAAGGAGCGGATGATCTCCACCCTGCTCAGCAACCTGCCCGGCGGCGCCGCCTACCGTGCGCACAACGATGCGGACTGGTCGCTGGACTTCGTCAGCGAGGGCTGGCGCGAGGTCACCGGATACGAGCCCGGGGCAGCCATTGGCAACACCCCGATGAACTTCCGCAGCCTCATGCATCCGGACGACGTGGAGGAGGTGCGGCGCCAGGTGGACGAGGCGCTGGCGCGCCGCAAGTCCTTCGAGGTCACCTACCGCATTCATGCTGCCGACGGCTCGGAAAAATGGATCTGGGAGCGCGGGCAGGGCATTTTCGACGAGGAGGGCAACGTCCAGTTCCTCGAAGGCTTCGTCACGGATGTGACCGAAAAGAAGCGCATGGAATCGCAGATCCTCCGCGCCCAGCGCATGGAAAGCCTGGGCACCCTCGCCGGAGGCATCGCCCATGATCTCAACAACGTTCTGACCCCCATCCTCATGTCCCTGGGCATGCTGCGCCTGAGGCTCTCCCAGCAGCGTGATCTGGAACTGCTCACCACCCTGGAAAACAGCGCCAACCGCGGGGCGGACATGGTGAAGCAGATCATCAGCTTTGCGCGCGGCGTGGAAGGCCGCAGCCTGCTGCTCCGCCCCCTGGACGTGGTCCAGGAGATCGAGCGCCTGATCGTCGAGACCTTCCCCAAGTCCATTGCCTTCAGCGTCACCTGCGCGCCCGACATCGCCAACCTCGCCGGCGATCCCACCCAGCTCCACCAGGTGCTGCTCAACCTCTGCCTCAACGCCCGCGACGCCATGCCGGACGGCGGCCGTCTGGACATCAGCGTGCGCAATGTTCTGATCGACGAACCCTTCATGGTGCTGAACCCCGAGGCCAGGAGCGGTCCCCATGTGCTTTTTGAAGTGCGTGACACCGGCACCGGCATCCCCGATGAACTGCGGGAACGCATCTTCGATCCCTTCTTCACCACCAAGGAGGTGGGCAAGGGCACCGGCCTGGGGCTTTCCACCACGCTCGGCATCGTCCGCTCCCACGGGGGCTTCACGGATTTGTCCAGCCAGAAGGGCAAAGGCACCGTCTTCCGCATTTACGTCCCCTCCACCTCCGCCGTCAGGTCCTTGTGGCTCTCCTCGGACTTGCGTTCGCGATCCCCGTGTACGGGCGGGAGCTGCTTGAGATCGAGCGCGGCATGCGCCGCGCAGTAGTGGTACTTGGCGCCCCCAACGAGGCGACGGAACAACGACGTCATCGTATTGGCGGTATGG
>CAINXC010000429.1 GCA_903854655.1 uncultured Verrucomicrobiota bacterium | reverse complement strand
GCCCTGGAAGAACGAACTGGAGCAGGAAATAAAACAGCAGCGGGAACGACAGGATGACGCCCGCCATCATCGAGGCGTTCACCTCGGTCATGAAGGCATCCGTGATGCCGAGGCCGATGAGCTGGATCTTGTTGTCAAGGCCAGCCAGATGGATCGGGTAGGTCAGGATCTTGATGATGTCTGTGGCAAAGAAAAACGTGCCCACCACCGTGATGCACAGCGTCATCGCCATGCGCACAATCATCGTCCGCAGATCCTCAAGATGCTCCAGAAACGGCTTTTCCGTATCGGTCTCGCCCAAATCAACGGCGACCCGTTCACGAACCTTGATTACCTTTTGAAACAGCCACTTCCACATATGCTTGCTTTGCCTTTACTTGAGTGAATTGAAATTTCCAGCCCTTGCGCTGCTGCCCCTTAAACTGGTGCGGATGAATGCCAGGAGCGGTACTGAGATGATAAGCCCCAAAAGGAGCCAGAAATGATTCTCTGCGATGACCATGTCTTTCGGATCAATAAAGATCCGATCCAACATAGGAGGGACGTTGTCTAGAATGTGGGACACCGATACGGGATACATGAAGGCACGAATCACTTCGGTCGCCCAGCAGAAGCACCCCACCACCGCCACGCTCAGCGTCACCACCATGCGCAGCAGCATCGTCAGCAAATCATCGAGATGCTCATGGAGCGGTCGTTCCATGTCGGCATAGCCGAGATCCCGGGCAATCCGGTCACGGTCTCTGAAAAGCTTCTGCAAGGGCCATTTCCACATGCTGATCAAACGCATGCCCGTGGCGAGTTCTTGGAATGGAAGCCTTGCCCTCATGCGTCGAGATGCCCCAGGGCGGATAGTTTGGCGTACAGGGCCAGGGTAGGGCCGGTGTTGATCTCGTTGCTGGCCACCATCGCGCGCAGCTCCTGCGCCGTGACACAACGGATGCCGTTAAGATGCTCGCCGCCCATGGAGGTGGGCTCTGCAGTGATGCGCACCGGCCGGGCGATGAAGAAGTATACGTGCTCCTGGGTGAAGCCCTGGGAGGTGAAAAAATAGCCCAGAGGCTTCAGCGCACCGCCCGGAAGCAGTTCGCCGCCGATTTCCTCGCGAAGTTCCGTAATCGCGGTGTGCTCGACCAGCTCGCAGGTCACTTCATTGACCGGCACGTCAATCTGGCCGGCGGGAAACTCCCACATCTCGCCATGCACCGGGATGCGCTCCTGCGAGACCAGCACGAAGCGCCCGTCCTCCAGCACCGGTGCGATGGCCACGGCCGCCTTGCGATGGGCGATGGTCCAGGTCACCGGCTTCTCCTGGCGCATCGGCGTGAGGTAGCGCACGGTCTCGATTTGCACGTGGGGCGAGACATAGTTCATCTCGCCGGAGACCTTCTGCCAGCCGTTGCCGTCCTCGATACGGACGAGTTCGAAATGCCCGGTGCCCGTGCTCATCATGCGCTGAGGATTTCGCGCCAGCGATGAAGCTGGGCAGCGACGTTGGCCGGGCTGGGCGCGCCCACGGACTGGCGGGCCGCGAGCGCAGTGTCGAGCTTGAGCACCTGGTACAGGCTGGAATCGAAGCCGCTCCAGAACTGCTGGTACTCCGTCAGTTGCAGATCGGCAAAGCCGCGCCCTTCGCTGAGCGAGAACGCGACCAGCTTGCCAATGATCTCGTGCGCCTGGCGGAACGGCACGCCGTGCTTCACCAGGTAATCGGCCAGGTCGGTGGCCAGAAGCATGGGATCGCTGGCGGCGGCCTTGGTGCGTTCTGCACGCACCTCCATGCCGGAGACCATTTCGGCGAACACGGCGAGCGCGCTCTTGATCGTGTCGATGGAATCAAACAGAGGCTCCTTGTCCTCCTGCATGTCGCGGTTGTAGGTCATCGGCAGGCCCTTGAGGAGGGTGAGCAGCGCCATCAAATTGCCCACGAGACGACCGGACTTTCCGCGCGTGAGTTCGGCCACGTCGGGGTTCTTTTTCTGCGGCATCAGGGAGGAGCCCGTGGTGTGGGCGTCACTCAGCGTGACGAAGCCAAACTCCGCCGTGGCCCAGAGGATCACATCCTCGCTGAGCCGCGAAAGGTGGACGCCGCAGAGCGCGATGGCAAAGAGCAGTTCCGCCACGAAATCGCGGTCGCTCACCGCATCCATGCTGTTTTGCGTGATGGCGGGGAAATCGAGCTCTTTGGCGACCAGCGCCCGATCCAGGATGATGGTGGACCCTGCCAGAGCACCGGAGCCCAGCGGCATCACATTCACCCGCGTGCGGGCATCCGTGAGGCGGGCGGTGTCGCGGCCCAGCATCTCCACATAGGCGAGCAAATGATGCGCAAACAGGACGGGCTGGCCGCGCTGCAAATGGGTGTAGCCTGGCATGATCGCCCCCTCCCCCCGCTCGGCGGCTTCGATCAGGGCCCGTTGCAAGGTTTTGATGAGCCCGATGATCTCATCCACCTCATCGCGGCAGTATAGGCGCACATCGAGCGCCACCTGGTCATTGCGGCTGCGCGCGGTGTGCAGTTTGGCGCCCGCAGAGCCGATGCGCTTGGTCAGCTCGGCCTCGATGTTCATGTGAACGTCTTCCAGTGCGGGCTTCCACTCAAACTTGCCGTCAGCGATCTCCGCCTTGATTTCCAGCAGTCCGCGCTCAATGGCCGCCTGCTCGGTCGCATCAATGATGCCAGCGGCCAGCAGGGCCTTCGACTGCGCAATGGAGCCGCGCACGTCGTGCGCGTACAAGCGCCAGTCAAACGACACGGACTCGCCGTAGCGCTGGACAAGCTCGCTGGTGGGTTGAGAAAACCGGCCTTTCCACATAATCAGGGGCGTGGATACTACCGGGGAGCGCCAGGGGCGCAACCGGGGAAAAGGCGGCTCCAACAGGCACCGACGGGCCAGCCTATCCCTGCAGGAATGGCATCGCTTTCTCAAGGAAAGCCGGCGTGTGAGGACCGAAAATCGAGCAATGGCCGCCTCCCGGCATGACCCAGAGCTGCGAGCGAGGAATGGCCACCGCCATTTCGTTCGCAATGTCGAGGGGATAGAGCGGATCTTGATCGCCATGCACAATCAGCGTCCGCGCCGTGATGGTTCCCAGGCTGGCGGGCGTGAAGTTCACGTCATCATGGCTGTCCTTGAAGGCATGGCCCTGCCGCCAGAGCGCCCGGATTTGGTCGTCGCCCTGGTGATGGCGTTGCCGCATGACCTCCCAGTCCTCGCTCGAACGTGTCTCCTCCGTCATCTGCCGCATGATCTCGCGAGCCTGCGCAGGAAAATAGTGCGCGGTGCTGATCAGGACGATGGCCTCCACCCGGCCCGGCTGCATGGTCGCCATGTGCAGCAGCGTCTGACCACCACCGCTCATGCCCATTGCCTTGCAGTGATGAACCCCCAGCTTGTCCAGGAGCGCGAGAACATCCATCGCGCACTGAACGAAGGTGAACGCCCCGGACGGGTTGGTGGTGCGCCCGTGCCCCCGCAGGTCGGGCATGATGAGCCTATGCCCCTCGGGCGGAACGGGGAAGATATGCTTCCAGTCAGCGCCCGCACCGGTGAACCCGTGCAGCAGGACAAGGGGCTCGCCCTCGCCTTCGATGGCATAGTGCATCTGGATGCCGTTGACAGACTCTGTTTGCTCAGCGTTCGGAATCGGGTTCATGGTCGCGGACAGGAGTGAAGCACGGCGGATCGCAGGCGCGAGTGACGACTCCGCCATCAATCCCCCGCGTCCTTCGGCTCCTCGGCCTCATGGAAGGCCATGAAGCGTGCGTAGCCCTCTTCGCCCATGTAGCGCCTGAGGAACTTGGGATCAGACGTGGTGAGGTCGGTGATGAGAAAGCTGACCA
This sequence comes from uncultured Verrucomicrobiota bacterium, assembly GCA_903854655.1. Lineage (GTDB taxonomy): Bacteria > Verrucomicrobiota > Verrucomicrobiia > Verrucomicrobiales > Verrucomicrobiaceae > CAINXC01. The sequence goes on along the minus strand of CAINXC010000429.1, from coordinate 1,785 downwards.
CGGCGTTGCTGTGATTTTTCCACACGCCGAAGCTGATGAGCTTGGCGTTCATGCGGGTGTAGTGCTTGATGAGAATGGGCACCCCTTTACCGTCGTGCTCAAGGCCCGTAACGAGGGTGGAGACATCCTCCACGCTCTGCACCAGGCCGCTGATCTCCTCCCGCTTCAGGCCGCTGAGCTTCACCCCCGTGAAGCGGCTGCGCGGCTCCACCTGCACGGAGAACGAGGGGTGGCTGAGATGCTCGCGCATGTAGTTCACCATCAAGGTGCGCGAGGCAGGCGTGTACTCGTTGCCCTGGCTGATGCCCACGGAGCCGAAGATGATGCGGTAGCGGGGTTCGCGGGCCACAAAAGCGAGGATGCCCGCCCACAGCAGCAGCAGGGAGTTGTAGTTGCGCTGGTACTCCGGCAGGACGTAGGAGCGGCCCAGTTCCAGCCCTGGGTTGAGCTTTTCCAGGAAGGCGGGCTTCAAATCGAACAGGCTGCTGCAAACGAGCCCGGCGGGCCCGTGTTTCGCCAGGATCTCGTCGGCAAGGCCAAGGCGGTAGCCTCCCACCACCGCCCGATCCTTGCGATGCCACACAAAAAGATGGTGATAGTGCTCGTCGTGCGGGGCGAGATCGACAGGCTTCAAGGTGCCCCCGCCAGCGGCGCGGAAGCTCACCTCCCGGCCCCTTCCGATTTCCTGCATCACATGGGGCAGTTCCTCATGGCGGGCCATGTACACTTCGAAATCGCCCTGTTTCAGCAAGCACGAGGACGGGGCAAGAGCCGCGATGTCCGCCTCCAGAAGCTCCGGAGGCAGGGGCTGGGCAACGGGCTCCGGCTCCTGCGCCCGTGCCAGTTCGGCCAGCGTTTCCGGCGGCAGGTCATCAGGCCGGTTGCCCATGACGTAGGTCGCCAGCCGCAAAAAGCCCATCATCTCTTCGTCGGTCTCGAAACGCTTCAGGCGCGAGAAGGGAATGGGGGTGCCGATGTGCAGCTTCACGGGCGAGGGGTCGCGCGCCTGCCGGATCATCTCCTTGGGCAGCATGACCGTGCGCAGGAGGGGGTGAATGGTGCCGGCGACGTTGAACAGCAGGCTGTTGCCGCCCTCGATAAAAATCGGCACCACGGTGGCGTCGGACCGGCGCACAAGGGAGGCCACGTTGGGCACCCAGTCCGGATCGCAGATCTGCTTGCGATCCCACTGAAAATGCGAAACCTGGTTGCCAGGAAACACGCCAAGCAGGCCGCCATGCTTCAAGTGCCTCAGGCAGTTGCGCAGCCCGGTCAGATTGGCACGCATCGCCTCCTCGCGAGGGAAGGGGTCCACAAAAAACATGTTCTCCTCCGCGTGCTTCACGTTCTTGAGAAGGAAGTTCGCCATCAGCCGGGTGTCCTTGCGACGACGGCGAAGCAAATCGCCCAGAATGATGCCGTCCAGCCCGCCCAGCGGATGATTCGACACCACCACCACAGGCCCGCTCGCAGGAATGCGCTCCAGATCGCTGGCCGCCACTTCGTACCGGCAGCCCAGGATCTCCAGGGTGCGGGAGAAGAAGGTTTCCGCCGTCGCCGTCTCGATCACCTGGTCATGCACATCATTGAGCGCATCGACCGCCAGCCAGCGCCTCAAAAACGGATCTGCCTCAAACCGGCATGAATGCTGATTAAATTGCCTAGACGACTCCAAGTTATCAAATTAATGTGAGTCCGGGCCCTGCAATTGAAGCTGTCTCATCTCTTTAAGAGGCACTATTGGATCTTGAAGATGAAGATTGAATTCATGATTTTAAAATTAAT
>CAINXC010000428.1 GCA_903854655.1 uncultured Verrucomicrobiota bacterium | reverse complement strand
GGCGGCAGGCCGAGAAGAACGGATCCACCCGCCGGAGGGGCATAGGGACCACCAGCGGCCGCAAGGGAATGCTGGTCGATGCCGGCGGCATAGAGACGCCCCGCTCCCGGGAGCTTCAGCCAGTCAAAACTGCCGCTCACACCGTGGAAGAAGGCCGAGGCGGGGCTGCTCTGCGAGATGAGCAGCAGCCCTTCGGCGCTGCCGGTGCCTGTGTTCAAAAGAAAGTACAGCGGAACCTCAACGTGATTTGCACCATTGCCGACAGCGGGTTGCGTGGGGGAAATGACGCTGCTCTGGGTGGTGACCGAACCGTCCGCCATCCGCCCCGCCCAGGTAACGCCCCCCCCCGAGGAGACGGCGACCGTGCCATAGCTGACGCCCTGCGGAATCGTGAGCGGCCTGGTGATCGCCGGGCTGGTCGTCAAACTGCACGTCAAGTAGTCACTCCAGGCGGTGGCGGGGTTGGCGGCGGACCAGGAATTCCGCCAGCCAGTGATGGACGAACCGGCCCCCTGGGAGGTGGTCGAGACGAACTGCCCCGACAGGCGGCCCGTGCCGGGATCAAGATCGAAGGTGAAGAGCTGGGTCTCGCTTGAATGGGTGGCGGAAACGTTGACCTGGTAAGGAGCGCCATCGGATTGCACCTCCACCGAGGTGTTGAAGCGGACAACACTGGCACCTGCAGTCGCGTAGCCGGTGCAACGACCGTTGGCAGTGACTGAAAGCACCACCTGGCCGCCGAGGTTGCCGTTGGCTGGATTTCGTCCAATGATGCCCTGGAACGTCCCCACCGCTCCGGCCGCCACGGGTGTGACCACCACCGGAATCGCCAGCCCGGGGCCGGTTCCGGCAGCATTGGCTCCTGCAACCTGCAGGAGGTACTTGCCAGGGCTGCTGGGAGCGCCGGTGAGGGCTCCTGTCTTCGTATTCGCCACAATGCCCGGCGGCACCCCGGCAAAGACAAAGCGGGTGGATGCGGGTGAGGTGACAAATTGAAACGAAAGCGCAGATGTTACCGAAAGAGAGGCCAGGGCAGTCACATCGCTTTGAATCACCGGGCGTGACAGCACGGAAACATTCAACGTTTTTGCCGTGATCGTGGTGCTTCCTGCGGTGACCAGCACCGAGAACTTTCCAGCCGTGGCCGCGCTCGCATAATTGACCGCAAGCGTCCCGGTTCCAGTGCCGGAGTACACCGCGTTGTCGCTCAGCGCGGCGCCGTTGAGCTGCCATTGCACCTGCAGGCCGGGACCCGCCACCGGCGCGGCCAGGACAAAAGAATCCCCCTCATTGAATCTTTGCGAGGTGGTGGCCGCCATTTCATAAACGGAGATCGAAGCCGCGGTTGAGAAGTCTCTGCCCACATCGTTGCTCACCGTCACGGTGTAACTGCCCGCGTCACCGAGAGTGACCCCGGTCAACGAAAGCGTGCTGCTGACGGCACCTGCGATGGCCTTGCCATCATGAAACCACTGATAGCTCAGGGGGGCCGTTCCAAACGACTGCACGCTGAGCAGGCAGGAGCCCTGATACCTGAGCTCGGTGGATGCAGGTTCCGCCACGATGAAAGGAGGCGAAGGCACGTCAATGACCAAAGCGACAAGTTCAAGCGTCACCGGCGGCGGCCCGGTGCCATCCTGGCTGCAAGCGACAATCTGAGTCTGCCAGTCCCCGTCGGCCGAGGGCGTGATAACAAGCGTCACAGTCATGCTGGCGTCCGGATCGAGCGACACGACCGGGTCGGGAGGAGTGACGACATCCGGGTTGTCGGCTGTGCACAACACGTCCGTAATCGGGTCGGTGCCCAGGTTTTGCAGGGTGAAGGAGCGGGTGATGGTGCGCCCCAGCACCAGATCGCCCAGATTGATCGTGATGGTGTCGCCGAGGTTGGCCGGCACGAGCTCGGGCGCATCCAGAGCGGGGCCGTCGAAGATCGCCAGATTGTCCACATTGCTGTAAAAGCGCGCCACACCGCTGCGCACCCCGGCGGCCGAGGTTTCGTTGGGCGAGCCCACCAAGATGTTTGGCCCGGAAATGGCGACCACACCGCCCACGGAAGACTGGACGGGGAATGGGGCGACCGTAAGCGCCGCAGGATCGGGTGCGAACGGGGCGAGCTGCACCCATGCATTGCCCCTGCGCTGGTAGATGTAGGAGCGGTCAGTGGAGATCAGCGAGGTGCTGTTGCCCACCACCGCGATGCTGCCGGACAAGGCGATCCGGTCGCCGAGCAACAGAGGAGCGGCCAGGACCGAGGGATCAGGGTCTGGCAGCGGCGCGGGCAGAGGGCCTTCGGAACGCCAGATGCCATGACTGTCCTGATGAAAGGCCGCCACGGCCCCCTTGGCCGTGTAGTAGGTCCTCCCCGGTGACCCCGCCAGCAGGCGGGTGCCGGAGAGGGCCACGGTGGTGCCGAACAAATAGCTGGCCGCCCCGGCAGGATCAATCACCTCCGCAGTCTCCTTCCAGGCATTTGCCACCCGGTGGAACACATAGCAGGCGCCCTGGTTTGCCCTTTTGGCCACCGATGCATTGGGCGAACCAATGGCGATGCTGTCACCATCCATGGCCAGCGAGGCACCAAAATGCTGGCCCCGCACCGGATCAGCAGGGCGAAGAGTTTGCAAATGGGTCCAAAATCCACCCACGCCCACAAACACATCCACCACCCCGCAGGCCACCTTGGAGCCCGGGGGTGTGGCGACAGGGCTGCCGAACATCAGCGTGTTGCCAGAAAGGGCTACGCTCGTTACGTTCGCAATCGGCCAGTCGTCTGCGGTGAAGAGTTTTTGCAGGCTCCAGGTGCCGGAGGCATCCCGGCCGAAAACGTATATGCCTCTGGTGGTGCTTGTGGACGGGCGCGCCAGCACCACGGCAGTGTTTCCCGAGAGCACCACGGCCGCACCAAAGCCGGTCGTATCGAGGACGCCCGGAAGCGCATCCAGCCGCGCCCCGGCGTTCCAGTTGGTGCCATCAAAATCAAACTCCTGCACGATGCCCAGAAAGGCCCCTGGCCTCAGCCCGGCAACCAGTGCCGTGACATTGTCAACAGCCACGGCGCTGCCAAAATAGGCGGAGGGCAAATAGCCAACGTTGCTGAGATCCACCGTGTCAACCGGCGCAACCAACTGGGCGGCCGGAGCCCGGCAGCAGCCTGCCCATGCCCCCACGATCACGGCCAGCAGGCAAAGCCATCGACCAGTGATTGAACGCGGAGATGAATGCGATCTCATGGGCCGGCATTGTGGCGTCATTCTGCCCGCAGGCGAACCAGCGCGAGGTAACATTGCTGTGACTTTGGCCCTCATCTCCCGGCAGGCAAATCCCAACCAGAGAGGGAAAGGAAAACTGCGAGCCCCTTGCGAGGCTCGCAGTCAAGAAGACGCAGGAAAATCAGCCGCAGATCATTTGCCGATCAGGCTGACGTTGCCGGACAGGCCGGTGCCGTCCGCCACCTTGGGAGCCACCGTGAGGAAGAAACCATAGGCTCCGGCATTGAGCCCCTTCTGCAGGATGATGCCCTGGTACAGAGGCTTGCTGAAGGTGACCGGGTTGGTGAAGGTGCCGGCGATCTTGCCGGTGGCGGCGGTGATCGTGAGGCCGAAGCTCGCGTCGGGAGGCGTGCCGGTGGAAACCGCGTTGCTTGGCGACACGCTCACCAGCTTGGAAACACTGCTGGCAAGACCGCCGTCGCTGAACACCAGGGTGCCATTGGGAGAGGTCGGTGCGCTCAAGGCGGCGCTCGGGGTGCCCGGCTTCTTCAGCACGCTGGAGCCCACCACGGACGCGTACTGCGCGCCGATCAGGTCAACGCTCACACCTTCATCCCAGCCCCAGGGGTAATACTGGGCGTTGTTGGTCCAGGGGCGGAACCAATGGAAACCTGCGCCGCTCACATCGGTGCTGGTCTGCGTCAGGTCCAGGGCGGCGAGGCCGCTGAACGACCCGTTCAGAGCAGTATAAAGCTGTGCGTAGAGCGGGGCGGTGTAGTGCTTGCTGACCGGTGCGCTAGCCATGACAGCGGTGCCGTCGGCCAGGGTGCCGGCGAAAGTTGCCACGCCCGCCGCCGTGACGGTGAGAGAACCGACGCCGGTGCCCTGCGGATAGTCCGTAGCGGCGTTCAGGCCGTTGGTCTGGGTCCCGGAGAGCGGCAGGGCGACGGTGTAAAGGCCCCTGTTGGCGGTGTAGGTCCCCAGAATCGGGATGGCGGCGCTGAAGGCGGCCTGATCAGCCGTGAAGTTGGAGGTGGAGACCAGCTTCGTGCGATCATACTGCTTTACCGTGCCGGAGATCGTGTTGGAACCACCCGTAAGATCATCGGACAGCGCCAGAACCAGGGCGGGCTTGGTGGTGCGAGGCACCATGACGGTGGTGTCGCGGTTGACCCCAAAGAGGCCCACGCCGGTGTTGTCGAACAAGCCGGAGAATTTCAGCGTGAACCCGTCAATCTTCAGTGTGCCGGTGAAGGTGCCGGTGCCGGTCACCACCACGTTGATGAAACCGGTGGTGCTGTTGCTCGCGGTCGCGGCATTCGCATCGGTCACCAGACCATTGAAGGCGCCGGTGTTCGCGGCCTTGAACGGATTCAGGACGAAGGAGGCGGTGATGGTGGGGGGCGTGCCGTTGGCCAGTGTGTCGTTGAACACATAGGTGAGCTTCGACACCTGCGTCGCGGGGCCGGTCAGGCCAGGCACCGTCCAGCCATTGAAGACGTAACCCGTTTTGGGTGTGGCCGTCAGCGTGTAAGTGGAGCCCACGGTGTAAGGGTTGATGCCCGTCAGGGTGCCGGTCACCGTACCGCCTATACTTGGCGAAGCCGTGACCGTCAGACCGCTTTTGCGGGTGTAGGTGAAGCTGCGCGTGACGGCGGGGGAGGCATTGCGCTTGGCGTCGTAGGCGATCACCTTGACGGTGTTCAGCCCGCCGGCGGCGGTGACGATGAGGGACCAGGTGGCCCCCGTTTGATTCGGCGCGAGGGTGGCATCGGTGGCGGTGCCACCGTTGAGGCTCACGGTCACTTCGGAAACTTCCTTGTTGTCAAAGGCCGAGCCGGAGATCGTGACGGCAGCACCGGGCACAACGGCGTTCGCCGCAGGCGAGCTGATCACCACCGAGGGCGGCGTCGTGTCATCGGCCAGAATGTGCACCGTCGCCATCGGCTGCGTGGAGCCAACGCTGGCGTTGGTGCCGGGGCTGGTGAGCGAGACGGTGAACTGCTTGTCGGGCGGAGAAGCGGAGGTCGCCGGAATCAGGGTGATGGTGGCGCTGGCGGTGTTGACGTTGGCGTTGAAGGTAACCGTGGCAGCAGAGCCGGTGGGCGTCACGTAATCCGTTCCCGCGATGGCGGTGCCGGCGGCGGTGGCGATGTTCACGCTCACTGCCGAGGTTCCACCGGAACGCACCAGATTGATGGTGACGCTGGTGTCGTGCTGGGTGGCGTTGAAGCTGGCGCCGGCCAGGTTGATCACGCTGGGTACGACCGGGTTAGCAATGGTGACCGTGGAGGTGGCATTGGCACCCGCCGTCAGCCCGATGGAGAAGGTGGAAAGGCTCAGGGTGAAAGTCCCGCCAACGGAACCGGGGAGAATCGTCACGGGAACGATCTGGCTGGTGACACCCGGATCAAAGGAAACCACTTGGTTGACCGCCGTGTAATCCGTTCCTGCCGTGGCGGAGACATCGGTCGAACTGAGGGTGACATTGGCCGGGCTGGCGGTGTCGCCGCTGCGGGTGACGGTGACATTGAGGGTGCCGCTGCTCGGGGTCACTGAGTAGGTGGCGTTTTGGATGGTTGCCGTGCCAGAGCCGAAGGCGGCAACGGGAATGAAGGAGAGCTGGCCGCTGTCGCTCATGACGAAGCGCCCCAGGTAATCGCCATTGCCCGAGCCGGGTTGCATGCGATAAAGGTCCAACGCTTCGCCGCTTGTGCCATTGGCAAAAGTGCCCTCGATCGTGGGATTGAAGGCGGCAAAGCTGATGCCGGGGGCCGGACCCGAGTTGGCCAACGTTCCTCCCGACTGGAAGGAAGCCCAGCTATTGGTGTCCGTGTCGCTCTGAAAGACGGCATTGGTGGCGCTGACTCCCGCTGAATTGCTGCCGTTAAACTGACCCTGCATCGATGATACCTTCGAGGTGGTAACACCTTGAGTACTGCTCGCCTGACGCACCCATGGAGTGCTCTGGGTGCCCACCGTGGTCTCCTCCCTGGTGGCAAACAAGGTTTTGGCGGGATCGCTGCCCACCGATGCGAATGATCCGGTGGTGCCAGCAATGCCCCAGAACACGTCGCTGCGGGCGTTCCATCCCGACCCATAGACCGACGACAGATCCGTGCCCACACTGCCCAGATTCAAGGTGAGTATGCTGGTGCCCCCTTCAAATTGGGACGCCGGGCCGATGTCGATCACATAATCTTGCGTCGCGCCTGCCCCGCCGCCAGCGCGCACGCCCAAAAACAAATCACCGGTGTTGGATGAAACCGCCTTTAAAGCGGGTGTTAAAGCGAGAGACGCAGCGGCGAAAGCGAGCAGCGTGAGCGATTTCAATCGAGCGAGTTTCATGGTGGGTGTGAGGTAGCGAATTAAATGAGCGAGGTTGTTTGGTGAGGGCCCGCCAGGCGGCACATCTCTAGCGACGGCAGGACCACCAAGAGCAGGAGGCATTCTTGTGGCCAGCGCCGTCGTCACGGCTGCCGGGGATGGTTCGGCGGGTTCAATTGCAGCCCTGCACAGGACCATGGGGAGAAGGAATTTCACAGTTGTCCTGTGTGACTGTTCCGTTGCGAAAGACGGAGGGCCTGGCCCTAACCACGTTAAGACGGCGAGTTTGGCGCTGCGTGCAGACAGAAAAAGCTGCGAGCCCCTTTCGGAACTCGCAGCTCAGAGCCTTAGCAGGTGCCTGCCGGATCAGTTGATCAATCCTTGGTCAGGGTCACTTCGGAGCTGTCAACAGTGTTCGTCCAGTAGCCGAAGCCGCCGACGTTTGCACCCTTCTGAAGGATGATGCCGTTGCCATTGACCACGGTGCTGCCGTTGTACTTCACGGTGAAGTAACCCGAGGCGGCCGTCGGCGTGAGCGCGAAGGTCGTGTCCGTAGGTGCATTCGCGAAGGCGAAGGCGGTGCTGATGTTCAGCGTCTTCGTCACGTTCAGGGTGACCGGGGAGGTCACCGTCGCGGGGGCGAAGAAGATTGCCTTGGCATTGCCGTGCGTGGTCGTAGCAGGCGTTGTGACAGGACCCAGGCCGGCGATGGGGGCCGACGTAGCGCTGCCAGTGTAGATCGTGCCGTTCAGAGCCACCGAGGCACCTGTGGGCCAGCCAGTCGCATAGAGGGTACCGCCAGTTGGCTTGAACCAATGAAGGGTCGTCGCCGAAATGTCGGTGTTCGTCTGCGAGTTGTCCAGGGTGGCCAGGCCGCTGATCGAGCCCGTGTAAGGGCTGGCAGCGGTGCCGGCACCGTAGAGGGGCACGTAAAGGGGCACGGTGTAGGTGGAACCACCAGTAACGGGAGCCACGAAGGTGGAGGAAACCGTGCCGACGCTGCCATCAGCCAGCTTCACAGCACCAGTGACAGCACCCGTGGTGGAGCTGATGGCGATATTGCCAACGCTGTAACCCTGGGGGAACGACGTCGTGGGAGTCTTCGAAGCATCGGGCGGAAGCACGAAGTTGAAGATCCTGCCAAGATAGGCCGAAGCCGGGGTCGTGGTGGCCTGATTAGCGCTGATGTCCGACAGATTGGTGCCGTCATAAGCAACGCCCGTGAGGGTGTGGCCAGTCAGGTCAATCGAGAAGGAGAGGATCAGGTTGGCCTCAGACGTGCGGGCGATGGACAGGAAGCTGTTCAAAGCCGTGCCAAAATGGGCGACGCCACTGTTGTCCAGCGATCCCGTGAGGGTGCCGGCCGTGGTGCTGATGCCGTCAATCTGCAGCTTGCCCGTGAAGGAGCCCTTGGAAGTGAGCACCACATGGAGGAAACCATAGGTGTGGTTGCTTCCAGTGAAACCGGAGCGGACGGTGACCAGACCATCATAGTTGCCAGCCGCTGCGGCCTTGAAGGGCGTGGCAACATAGTTGGCGGTGATCGGGGTGTTCGCAATCGCGGCGCTCATCACGAAGGTGAGGGCCGGAGTGGTGACCGTGCCGATGCCAGGAACCGTCCAGGAACTGAACGTGAACGATGAGTCGCTAGGAGTGAGGGTCTTGGCACCCGTGCTATCGGAGAACTGGGCGGCCGTGATCGTATAGCTGGTGCCAATGGTCCACTTCGTGGTCGCCGCAATAGTCGTGAGCAGCGTGGTGCTGGCAGCAGGAGCCACGACGGTCGTGCCGGCGAGGTTGATGTTGGCGGTCGCCACCACGTTGGAGGTGTACTTCACCAGACGCACGACATCGCTGACGTTGCCATTGGTGTCGATAGCCTGCACATCGACGGTGTTGTAACCGGCAATCAGACCCGAAACCGACACAAGCGCGAAGGTCTTCGAGGTGCTGGTGGCACCGGCGGAAGCCTGGCTGGTGATGTCGGTGAAGGTGCCGTTGATGCCAACCTTGACGCTGGCGATGCCAACGTTGTCGCTGACGGTGGCAGAGACCAGAAGGTTGCCGGGCGAGGTGGCGCCCGTGACTGTGGCTGCGGCGGCCACTGGGACCGTCACGGCGATGACCGGAGGAGCGGTGTCAAGACCAACAACGCTGGTCGTGGCGGTAGGATGGGTCACGCCAGCGCCAGTGCCGATCGTGAAGGTCACGGTCGTAGCGATGAACGACGTGGAGACGGACACTGGAAGGACCACCGTGGCGGTGTTCACACCCAGCGCGAAGGACACGGCGGAGCTTGGGTTCGCGACCAGCGCAGTGTTCGAGGAAGTCACCGTCACGGTCGTGGCGGCAGTGCCGCCGCTGCGCACAAGGTGCAGCGTGACGTTGCCAGAAACGACCGAGTAGCTGGCGCTGTCGAAATCAACCACACCAGCGGGGGAGTTGCTGATGGAGATCGTGGTCGAAGCCGTGGCGCCAATCGTCGTGATGCCGGAATTGGCAACGATCGTGGCGGTGAAGCTACGACCGTCGCTACCAGCGCCAGCGCGGTTGGTGACCGGGATGGTCGCCGTGGCCGTGGCTGCACCAGGAGCGAAATCCACCTCAACGGAGGACTGCGCGGCGTAGTCGGTGCCGGCAAGGGCGGTGCCGTCGCTGGTGCTGAGCAGCACGCTGGCCGGACCCACAGAAGTGGGGCGGCTGAGGGTCACCGTCACGGAACCTGCGGTTTCGCCCACCGAGTAGGTGGAGGAAGCGATGCTGACGACGCTGGCTTCAACGGAGGCAGGGGTGAAGGTCACCACACCCGCGCTGCTCAGAGTGAAGCTGCCCTGGAAGACGCCGCTGCCGGAGCCGGGCTGCATCTCGAACAGGTCCAGAACATCGCCGGGGTTGCCTTCAATCGTGGGATTGAATGCTGCGAAGCTGACGCCAGGGGCCGGACCCGAGTTGGCCAGGGTGCCGCCGGGCTGGTAGGAAGCCCAGTTGTTGGTGACAGTCGCGAGGGCCTGCTCCACCGAGTTGCTGACGGAACCAGCAACGGTTCCGGAATCATAGGCACTCCTCATGCCCTCGATTTTGCCAGCGGTAACACCCTGGGTGCTGCTGCTCTGGCGTGCCCAAGGGGTGGCAAGAATGCCACCAGATGGACGCGGGCGGGTGGCCCAAACCGTCTTGGCTGGATCGGAACCCACGGCATTGAAATCACCGGTGGTGCCTACGACACCCCAGAACACCGTGCTGCTGGTGCTCCAGGAGTTCGAGCCCAGACCAAAGAGCGCGTTGAGATCGGTGCCGATGGTTTTGACCGTCGTCGCGGAGGAATTGCCCGCAATGGTCGCGGCGGAGCCGAGATCAAGCACGTAGTCGGTCGTGGCACCCGCGCCACTGGAGGCGCGCACGCCGAGGATCAAGTCCCCGTCGGCGGCCGCTGCCGGAACTGCTTGCGCAGCCGGCGTCAAGTACGCTGCTCCGGCGGCGAGCGCCAGCAGCGTCATTGACCTTAGTTTGGAAAAGTTCATGAGTGTTTGGAGATAGATGGGCTAGAGGTAAAGAATTGTTACACTTAGTAGTTCTGCGTGATAACACCGCCATCGCTCAGGCGAACGACCTTCATGTCGCTCAGACTGATGGAGGTCCCTTTGGCGGTGTCGGTGGCATAGCCCTGGAGGGCTGTGACAAAGGAGGCGGCGAGGGTCTTCTTGTTGCTGGCGAGGGTGGGCTGGTACATCAGGTGCTCATAGGACCAGGCGGTGTACTGGCCTTCTTCCACGGCGGTGACGGAGAACGGAACGCCGTTCCAGGTGAGCCACTGGCCGCCCAGACCCTTGACCGTGTTTGCATCAGAGATGCCCAGGAAGCCAACGTAGTAACCATTGATGCCGGAAGTCGTCGCTTCAAGAGGAGTGCGCAGACCGCTGCCGCTGTTGTAGCCGCCATTACCCTGGGTGAAGACAATGCCATCAACCGTTTCCTGGGGCCAGGGGATCTGGGAGGTAACCGCGCTGCCCGAGAGGGTAGGCTGGTACTGGACGACCGTGGAAGAGACGCCGATGCCGGATTCGGCAAACTCGATGACGCGGGTGCCCGAGTCAGGATCGCGGCCGATGGCGTACACGGTGCCGTTGGCATTGCTGGAGGACTCATCGGCGTGGTTGCCGGTGAACAGGGCGAGGGAAGCGCTGCCATTGCCGAACAGAGCCTGTGCGATCTGAGGATTCATGTTGGAGATCGGATTGGCACCGGCGGGGACGAACGAAGCGTTGGCAGTACCAGCCGTGACGCCCGAGAAGGTGGTCAAAGTGATCTGGGTGCTGCTGTCCACCGAAGCGATGGTGGTGGCAGGGATCTTCGAACTGAACACGCGCTCACCCACGGTAAGACCGGTGGTGTCGGCCAGCGTGACCTGCGCAGTGGCTGCGGTGGTGGTGGCACTGAGGACCGTGGCGGTGAGGCCAGGATTGGTCACCCATGTGAACGGCACAATGGCGACGGTGTTGTCAGTCAGGACGGGAGTACGGAAGGGCGTCGCGCTCTGGAAGTTGTCGGCCATGGTGAGGTCGGCAGGCTTCAGGTTGTCAAGGGTGACCAGGGGATTGGTGCCAGTGCTGACGCCAGCCGTGGTAGCAACGGGAGTACCGTCGGCCAGGGTGTCGGGGAGCCATGCAACGGTAAGGGAGCCATTGCCAGCCACTGATTGAATGCCACCGACCGAACCGGTGAAGGTGGTTTCAAGGATCACTTCGGTGGAACCGATGTGGCCCCAGATGAAGCCCGAGTTTGAACCCACGTAGGCGGTCGAAGTTGAGTCCCAGGCGATAAGAGGCTCAGAACCGCTGACGGTGAAGAGGGCCTTGAGCACGGTCTGGGTAGGGCTGCGATAAGCGGTGGAACCGGTGAGGCGAATGATGGTCGCCGTGGTTGACGGGGTCGCGGCAGAAGCCGTAGTGGCGGCTCCGAAGATGGCAGCGAGTGCCAGAAGTGATTTGACGGATTTCATGAGGTGGGTCGTTATCTGTGGTTATGACTGACGTGTTGAGGGGGGAAGGGCAGGGAGGTTTGCGCTTCCACGGCCATTGTTGGAGAGGAGCCCCCTTGCTGACCACTTTTGTAGTGTTACACATGCGCCCCACAGGGCGCGTTTTGGCCCACCCTCAAAAGCGCGCCTCCGCGAGCGCCAGCCCCTTGTAGAATGGTCGTTCCAGCGCCTTTCTGGGAGGCGGAAAGGGTGCGGTGCCGGGAGGTTGTTCACAGCCCATTTGGCCGAATCACGCGACCGGACGCAAAAAGGTGTTTGACGGGGCTGGAAAATCGCCGTCTGGAGCTCCCAAACGCCCGCCGCCCCAGATACTGCGGGGCATGGCTGATGCGGCCTGGTTTCGGGTTCATCCGGGAGGCGGGCGCGGGGTTGCGTTCCATTCACCCGAACGTCCTGTCAGACAAGAGCATTGAAAAATTCCATTGCTCTTCGCGCCCCACAGCGCCGTCAGTGCAGGCCGGAGGGCTCCGTTCGTCTCGGTCACCTTTGCAAGGTCGGCGACCCAAGGCGGCGGGCTGGGGATTGCCTCGCGTTGCTCGCCCTTCGGGCTGCCTGCGGCAGGCTATCTTCGCTTCGCTACGGCTGCCCGCCCGACTTGCTCACCCTTCCACGGGGGAGGCGGCGGGACGCCGCCCGGCGACCCAGGAGAGACGCTGTCTTAAGCATCCATACCTCATCTCGCGCATCGTCTGGAAGGAGAACCGGGGCAGCAGCAGCGGGGCCGCCGAGGGTGTGATGAAGCCCGGAACGGTGGTCATGCCGGTGCGGAAACCGGCCTGCCGCACGGCGTCAAGCGCGGCGGGGCAGATGTCACTGGGCTTGCCGTTGGGAAAGACAAAATGACGGCACTCGCCCACCTGCCGGGCGATGAGGGACTGGGAAAGCGTGACCTGGCGCCGGACCTCGTCCTCCCCCTGGGCCTGGTGCAGGATGGCGTGGTCGTGGCAGTGCGCCCCGATGAGTGCTCCTGCCTCTTTGAGCTGGCGCACCTGCTCCCAGTTCATGACCTGGTCGCTGGAGAAGCGGTGGTTGAGCTCCTGCCAGCGGTCCGCCGGCATCAGCGCCTGCAGCTCCAGGCACAATTTCTCCACCCCCGCCAAAGATTCTGTTTTAAGCAAAACGGAAACTTCGCCATAGGCCCGATCACGCTCGCCTGGCGTCCTGAGTGATATCTTCTCCGAAAATCCCGGCAGGGAGGCCTCCGCCCTTTCGGTGTAGTAAAGCGCCGCACGCGCGATGTAGGAAGGGAAGCGCGGGGATTCCTCGACATGGCGGGTGCTGATGTAAACACTCCAGGGCAGCCCCAGCGACTGCATGATGGGGGCGACCACGGTGAGGTTGTTGACGTAGCCGTCATCAAAGGTGAGGACCACGGCATTCCTGGGCGGGGAGGTGCCGGATTCGAGGCAGGCGGCCAGTTCATCCACGCCAATCACACGATGGCGGCGGCGCAAGGAGGTCATGAAGCGGACAAACTGGTCGCGGGGCATGTGCAGCATTTGCACCCGCGAGTCCGTGATCGCGGTGTCCACGCCGTGGAAAAACAGAATCATGGGGCCCTGCCAGAACGGACGCGCCGCCATGAGCAGCCCGTCCAGGAAGCCTTGTGCCATGCCATTCATTCTGGGGTGTGCTTACACACCAAAGTCACCGGAGGCAACCGGCCAGTATGAAAGAAGGTGTTTGCCATTCTGGCTTGCGGGAGACTTGAAAAAGGCGCTCATGGGAATACTGTGGCTCCGCACCGGCCCGCAGGCAGCGGCAACAGCGGGATGAAAGTGGGGCACCCAGAGAGAATGAAACCCCAGCCGCCGGGTGTGCCAGCGCGATCTGGCGACGACCGCCGCCAAGGCGGCGGGCTGGCTGAAATCGCACCAGACATCCACCAGCCAGGCCACCCCTCCACCCATGTCCATGCCCACCGCCACGGCGATGGCCGCACCGGCACCATCGGTGATGACCACCCCAAATCTGCCAGGCAGCCGCCCAAAGCAGCAAAACCATTGCAAGTGGGCGCTGTCCCTCACGGCGACCATGTCGAACTGGTGCCGGGTGCGAGCCCAGAGGGCATCGACCAGGGGCTCGACTTGGCCGGGGGCGGCCGGCTGCCCGTCCAGGTAGATGCGAGAGGAGCCCAGGACCGGAGGCCGACCACCATGACCACGCATGAAAACCCGCCACCAGTTGCAAACGAAGCGGGTGGCGGTGAAATGCTCGTGCGGGCGGTGAAAGCCAAAATGCTTGAGGATGTGGACCACATCGGGTGTGGGGGTGCCATCGATGATGGTGCGTCGGGCATGATGGGCGAGAACGGCCTCGAACATGACCAGGCTGCCGGAGCGATGACTTTTTTCGACCCGCCAGGTGGTGAGCGAGGCGGCGATGGTTTCCCGGCCTTCGTGGCGGATGCGGGTGGGGATGGCGGAGATGACGCCGACGATGCGGCCCCCTTCGATCATCTTCACGCCCCGCGGCCAGTCCTCGCAGTACGCGGGGTTGTCCCGCCACCAGAGCAGCAGGCGCTGGCGCCAAAACTCGATGGAGCGGGCTTCACGCTCAAACCCGGCATAGAACCGGGCCACTGCCTCCTCGTCGTCAGGGGTGATGAGAGAGATCTCGCCCAGCCGGGGTTCAACCGCCGCTTCCGCATCGGTGCCGACGGAAACGGCGGCCAGTGGCGCACCCGCTTCCTCCTTTCCTGCGTGGCCGGTGGAAACCTTGCCGAAGGCGGCAACGGCTTCTTCTCCGGAAATGATGGCGGAAGCCGTGGCCATCAGATCCTCTTAGTTTAGCTTGTGGCTGGCAATGGACACCAGATCGCCCACGGTGCGGCAGTGGGCGAGCGCCCCCATCGGCGCCTGGACGCCGAGCGCCGAATCAAGGATGGTGACGACCTCGAGCTGCTTCATCGAATCCCACATCACCAGCGAGGCCAGGCGGGTGGATTCACAAATGGTCACGGAAGACTCCTGGAGAGCTTCGGCCAGCTTGGACAACAAATCGGTTCGTTTCATGGAAATTGACGGGTGATGGTTGAGAAATCAAGGCAGCCATTCCAGCAGACAGCCTCCCCATGACCATCCCACCCCGAAGCCTGCGAGCAGCACTTTGTGACCGGGGTGAAGACGACCGCTGGAGAGAGCAGCCTCCAAGGCTATGGGGATGCTAGCGGAAATTGTGTTGCCGCACTCCTGGAGATGGGTGAAAAACTTGTAACCTGGGATGCCCACCTTGTTGCGCAGGTGTTCCAGCATGAACAGGTTGGCCTGATGGAAGACGAACAGGTCAATATCGTCGATTCCCAGACCGGATTTCCGCAGGATCGCCTCCACCAGTTCAGGCACCACGCGAAGGGTGAAGCCGAACACTTCGGGCCCGTTCATGCGAATCACGGTCTCCGCACCGTCCTCGCGGTGGCGGCATCCGCCCCCTTTCATCATGAGGTATTCTGCGCCCCTGCCATCCGTGCCGAAAGCGAAGGCGGAGAGCCGCGAACCGCTCGTGGAAGACAGCAGCGTGGCGGCGGCGCCATCACCGAAGATCGCCCTGGTGGAGCGGTCGTCCGGCGCCAGAAAGTGTGTGTAGGTGTCGGCGTTGAGGAGCAGGACATTCTCCGCCTGACCGGATTGGATGAGGCCGGCGGCCAGAGACAGGCCATAGATGTAGCCGGAGCACCCCTGGCCAATATCAATCGCACTGCACTGCCGGGACAGCCCCAGCCTCTCGTGGATCAGGCAGGAGGTTGAAGGCAGGCGATAGTCTCCCGATTGCGAGCAGAAAATCAGGGAGTCGATGCTCTCCGCAGGACATCCCTTGAGCAGGGTTGCGGCGGCCTCGACGGCAAGGTCGGAAGCGCATTCACCAGGAGCCGCAATCCGGCGCTGCCTGATGCCCGTCTTTTTGAAAATGTCCTCCGCCGCCCAGACGGGAAAAAGCTGCGAAAGCTGCTCGTTGTCCAGCACGCCTTCCGGCAGATATGAGCTGATCCTGCTTATCATGATTGCTGCCTATGAGAGAGTCTGCTGACTTGGTGGCTGTCGCGGTGTCCCCGCAGGGTGATTGCAATTGCAGCCGCACACAAAACGCCGCCAGTGAAGGGGGCGGTCTGGGCGGTCATTTCTCCGGTCTGGCGGCCTCCATGGCCTCGTAGTATTCGGCAGAGTAATAGTAATAATTGTAGTAATTCGCCATTTTCGACATATCCACGGCATTGAGCACCAAGCCAAAGAGATGGGCACCGGATTTGCGCAGCAGCTCGGTGGCTTCACCCACGTCTTTGGCCGGAGTCTTGTGGGCGCGCACGACGACGACGACGCCATCGGTCACGCGCTGAATGGTGGAGGTTTCGCCCAGGCCGAGGACGGGTGGCGTGTCGAGCACGATGCGGTCATAACGCAGACGCCAGCCGGCAACGAGGTTCTCGAATTTCTTCTGGCAGAGCAGCTCTGTGGCCCCGGCAACGACCGGGCCGCGCGGGATCACGTCAAGACCGGCGAAACCGGTGCTCAAAATGACGTCCTTCTCACTGGCGGAGCCGGTGAGAAGGCCGCAGATGCCCGGTGCATTGGGCACCTGGGTGATGTCCGCGACGCGCCCCCTGCGCATATCGCAGTCCACCAGCAGGGTCTTTTCGCCCATGGTATGAAAGGCCCAGGCCAGGTTGCAGGCGAGCAGGGTCTTGCCTTCCGAGGGCCGGGCGCTGGTGACCATGACGACCTGGCTGCGGTTGTTCCTGCCAGGATGGACGCAGATATGATTGCGAATGATGCGGTAGGTTTCCAGCACGAAGCTGGGCACCTTGCCATCAAGGGACGGGGAGCGGAAGATGTCCTCCAAAACCTCCGGCTTGGTGAGGGGCACCACGCCGATGCCTCTCAGCCCGGTCTTGTTCTCCAGTTGTTGCAGGTGGCTGACCGTTGTGTCGGTAAAAATGAGCACGGCGGGTATGCCCATCGCAAGCGCGAGGCTCAAACCAAAAGCGATCATGACGAGTTTGGACTTGTTGGGTGAGATGGGGTTGACGTCGCGCAGATTCACCATGCTTTCGAAGTCCATGTGAACACGGTCGCGGTCTGCACCAAATTCTAGCTTGGCGATGTTCAGGGCCATGTCCGCATGGGCTTTTTTCCAGTCGAGCTGGCCCTGCTCCATGAGGCCGTAATCCTGCAGCTCCTTCTCGTACTTGGCGGTGACGTCGTGGTACTCGGGCAGTTTGCTTTCGAGCGATTTCAACTTTTCCCGGGCGGAGGCCAGCTCGACGTCGAAGCGCTGGACGGCCACATCAAGCTCGGCCTGCAGCTTGTCCATCACCACCGCCAGATCAGCCTCGAGCTTTCGCATGACGGCATGACCCGGCTGGAAGACGGCGCCCTTGCGGCGGAGTTCCTCCCGGAGCTGGCGTTCCTGTTTCTCCAGTTCCTGCCAGGGTTCCAGCGGCTCTACCATCGAAGGCTCGACGACGACGTCCACCGAATGCTGGTTGCCGCGGGGGGGCGCATTTTGGATGGTGCCGGTCACCCCCTCGCGGATCACGGACCCGACTTCCACGGGCTTCTCGTTGCGCACGGTGTTGAGCATGGCGAGCTTGGCGACCGCGTCCATTTCCCCGCCGTGAGTGTTCACATAATCGCGGGTTTCCTCCATGCGATGGATGCGATACTTCGTCAGAACAATATCCTTTGGGATCTGGGCGAGGCTGTTGTTCTTGATGATCAGTTCCGCAAGGGATTTGGATTCCTCGAAATGGCCGCGCTGCCTGAGGTGCTCGTCGAGCTTGGCCTGGTACTCGTCCATTTCGGCGAGGTAGGACCGGAGGGCGGTTTTGCGAAAGGTGTCACGGTTCTCCTTTTCCGATTTTTCGTACTCGTCGATGAGGACGGAGGCATATTCGCGCACCACCTCGGGATAGGGGGAAGTCACGCCAACCTCCATGTGATCGGCATCCATGAAGCCGATGTCCACCCTGGGGATGGCGAAGCCACGGATGCCTTCCGGGCTTTCGGACGCAGAGGCCACCCCAAGCCGGATCGCCACGCGCTTTTGCATGAGATCCGAGGTCAGGGCGTGGTGGAGTGCCCGACCGCCAACGTAGCCCATGCCGGAAAGGGGGGAAGGGGCGCTGCCGTCCACCTTGCCGCTGTCGCTGTTGAGGGGCAGGGCAAGCACGGTGATGCGCACCATGGCACGGGAATAATACATGGGCCGACCGCAGACGTAATACACCAACCCGGCAAGAATGCCGATGGCGAAGCAGATGAGCATGAGCCGGAAATGCGACAGATAGCGCAAAATGACGGCCAGTTGGGCCGTCAGATCAAAGCCTGTCGAGCCTTCGGAGTCCAGGGCAGGGTCGGGAGTCACGTTGGGAGGAAAAAGGAAGGAATTAAAACAAGTTAGTTAAAGACCAAAGCGGCGCTGCGGAACAACGATCACATCCCCTTCCTGGAGCTGAACGTCTCTTAGCTCGCCGCGGGTGATGGCCTGAAGATTGACTGCCATGCGCACCCGGTCACCCCTGCCATTCTTGCGCAAAATGTAGGCGTGCCGTTGGTCTGCGTACATGGTGGGACCGCCAGCTATCATCAGCGCCTCAAAGACGGAAAGGCCGTCGCTCGATTGCAACGGCACCCGGTGCTGGCCCGGCCTGGCAACCGCTCCGGATATGAAGACAAGCATCTTGGGCATCTCCGCCAGCGAAGCCTGCTCCGACGTGCGCACACGCTCCACGATGACGGTGGCTTTCTTGACCTGATCGGTTTCTATATGGCGGCGCACGATGTCCTGCGCCGCCTCCAGAGTGCTTCCGGCAAGGTAGATGCGCCCGATGCT
>CAINXC010000427.1 GCA_903854655.1 uncultured Verrucomicrobiota bacterium | reverse complement strand
GACTTCGAAGGCAGCTTCTCCAGCACCCCGTGCTTTGTCAGTTTCCCCGCCGCATCGCCGGTGGATTTGGCGGCGTGCGCAACCTTGCCCGCGTCGCCGGCAGGTGCATGAACCGCCCCCGGCTGATGCGGAGGCACGCCTTTGTTTTTGACGGTCCCCGGCGGCTTGGTTTCGCCATCCACCGGATGGGGTTGTTCTTTGACCTGGGCCTGCACCGGGTACGAAACGAGCGCCAGACACACGCAGACAATCGCGCGGCCCGAAAACCCCAGCGGCTTGCTCAACATCGTTTTCATGGAGCGGGAGAACGGCTGCTTTATAAATCCATCTCGGGGTCAAAGGAATCTTTTTCTGCGCCCTTGCAGTGGTTAAATGCCCGGGTTGTGGCCATAGCATCCATTGTTGCACCGGCTTCCCCATAGCAGCCATGGTTGCCGACAATTGCGAGACTCTCTCCGCCGCGCAGGATCCTACTGCGTCTTCGTCTCCAGTCGTTCAATGGCCTGGATGGTCGCAGTGATCCACCATTGCAGGTTCGAATCGGCCTTGGGGTCGGCGAGCGCTTGCTTCAGGGCTGGCAGCGCTTGCGAGCCCTGGGCTTGCAGCAGGCGGGCGGCGGTCTCGCGGGCGTCGAGATCGGGCGAGCGGAGCTGTTGAATCTGCTTTGCAATCTCGTCCGCTCCCGCCGCCTTGATGGTGAAGGCCAGCGTTTGTGTTTCGCCGATGCGGGTGAGTTCGTCGTCGAAGGTCTTAATGTCCAGTTGATGCTCTGCGGGGCGCAGGTTTTCGAGCCTCAGTTCGGCCCTCTGTTCGGGGCGATGCCAGTCACCTTTGTCAAGCCGCCAGCGCTGCCAGACGCCCTTTGCCGGGGAGAGATGGATGAGGGCGGTTCCGCCGCTGAGGCTGGCGAGAGCGGCGGGCTCCACGGAGGGCGGTGGTTTGGCGGCAACCTGGGTGTAATTCATGGATTCGCCGCCAAATGAGTGCCGAAGAAAGGCATTGTGGGCCGCATCGGTGAGGACTTCGGCCACGCGAGTGTGGGGCGGGAGCAGGCGTGTCCGGCCTCCATCTCTTATTTGTACGGTTGTGCCGTCGAGTGATTTCCACAACTCACCTGCATCCGTGGTGAACCAGGAGACACCCTGCCGGTCGTAGCTTACGGAGGTGGCATGCGGAACGGGGCCGTCCTTCGGCGGTGTCTCATAGTCCTGCAGGTACGTGCGGTCTTCGAAGTGGTCGCTGGCATCTGCCTCCACCCATTTGCCATCGGGGTGAAGCTGATAATGTTTGTAGCCCAGGGGCAGGTGCAAGCTTCCCTGGTCGTCAAAGTAAAGCAAGCCGCTGGCGCGCGCATCGGTGCCCGCGATGTCGTGGATGTTGGTGCGCGTCCAATGGTCATGCTGGCGTGTGTGCACGATCCCTTCCCAGTCCAGAAAGGCCTGGCCGCCGCCACGATGGGAGACGAGCCCGAACAAAGGGTTGCGGCGCATGACCAGATTTTCACCAGGGACCAGGTTTTCACTGATGGCCTGCTCCAGCGAATCGAAGATGCGCCAGCGGCCGGTGGCAAAATCAAGCACTGGTGTTATGCCGCAGTCGCGAGGGACAAGCCAGCCGCGGTCATGACCGTCAGCAACGAATTCGATGGGGTCGAGCTGCCCGCCTGTCTCAAGCTTGGTGCGGGTGTGCCAGGCCTTGCCGTCCCATTCCTTGAGGTCGCCCCTGCTCCCCTCCAGCGCCCATAGATGGAGACGCCGGTCTTGGAGCAGATGCACCCAGAAGCGAAGCTCCACGATGCGCCTGGCCACGGCAAGCGGAGCATTGCCGGGCAGCGGTGACACGGTCCATTCGCCGCTGTCCGAGCGGGCGATGAAGCGATCTTTGCCGATACAGGCCATTTCAGCGGCGGTGGACAGGCCGAAGCCCTGCGCGCCATCGAACAGGAAGGGCTTTCGGCTGCCTGCAGGCAGCCAGCAAGGTCCGCCTTCCACCGAACCGACGAGCAACCCTTTGCCGGTGGCCACAATCGGCCGGTCCACCCACCCGAAGCGAGGCGTGGCATCCAGCCCCTGGATGAGGTCGTCGAGTTGCCTTTCCTGGATGCGCCAAAGCGTGCCCGTGCGCCGGCCCACCTGGTAGTGATGCGTGGTTTTGAGGAGGACGCCGCTCTCCATGGTTGTGGAGACACTGATGTCGACGGCGTCGGGTTCAGGGCTGGTCACCACAAGCAGGGCGCCATTCAAGAAGGCCAGCTTTTCGATGTGTTTGAAATCGGGTTCGTGGGTCCTGATTTCAGTCTTCTGGGCATCAGGGAAATGGATGCGGACCAGATTCGCGCCAGCCTCGGCGGCAAAGAGGTTGGCGGAATCATCGGCAACCACCGCCGAGATGGGCGACCCGGTGGTGACGGGCAGCCCCAAAACCGGCTGGAACCCGTTCGCAGTCCAGCGAACGAAGCCTTCGATGCGCCACAGGTGTTCTTGTTTTTTCAGGGAGTAGCTCCATAGCCAGAGGCTGTGATCGGCACACTCCACGGCATGGATGGCTCCATAGCTGCGGCTGTCCGCAGGTTTGTTCGGCCCGGCCAACACCTCGTCAGGAATGCGGCGCAGCACTGAATCGCCGTTGGCGGCGATGCGCGCCACCCGCTGGCCACGTTCCGTGATCGCCAGGCCGCCGTTGGACAAAGGCAGCAGACGTGGTTCGGCAAAGAGGGCATTGAGAGTGCTCCAGCGCCTCCATTTGCCATCCTGGTAAAGCATCAGCACGCTTTGTGCGTCGCTCTGCCACAGACCCACAACGCCGCCGTTGGACAAGGCCGCGAGGCAACACACATGACTCTTGGCGGGAGCCTCAGGACAGGGCTGTGCCAGCCACGATCCCGTGGTTGGAGAGAAGATTCCGATGTCGTGGAAACCTTGCCTGATGTCGAAGGAATCGGATGCGCCGGACATGCTGACAAGACCCCACACCTTGCCATCGCCATCGGTGACGAAGCCGCGCACCTGACGAGGCACGATCGCCGTGCCCGTTTCCACTGTTTTGGTTTTGACATCCGGAGGCATCCAAGCATGGCGAATGAACGGCCGTGGAAGAGACTCCCATGTTTCATCTGCCCAACCTTCACTGTGATCTGGAACCTCAGGCAGCAAAGGGGCCTGCCGTCGGGACGTGGCAGGCAGGAAATCGGGGATGTTTTTGAAGGCCCGGAAGGTTCCCGTCAGATCAGGGGCATGGAGGCGGGAGGGGACTGGGATGCCCCAGGTCTTTGTTGAAATGTCAGCATCGAGCCGGTTAACGTCCTGTTCCTGTGTTGCATCCCCGGCCATTGCCAGCGGCGGCAAAAGTCCGGCGCAGGTGACAAGCACGCCCAGGGCTGGAATCGACAACTTCATCGCGGTTCGTCGGAGGCCGGTGGCGTCAACGCTTCAT
>CAINXC010000426.1 GCA_903854655.1 uncultured Verrucomicrobiota bacterium | reverse complement strand
GGCGTGCCGATTCGGAGGGCGCTCAATCGTGGCATTCCGCTGTTGTTGTGCCTGCCCCTCATTCCTTCGCTGATTCTGCTCACCGCCTGGGGAAAGGGCAACGGAGTTCTGCACCTGAGCGATGCGGTGAATCTGACCAATTCGGTCGAGCGACCCATCCCCCACTGGCAATATCTGGTCACCCAGACCACGGTGGTGGCCGACTACCTGCGCCGGCTGGTCTGGCCCAGCGGATTGAATCTTGATCCCGAGTGGACCTTGCGTCGCTCCCTGCTGGAGGGGCCGGTGGTGAGGTCGCTGATCATCATGGGCTCGGTCGTTTTTGGCTGCTGGCGCCTGCATCGGCGGAACCGGCAGGATGTGCGTGGCGCAGGTGCCTTTGTCTTTGCTGTCTGGTTCTTTGTCACCATCGCGATCTCCTCCGGGCTGATCCCGCTGCCGGATTTGATGGCCGAGCACCGGAGCTACCTTCCTTCGGTTGGCATTTTCGCGGCGCTGGCCTGCATGCTGGACAGGTTCCGGACCGGTCGCCGGGGCCGCTGGTTGGCTCCTCTTGCGGTCCTGACATGTGCGATGGCGCTGGGCTGGGCGACATGGCAGCGGAATGAAGTCTGGCGAACGAAGATTTCCCTCTGGAAGGACACCACTGAGAAAAGTCCTGGCAGGTACAGGGCTTGGAACAATCTCGGTGAGGCGTATGCGTCGATCGGACAGCGCGAACAGGCCGTGGAGTGTTTCAAGAAGACGATCAGCTTGGAACCCCTCTGCTGGGCCGCCCATATCAACCTTGCGGGGATGCTTAACGAGCTCAGCCGCTACAAGGAATCCTATGAGGTCACGATGGCGACACTGCGCGCTAATCGGGCGGCGGAGCAATCGGCCGATCTGAGGTACAATCTGGCGCTGTCGTACCTCGGTCTGGGGAACGTGGATTTAGGCATCAAAATGCTCAAAGAACTGGTGACCCTGGCCCCGGACCACCGTCCTTCCAGGGTGGTCCTGGGGCTTGTGTACAGCCAGGCCCACGAGCCCCGCCTGGCACTCGACCAGTGGCAGCGGGCTGTGGCGCTCAGGCCCGCCAGCCGGGAGCTGGCGGACCTGATGCGACGGGAGCAGGAAGTGTTGAGAAAGGAGGAGGTTGAAAACCTCCGGGCGAGCAGCGCCCTACGCTAACCGCTGGCCAAACTGGGCTTATGTGGTGCAAGGCGCTACATGAACTGTGTTTTGCCACAACGAACGGAATTTATAAATATTACAGAAAGCATTCCCTTTGCCATGACCAAACAATCGCGCAAATCGAGATCACGACACCGATCCAGCGACAACCGGCCGCCCATGGCTGCGCCACCATCTGTGCCCTGCCCTGAGCCGGTTCCAGAGGCAAAAGCCCAAGTTGCCACCCATTCAGATCGCTGGGCGCATTGCTCGGTGATTCTGGTTGTGATTGCTCTTTGCTCGGCCCTGTATTCATGGACTGCGGACTTTCCGATGGTTTTTGACGACTATGTCTATCTTCAGACCAATCCTCTGGTCAAGGACGCTCACAGCTTCTGGTATCTGAGCGAGTTCCACCAGTTCGCGAACCTTCCAGCCAAGCTGGGGCTGCCAACGGACTTGGCGACGAATTTCATTCTCCGGCCCGTGGTCTATGCGACCTTCCATCTCAACTACCTGTTCGATGGTTTGCGTCCCCGATGGTTTCGTCTGGTGAATATAGGCATCCATACGTTGAACGGCCTGTTGCTCTATGCGCTGCTCATGTGTTTGCTCCGGAGGTCCCCGTCATTGCCCCGGCACTCTGCCGCGTTCATTGCAGCGACGGCAGCGGTGCTTTTTGTTGTGCATCCGCTGGCCACTGAATCGGTGACTTACATCGTCCAGCGCTTCACCTCGCTGGGGGCGTTTTTCTATCTGCTGACCCTGTGGCTGCATTTCGCCGCCGGCTTTGTGGTGCGGCCGACGCCGAGGCTGGCCCTGCGCACAGCGGCCACTGTGGCGATGGTGCTGGGAATGCTGAGCAAGGAATGCTGCTTCACTGCGCCTGTGATTGCTGTGCTTTTGGACTGGCTGGTAGTGCGAACACCCCTCAAGCTGGCGGTCAGGACCGCACTCCCGCTGCTGTTGTGCCTGCCGATCATTCCAATTCTCGTGGTCCTTACGGCATGGACGCAGAACGGAGGAGCGCTGAACCTGGGCGAGGCGTTGAACGTCGCCAATCTCAATGCCAAACCGTGGGGCCACTGGGAGTACCTTGTCACCCAGTTCACCGTGGTGGTGAGTTACCTGAGGCGGCTGGTCTGGCCCAGCGGTTTGAATCTCGACCCGGAATGGCCCGTGTACTCTTCGCTGCTCGCGTGGCCGGTGCTGCGTGCGCTGCTTGTCATTGTCGCCCTGGTGGCCGGTGCGGGGATGCTGTACCGCCGGTCCAGGAAGGATGCCCGGTGCGCCTGTGTCCTGGCGTTCATTCTGTGGTTTTTCGTCAGCATTGCTGTGTCATCAGGGCTGGTGCCATTGCCGGATCTGATGGCTGAGCACCGCTGTTATCTGCCTTCGGTCGGGGTGTTTGGGCTGTTCGCCTGCCTGCTTGACCGCTGGCGCACAGGCTCAAGGGGCGGGCGATGGCTGGCTCCCTCGGCGGTTGTGGCGGCCGCCTGTGCCCTGGGCTGCGCGACCTGGCAGCGCAACCAAGTGTGGCGGTCCCCCGTCGCCTTGTGGGAGGACACCAGCGCCAAAAGCCCCGGTAATGCCAGGGCATGGGGCAATTTGGGGGCGGCATATTGCACGGCGGAGCGGTACGAGGAGTCCGCCCGGTGTTTCCAGAAAGCGATCCGGATCGAACCTCGCTATGAAACTGCCTATCTCAATCTCACATCGGTGCTCAACGCACTGCATCGTTCCCGGGCTGTTCTTGAAACCATTGATGACCTGCTCCGGCTCGACAAGAGCGTTGAGAAATCGGCCGATGTGCAGTGCAACCGGAGTATTGCAATGATCGAGCTGGGCCAGGTGGACGAAGGCATGAGGATCTTGAATGCGATTGTGCGGCAGCGGCCGGATCATCGCATGTCCCACATGGTGCTGGGCATGGTGTACAGCCAGACGAATCAACCGCGCCAGGCCATGGAGCAGTACCGGCTGGCCCAGGGGCTTGCACCTGAGGACCCAAAGCTTGCGCCGCTTATTCATGCGGCCGAAGTGGCGGCCAATGCCACCGTTCCGAAGCAGAATGAGGTGCGAGATAGATGATTCCACCCAGTCCGGCGGGCTCCCCGCTGGTGGGGAATTTGTGGTGCAAGCCATGCTCCGTTTCTGGCCAGTGTGGCAGTGATTACGACACGTTTTGTGTCAAACAGCTTATGGCATCAGGGCTCAGTTTTATCCAGAATCGTGGGATGGCAGATCCAGCAACTACTTTGTTCCCCCCATTTCCGCATCAGGACTACCTGCATCACAGGCAGGGTATTGACGCAGCGGTGCAGCGGGTGTTGGAGAGCGGGCAGTTCCTGCTGGGGGCGGAGGGGAAGGCCTTTGAGGAGGAGTTCGCAGCGTACGTGGGCACCAGCCATGGGGTGGGCGTGGGGAGCGGGACGGATGCGATCGAGGTGATGCTCCGGGCGCTCGACATTGGACCGGGCTGCAAGGTGGTGGTGCCATCCCTGGCGGCGGTGGCAGTTGCTTCCGCCGTGGGGCGGGCGGGTGCCGGGGTGTTGCTGGCGGATTGCGAGCCCGAATCGTTGACACTATGCCCGAAATCGCTGGAGGCGGTGCTGAAGTCTCCCGCAGGCAGGCAGGTGAAGGCTGCGCTCGTGGTGCATCTTTTTGGGCAGATGGCGGATTGGGGGGGCTTGCAGCGCGTCGCTCAGGAGTATGGCATCATGCTGCTGGAGGATTGCGCCCAGGGGCACGGGGCGACCTGGAATGGCCGCCCGGCCGGCACGCTCGCCAGGGCGGCGGCCTTCAGTTTTTACCCCAGCAAGAACCTCGGGGCAATGGGGGATGCAGGGATGGTGGTGACGCCTGATGGCGAATTGGCGGAATGCATGCGCATGATTCGCCAGTACGGCTGGCGGCGGAGTCGTGTCAGCGAGGTGGAGGGGGTGAACAGCCGGATGGACGAAATGCAGGCGGCGGTCCTGCGAGTGAAGCTCAAGACCCTGCCAGAGCAGTTGCGGGTGCGGCGGCGGCTCGCAGCGGTTTACTCCCGGAGGCTGGAGGCCGGGGAGATGGTGAGGCCGCCGGTTGTGCGAGCTGGCTGTGAGCACGCGTGGCACCAATATGTGGTGCGCTGCTCCCGGGGCGATGAATTGCAGGAATGGCTGCAATCCTCAGGGGTGCCTGCGGCACGACATTATCCGCTGGCGATTCATCAGCAGCCGGGATACCGGTGCGCGGAACTCGTGCCAGTGCCGCTCCCGGAAACGGAACGGGCGGTGGCGGAGGTTCTATCTCTTCCGCTGCACCCTTACCTCGCGGAGGAAGCGGTGGAGATGGTTTGTGCTGCAATTGAACAGTTCGGTGAGACTGCCGGTGGCCATGGAAGCCGCAGAGTATGACACGATGAGGGCGGTGGAGGACCGGCTCTGGTGGCACCGCGTGCTGCGTGGACTGGTGACTGGCGAACTGGAAGCCCGGCTGCCAGCCTGCGCCCGGCTCCTGGATGCGGGCTGTGGCACGGGGGGAATGCTTGCTGTTCTCAGGCGGCAAAGGCCGGGATGGGAGCTTTGCGGCGTGGACAGCGAACCGAAGGCCGTCCGTCACTGCCATGCGCGCGGGCTGCAGTTCGTCCGGCAGGGCAGCGTATGCGCTCTGCCGTTCGAGAGCGGGTCCTTCGATGCCGTGCTCAGTTTGGATGTGATGTATCACAAGGGAGTGGACGAGGGCCGGGCGCTTGCCGAAATGGCGCGGGTGCTCAGGCCTGGTGGCCGGATCGTGATCAATCTGCCCGCCTTTAACGGGCTCCGGGGTTCGCATGACTCGGCGGTTTGTGGCGTTCGACGCTACGAGGCATGTCAGGTGCGGTGGTTGCTGGAACGCTATAGTTTGGATCCACAAATGATTCACTATTGGAACGCATGGCTGTTTCTGCCGCTCCTGGTGTGGCGGCGCTGGAGCCGCAGATCCTGGGCTGCGGAGCGCGGTCCCATCCGCTCCGATGTCTCCATGCCGCCGGCCTGGCTGAACGCCTTGATGGCGATGGCGGGGCGGCTGGACGCGCGTTGCTGCCGGTTGCTGCGCCTGCCGTTTGGCACCTCGATTTTTGCGGTCGCCAGCAAACCCATTCTCCAGCAATCCTGCCCACCTTCATGACGACGCACGGACCACTGGCCAGTTTCGTGGTGCCCTTGTTCAACACCGGCGGCTCCCTGCCGCCGCTGCTGGACGCTTTCCGCACTCTCCAGATCGAGGGGGGCTGGGAGCTCGTGCTGGTGGATGATGGCAGCACGGATGGCACCGCGAACCGCGCGGCGCCGCTGCTCCGGGACCTTCCGGGAAAAGTGACGCTGGTGGAGCTTGCGCGGAACTTCGGTGAACACGCGGCGGTCTTGGAAGGCTTCCGCCACGCCGCCGGGCGGTTCGTTGTGAACATGGACGACGATTTGCAGAATCCGCTGAGCGAAGCGTTGAAGCTGCTCGCCCACCTGCAGAGGACTGATGCAGAGGTGGTCTATTCACAGTATGAGCAAAAGAAGCATCCCTGGCTCCGCAACCTGGGCAGCCGTCTGGTGAACGCCGTTGCATCGCTGCTGCTGGAGAAGCCGCGGGACCTGTACCTCTCCAGTTTCAGGGCGATGCGGCGGGAGCTGGTCACCCGCATCGTGGCCTATCGCGGCCCCTACCCGTACATCGACGGCTTGATCATGGGCGCCACGAACCGCGTGGACCGCCTGCAGGTGCGCCACGAAAAGCGTGCCGTGGGGCGCAGCACCTACACCCTGCGCAAGCTGGGGCGGCTGACCTTGAACCTGCTGTTCGACTTCAGCATCATGCCCTTGCGGCTGGCCACGCTGCTGGGGGCCGGGCTGTGTCTGGCCGGGCTGGTGATGCTTGGCGATGTCGTGCTGGAAACCCTGCTGGTGGGCAGGGGGCAGGCCGGGTGGGCGTCGCTGATGGCGGTGATCACCGTGTTTTCGGGGGCGCAGCTTCTCATGCTCGGCCTCATCGGCGAGTATGTGGGCCGCGCCTTCATGACGATATCAGGCAAGCCCCAGAGCCTGGTGCGAAACGTAACCATTCATCAGCCCGCGTCATGACCATCACCGAAGCCACATCACGAAGGTGCCCTGTACGAGGGGTGCGATTGTACCAGATGCGCCACATCGAGGAGCCCGAACGCGGCAATCTCACCGTGGGGGAATTCGGGCGGGATCTGCCGTTCCTGCCGGAACGGTTCTTCATCACCTACGGCATCCCGACCGGACGGACACGAGGAGCGCACGCCCACAGGGAGTGCGAGCAGTTTGTTCTCTGCGTTCGCGGGCGGTGCAGTCTGGAAGTGGATGACGGGGCCAGTCGCGAGGTGTTCCGGCTGAACCGCCCCAACACGGGGCTTTATATTCCCCCCATGGTATGGGCGACGGAATTCAACCATACTGCGGATGCCGCATTGCTGATTTTTGCCTCGCACCCTTATGAGCCTGGGGACTATATTCACGACTATGGAGTGTTCCGGGCCTTGGCCGGAGCCACCACACCACTGGGATGATGCCCGCCGGTAACCCATGAATGCTGACTCTGTAAACCTGGTTGATCCGCCCCTTGCACCACTGCGAACGGGGGCGGCTCGCTGGTCGTTGCGCACGGCGGTCAGCAACAGATGGAACCGGCTTGACGCCTGGCTCCGGGCGAAGCCGAAATGGGCTTTGTACCTGATCATCACCTCTGTCAGCCTTGTTGTCGGCTGGATCGACTGGATAACCGGCTATGAAATCAACCTTTCGCTGGTCTATGCTTTGCTCGTTGTGCTGACCTCATGGGTGGGCGGGCGGAACGTGGGCCTGTGTGTGGCTGTCACAAACGTCCTGATCTCAGCGGTGGCCAACTGGACGACGCAGCCTTACAAATCGACCTTTGGATATGCCTTGTCCACCATGAACCGGACCATCTTTTGGTCCTTCATGGCTGTGTGCACCAGCCTCATCCGCAAGCGTCAGGATGCGGATGCGGAGCGCATTCAGATTCTGGAGGAGATGCGCCAGCTTGAGCTTGAAATTGTCAGCGTCAGCGAGCGGGAGCAGCAGCGCATAGGCCAGGATTTGCACGACGGGTTGTGCCAGCAACTGGCTGCGATCGGGTGTGCGGCCCGGGCCCTGGCCGATGATTTGCAGGCGCGGCCCGAGGCGGAGGATGCAGTGAAGATCGAGAAAGCTCTCCAGGATGCGGTGCAGGACGCGCGAGGGCTGGCAAGGGGCATTTTCCCTGTGCACGTGGATCGCATCGGCCTTGCCGCCGCGCTTGCTGAGATGGCGCAGGCGACGCAACGCCTGACGGGGGTGCCGATTCATATGACGGACGCATCCGAGGTGCAGGTGGACGATCCCGAGATTGCCATGCATTTGTTCCGCATCGCGCAGGAGGCGGTGGCCAATGCCGTGAAGCACAGCGGTGCGCGCGAGGTCATCCTTTCATTGCTGCCCGACAACGATCACCTGGAACTCCGGGTGGATGACAACGGCCAGGGCCTGCCTGTCCGCACCCAGGCAGTCTCCTCCGGGATGGGGCTCAGGACCATGCGCTATCGGGCGCACGCCCTGGGCGCCGAACTGGCGATTGAACCACGTGCCGGCGGCGGCACATCCCTGTGGTGCCGCCTGAAAGTCCGAACCAACTATGCAAACGATACTCATGCCCTCAAATGAATCCAGCGCCACGTCCCGCCGCTTCAAGGTGATCCTTGTGGAAGACCACCCCATGTTCCGCGAACACCTGGGGCAGTTGATCAACCGCGATCTGGGAATGGCGGTCTGCGGCGAAGCAGACAACATTGTGGATGCGATGAAACTCATCAAGGCCACCAGGCCGGACATCGCCATTGTGGACATCACCCTGCGGGGATCGAGCGGCCTGGAACTGCTCAAGGACCTCAAGGCGGAAGGCGTTGAGGTCAACGTGCTGGTGCTGTCCATGCATGATGAGGAGCTGTATGCGGAGCGTGCGCTGCGTGCCGGCGCGCGCGGCTACATCACCAAGAACGAAGCGTCCTCGGAGGTGGTCAGCGCGATCCGCCAGGTGATGGCCGGCGAGCTTTATGTGAGCAAGCGGCTGACTTCCAAGCTGCTGAACCGCATCACTCACAAGCGAAACGATTCGGACTTCGGCGGCGTGCCTGCTCTGGCTGACCGCGAGCTGGAGGTCTTCCAAATGCTGGGGCGGGGCAAGAACACTCGCGAAATCGCGCAGATGCTGCATTTAGGTGAGTCCACGGTGGAAACCTATCGTGCGAGAATCAAGGAGAAGCTGGATCTGCGAAGCTCTGCGGACCTGTATCTGCGGGCGGGGCAGTGGGTGCGCGAAAACGGGGGTTGAGATCGCGGCCAACGACGGGGTCTTTGCGTGTCTGCGCTGATCAACGGGGCGGATTTCCAGGATAGTGGACGAATAGTACTATGAAGTGGAATATTCTTCTTGCCACTTCATTGGAACATGTTCCAGTATAGCGGAATAGCGTCTCCCCCTCATGAAAGCACTCGTCAAAGCCAGAGCAGAACCCGGCCTGTGGTTGCAGGATGTGCCCGAACCCTCCATCGGCATCAATGATGTGCTGATCAAGGTTCACAAGACCGGCATCTGCGGCACGGATGTGCACATCTACAAATGGGATGCGTGGGCGCGGAAGACCATCCCTGTGCCGATGGTGGTGGGGCACGAGTTTGTGGGCCGGGTCGTGCAGGTGGGCGCCAATGTGGCCGATTTTCATCCAGGCGAGATTGTCAGCGCCGAGGGGCATGTGGTGTGCGGCCGCTGCCGCAACTGCCTCGCGGGCCGCCGCCACCTGTGCAAGGACACGGTGGGGATCGGCGTGAACCGCACGGGTGCGTTCGCCGAGTACATCAGCGTGCCCATGACCAACGTATGGCACCATGGTCCAGGCATTGACGAGGACGTGGCCGCCATCTTTGACCCGTTCGGCAACGCCATGCACACCGCGCTGTCCTTTGACGTGCTTGGCGAAGACGTGCTGATCACCGGCGCCGGCCCGATCGGGGTGATGGCGGCGGCCATTGTGAAGCATGCCGGGGCCCGCCACGTCGTGATCACGGATGTGAACGACTACCGGCTCGACCTGGCGAAGCAAATGGGGGCCGATGTGGCCCTCAACGTCACCAAGGGCAGTCTTGCGGAGGTGCAGCAGAGCCTGCACATGAAGGAAGGGTTCGACGTGGGCCTGGAGATGTCCGGCAGCCCGGAGGCCTTCCGGGGCATGATTGACGCGATGTGCCACGGCGGCAAGATTGCCATGCTGGGCATTCCCAGCGAGCCCATGCCGATCGACTGGAACAAGGTCATCTTCAACATGCTCACCATCAAGGGCATCTACGGACGCGAGATGTATGAAACCTGGTACAAAATGTCCGTGATGCTGGAGTGCGGCCTCGACATCAAGCCGGTGATCACGCATCGCTTTGGTGCGGATGAATTTGAAAAGGGCTTCGAGGTCATGAAGACCGGCCGGAGCGGCAAGGTCGTGCTCGACTGGTCGGTCTTTTCGTGAGGCTCTTGTTCACCTAACTTTTACCATCATGATATCACCGCCCTCCACCCGTCGCCAGTTCATCAGCGTCAGCACCGGCGCCGCCATCGCCTCCTCCATCGCCTCGTTGGGCCTGGCCCAGGAGGGAAAAAAGAAAGTCCGCATCGGCTGCATTGGCTGCGGCAGCCGTGGCTCGTTTGTGGCAGGCATTCTCAAGGACGATGGCGGGTATGAGTTCGTCGCGCTGGCGGATTACTTTGAGGACAACGGCGACAAGTTTGGTGACCTCTTTGGCGTCGCCAAAGACAAGCGTTTCACCGGCCTGGACGGTTACAAGAAGCTGCTGGCAGACCCCAACGTGGACGCCGTTGCCATTCACAGCCCTCCCTGCTTCCATGCGGAGCAATTGGTGGCCGCGATTGAAGCGGGCAAACATGTCATCGTGGCGAAGCCGGTGGCCATCGACGTGCCTGGTTGCGACCGCGTTCGCGAGGCGGTGAAGAAGGCGGCGGAGAAGGGAATTGTCGTGTTTGTGGATGTGCAGAGCCGGGGCGATGCGTTCTTCCAGGAGGGCATCAAACGCATGCACGAAGGCGCGATCGGCGACTTCACCTTCGGCCTCTGCGACTATGAGGCGGACACCATTCCCTTGAAAGTCACCGGCGACACGCCCGAAGCACGGCTGCGCAACTGGGTGCACTATAAGGCGCTGGGCGGCGACATCATCACGGAACAGAACATCCATGCCGTGGACATCATGAGCTGGGCGCTGGGCCAGCCGTTGCGCGCCACCGGGACGAACGGACGCAAGGCCACCGCCTTTGCCGGCGACACGGCTGACCACTACTCGCTTAACTTCGAGTTCAAGGGCGGCAGCATGAACTTCATGTCGCGCCAATACACCGTGGGCGGCATGCAGTTCACCTGCGCCAACAAGTTTTATGGCAGCAAGGGCGTGTTCATGACAGAGTTCGGAGGACGGGTGATGATTCGCGCAGGCAAGGAGAGCTATTGGGCGGGCGGCGTTACGAAGGATCTTTATCGTGAAGGCTCGGTCAACAACGTGCGCCGGTTCCGCGAGCAGGTGCTGGCCGGTGCGCCTGATGGCAATGTGACGGTGGAACCGGCCATCCAGACCGTGCTGCTCACTCTGCTGGGGCAGATGGCTGCGGAAGAAAAGCGCACGGTCACATTTGCCGACCTGCTCAAGGCCTCGAAGGTCGTTGCTCCCGACCTGTCCGGCCTTAAATCGTAATACACTGCCTCCTGATCCTGCAAGCTAATGAACATCACCCGCCATCTTTCCCTCCTGTGCGCCTGCTTCGTGGGCACCGCATCCGCCGAACTGCGTATCCCGGCCTTCACCGCCTACCTTGATCCTGACACGCATGGGGCGACCGTGTCCAAGGAACACGGTGTCACCGGCTGGAAAAGCGATGCCGTGCATGTGTCCTGGTTCGGCGAACTGAAAACTGCCGGCAAGCTCACGGCGGCTGTTTCAGTGCAAGGCCCGAAGGGCAGGGGGCGGAGATTTCGGCTGACGATTGGGGGCGAAAAGCACGAGGGCTCTGCGAAGGAGGGCTCGGTTGCCTTTGGCGAGTACACCATCGCCAGGGCCGGTTATGTGCAGTTTGAACTTTCGTCGCTCAACGGCAGGCAGGAGGTGGCTGATGTTGAGGCGCTGGTGCTGGACGGCCCTGCGGCAGAGGGGGCGCATTTCAATTTGTTGCCGCGCCGGAACGCCGCATCCGTGCATCTGGCCTACCCCACGCCGAAGGAGGCGAAGATCGCGATGTTTTACAACGAGGTCACTGCCGTCGAGGACCCTGTGGCCACCTACTACATGGCCTGCGGCTTTGCGCGCGGCTACTTTGGCATGCAAGTGAACTCGCCCACGGAGCGTCGCATCATCTTTTCGGTGTGGGATGCGGCGTCAGGCCAGTCGGCCAGGGACCGGAGCACAGTGTCCAAAAATGACCAGACACAGCTTCTGGCAAAGGGCGAAGGCGTGGAAGCCTCGGTGTTTGGCAACGAGGGCACAGGCGGTCATTCGCATTTGATTTACCCTTGGAAGACCGGGCAGGCGCAGCGGTTTGTTGTCACCGCGAAGGCGGAAGAGGGGCGCACCGTTTACAGCGGATACTGGTTCCATCCTGACAAGCAGAAGTGGGTGCTTCTCGCCTCTTTCAGGGCGCCAAAAGACGGCGGCTGGCTGCACGGCCTGTACTCCTTCAGCGAGGATTTCGACGGGAGCAACGGCCACCTCCAGCGCAAGGCGCTTTACGGCCCGCAGTGGATCCGGTTGTCAGACGGCCGGTGGCAGGAACTGACGACGGCCACGTTCAGTCATGACCCGACCGGCAAGGCAGATCGTCTGGACCGGTTCATGGGGGTGGAAAACGGGCGTTTCTTCCTTTCGCAAGGCGGGTTCGTGGCTGGGTTCACGAAGTTCGGCGAGCCCTTCACGCGGCCCGCAACAGACAAGGCCCCGGTCATCGTGCTGCCGGAACATTGATGCCTCACAGACCATGAACAGCTACCCTTCATTTCAGACTCATCTGACAGCGCAGCTCGATGCGGTTCGCGCCGCCGGCACCTACAAGCACGAGCGGGTGCTGACCACACCCCAGGGCGTGCTGGTGCGGGCCAATGGCGGTGCCCCGGTTTTGAATTTTTGTGCCAACAATTACCTGGGGCTGGCCCAGCATCCGAAGGTCCGGCAGGCGGCGCATGAGGCGCTGGAACACTGGGGGTTCGGGCTGGCCAGCGTGCGTTTCATCTGTGGCACGCAGAGCATCCACAAGCAGCTTGAAGGTGCGCTCAGCGCCTTTCTTGGCACGGAGGACACGATCCTGTACTCGTCCTGCTTTGATGCCAACGGAGGCTTGTTTGAAACCCTCCTCGGCGCGGAGGACGCGGTTATCTCCGATGAACTCAACCACGCCTCCATCATTGACGGCGTGCGCCTCTGCAAGGCGCAGCGCTTTCGCTACAAAAACAATGACATGGCGGACCTGGAGGCGCAGCTCAAGGCCGCAGGCGGGGCGCGTTTCCGCCTGATCGCCACCGACGGGGTCTTCTCAATGGACGGCAGCATCGCCAACCTGAAGGGGATCTGTGATCTGGCCGACAGGCATGGTGCGCAGGTGATGGTGGATGACTCGCACGCCGTGGGTTTCATGGGCAGGCAGGGTCGCGGCACGCATGAGCACTGCGATGTGATGGGCCGCGTGGACATTCTCACCGGCACCCTGGGCAAGGCGCTGGGCGGCGCCAGCGGCGGCTACACCAGCGGCAGGAAGGAAATCGTTGAGATGCTGCGCCAGCGTTCACGGCCCTACCTGTTTTCCAACACGCTGTGCCCCAGCATTGCCGGGGCCACCCTGAAAGTGCTGGAACTGCTGGGTGAAAGCACCAGCCTGCGCGACCGCCTGGAAAAAAACACGCGCCTGTTCCGCGAAGGAATGGCTGGACTCGGTTTCACCATTCCAGCCGGGGAGCATCCCATTGTGCCTGTCATGCTGGGAGATGCCGCCCTCGCCACGCGCATGGCGGACGCCCTGCTTGGTCATGGTGTGTATGTCATCGGCTTCAGCTACCCGGTCGTGCCTCAGGGCAAGGCGCGCATCCGCACCCAGATCAGCGCCGCGCACACCGTGGAGGATTTGGAGAGGGCGGTGGATGCCTTCGCGCGGGTGAGGAAGGCCCTGGTGCCATAGGGCCAGGGGTGGCTAGTGACTTTTTCCAGCGCAGGCGGTGCGCCTGGACGTAGTATATACAGGCTTTGTCGTCCTCCACGGCAATGCGGCGAAAGCCGTTCGTGGTTGCCATGTGCCGCCATTACAAGGTATGGTCATTTTTGTGCGATACATCATTGACATGAAGCGGCGATTTCCGCTAGCCTTGCCCTGGCCCTTATTCTCCAAAATTCCTTTCCCAACCCCCATGTCATTTTCCGCCCGCCGTTGGTGTTTCTGGCCAGCGCTTCTTGTGTTCGCTGTCTCGTTGTCTGCCCTCAAACCGGCGGGAGCCAGTGATTTGGGCGGCGACTGGGTGTCGCGATTCCCGACGCCGACGAATGCCGATTTGTACGATGTGGCCACCAACGGCTCGACGAACATTGTGGCGGTAGGCTCTCGTGGGACGATTCTGACTTCAACGAACCTGGTTTCCTGGGCCACCATCACCAGCGGCGTGACAGATGACCTGATCAAGGTGATCTGGACCGGCACCCAATACGCAACCGTGGGTGTCGAGGGCCATGTGCTGACATCACCCAACGGGACGAACTGGACTGTCAGCACCCCGGGCAACACCGCCACCGACACGCTGCAATGCATTGCGTGGACCGGATCGGAGCTGGTCGTGGCGGGAGGGTACACCACCAGCAGCGGCTACGCCTGCCTGGTTCTGACATCGACGGACGGGGGAGTGACCTGGAAGCGCCGCACGTTCCCCACCTTGTTGCCGATCAAACGCATGGTCTGGACCGGGGCCCTGCTGGTAGGCCTGATGAACGGGGCCACCGCTTCGTCCATTGATGGTTCGGAATGGGCGGTCCACCCTTTGCCGGCCGCAGTGGGGAATGGCGGCACGGGCACTATATCGCTGGTATGGACGGGCAGCCAGTTGCTGGTTTCGGGCGACACCTTGTGGAATTCCATCGACGGCCTGAGTTGGTCTGAATACCACACGGGTCTAACCGGGGTGGTGGGAGTGAACCTGTCGTGGACCGGCAATGACCTGGTGGTGACCAACAGCAGCTCGCAGGTCTTTGTGAGCGCTGACCAGGTCAATTTCACCAATTTTTCGTCGAGCCTGCCGGCTCCTGAAGTCAGCGCAACCCGCTTTGCCACCTCTGCCGGCAGTTCCCTCGTGCTGGTGGGGCTGGGTGGCCATATTGACACCCAAATCGTCAGCAACGACTCCACTGCCGGGACCTGGACACCGAGCAACAGCCAGTCAACGCCATTGGAATGCTTGGGGATCGCTCAGAGTCCCTCGCTGTTCGTGGGTGTGGGCAAGGGCATTTCCTGGACCTCTCCGGACGGCAACACTTGGACCCAGCACCTGCTCGCCAGCAACAGCTTCCAGTCCGTGGCCTGGTCGGGCACTCAGTTCGTGGCCGCAGGCTCCGGCGTTTGGACCTCCCCCGATGGCGTGACTTGGACGGTGGTGAGCACCCTCCCAGCCGATTCCACTGGGAACCAAGTGTGGTTCTCCGTGAACTGGGTCGGCGGCAAGGGCTATGCCTCGGGCTACAATTACACGACCGGCCTGGCTATGTCGCAGATGTCAACGGACAATGGCACGACGTGGACGGCGGGCGACATGGCGGAAGTGGCGCTGGGCATTGCCAGTGATGGAGGGACGCCGGCCCGGCTGGTGGCGGTGGGGGCGGGCGGGGCAGTGATGATTTCGACGGATGGCACCACCTGGTCATCGGGAGGTGTCGGGCTGCCCAGCGGTCAGGATTTCCACGATGTTGCGTATGGCAACGGTCAATTCGTGGCCATCACGACCGGCGGTGCGATCTATAGCAGCACCACAGGCGCCACCTCCTGGGTGCTGCGCGAGGCGACCAGCGCGTCCCTGTACGGCATCGCGCGCACGGGCAATGAGTTCATTGTGGTGGGTTCGGCAGGGTCCCTGCTGCGCTCCTTTGACGGGGTGAACTGGCGGTTGGGCGATTCCTCGGTTTCGCAGGACCTGACCAATGTGCTGTGGACGGGCTCCCGTCTGATAGCTGCGGGGGCATCGGCCAATTTCATTACCAGCGACGGCACTCCGCCATCCCCGCCCACCCTGCAATTTACCGCAACTGCGGAGTCCATCACCGAAGGTGGCAGCGTTGGCCTCTTCATCAGCCTGTCTCAGGCGTGGAAATCCCAGATCACGGTGCCTCTCAGCTACTCTGGCAGCGCCGCAGCCAGTCGCTATGTCACACCGGCCTCCCCCGTGGTGTTCAACCCAGGTGACACCAGCAAGTTCATTGTCGTCGATTCGATCGATGATCACATCTCCCAGGGCACCCAGAACATCGTTGTCACGCTCGGCACGCCCACGGGCGGAGCAGTCCTGGGCACCGCCATAACCAACACCATTACCGTTCTCGACAATGACCCTGCTTTCACCACTTCGCCGGTGGATCAACTGGTGGCCCTCGGCTCGTCTTTTACCTTTTCGGCGCAAATGAGCGGTGCTGTCAGCTATCAGTGGATCAAGGATGGCGTCGCCATCGCCGGGGCCAAAGGGGCCAGCTATACCGTTGCCAAGGCTGTGGCCGCGAGCGCTGGCACGTATGCCGTGTCCGCCACGGACGCTTCCGGCGTCACCACGACGGATAGTGGGGTGGGCAGGCTGGGCGTGGTCACCGTGCAGACCGGCAGTCAGATGATCAATTCCGGCGGGATCTTCACTGCCACTGCCACCGCCGTCGGCCCCGCAGGTGCTCTAAGCTATCAGTGGGGATGGGGGAGCGCGATGTTAAGCAGGCCGCTCAGCGATGGCGGTGGGATCTCTGGCTCCAAAACTAGCAAGCTGACCTTCACGAACCTGGTTCCTGGTGACACGTCGGTTTACACCTGTCAGGTGACCCTGGGCAGTGGCGGTTCTGCGCCCTCCATGACGGCCACCACGGTTAGTCTTGTGGTCAATGCCCTGCCTGTCATCACTCCTCCGGCGGCCATTACAACTCGTGTGGGCTCTCCTGTGGATTTCACGCCCTCAGCCACCCCCACACCAACCAAGTGGACCATCACCGGCCTGCCCGCCGGGCTCACCTACAGCAGCCTCAACGGACATATCACAGGCACGCCAACCAAGGGCGGCATCACTTCAACTGTCACTATCACTGGCAGCAACCAGTACGGCACAGGACAGCCTGTGACACTAAGCATCGCCGTGGCTTCCCTGCCCACCGTTACGCAGGGCAGTTTCATCGTTCTGGTGCCGCGCGATGTGAACACGAATGGCGATCTGGGCGGGAGGGTGGACCTGACCACCACGGCCACAGGCACATTCACAGGCAAGCTCACCATGCCGGTCACACCACTGTCCTTTAGCGGCCAGCTCAGCGGCAGCCCGACTGGTAATCCTGGCGGCAGCGTCACCGTCACGCGAACGGCGCCACTGCCCTCCGTGAAGCTGGATTTCACGATCGACCAGGGGACCGGTGCGGTGAACCTCACTGTGACTGTGGGCACGGCCGCTCCATACACCGCCGTGGGCCCTGCCGTGGCGGTTCAAACTGCGGCGGGCACTGGAGCCTACAATTTCGCCCTGTCACCGCATGCTGGCAGCCCTTCCGGGCATCCTGCAGGCGATGGCTACGGCCAGTTCACGGTTGCAGGCACAGGTCTGCTCGCCGTCGCTGGCAAGCTTGCCGACGGCACCTCCTACACTTGCAACAGCTACACTGCGACAGACGGAAGCATCCCCTTGTATGCGTCCACCAATTCAGGCAAAGGCTCCCTTGTTGGCTCGCTGGGTCTGACCTTGGACCCCACTACCAATTACGCCAACAACTCCATCACAGGGCCGATCACCTGGTACAAGAGCGTTGATGCGGGCAACCGCAGTTACGCGAGCGGCATTCCACTCATGCAGCTGGATGTGGATGGCGGCCGCTACACCGCCCCCGTGGGCGTGCAGATCGTGATGAATCTGCCGACGGGGCTGGGCAATGCCAAGCTCGCCTTCAACGGCGGCCCCGGGGATCTTGCAAACCTCGGCCAGGCCAGCCGCAATCCTTCCGGCAACTTTACAGTTATCGCTCCGGCGAAGGTTACGCCGCCCTCGCCCGATGTGGCGTCCACCACGCTGGTGTTCACCCCCGGCACCGGGCTGTTCAACGGCCAGTTCACCCTCTCGGACCTCGACCACACCTTGTCACCTGCTCCGACGATTGTGCGCACGGTGCAGTATTATGGGGTGTTGATCCGGCCCGGCGGTGCGCCTGCGATGGTGGGCAAGGGCTTCTTCAACTTGCCACAAATGCCTTACATCTCAAGCGGCACCCGCGTCATCCTCACGCCAATCGTCTCCGGTGAAGCGACCCTTTCCCACTAGAACTTCATTCTCGCGCTTGCCGGAGCGCCGGTTGCTTCTAGCTTCGCGACCCGTGACTTCCTGGAGCGCCGAATGCGCGACGGGCAGCCACCCAGTCTCATCTCACTCCATCCCCATCTCATCCCATGTCTGACATTGCTCTCGCCAAAGGCGAAAAATTTCTCCAGGACAACGCCGCCAAAGAAGGCGTCGTCACCACGGCCACCGGCCTGCAGTACAAGATCCTGACGCCTGGCACGGGCAAGAGCCCGAAGGCCACGGACACCGTGCTGGTCCACTACGCTGGCACCTTGATCAATGGCACTG
>CAINXC010000425.1 GCA_903854655.1 uncultured Verrucomicrobiota bacterium | reverse complement strand
GCTGTTCGAATACATCGAGTCCTACTACAACAACCAGCGCAAGCACTCCGCCATCGGATACCTCACCCCCAACCAGTTCGAAACCCAGCAACTCAACCTCAACTAAGCGACAAGTGGTCCAAAAAGGCGTTGCACCTCATTTCCATCGTCAAGCGTCATGACACCACGCTCAAAACGTCGGCAGAAGGGAGGCCTGCCAGGCAGGATTTCGATGCTGCCAGGGCCGAAATCAAATTCGATGCGCTCCGCTTGACACAGCAGCCGCCTGCCAGCGGAATTGACGATGGTGACTTGAAGTGTTGGTTGTGACATTTAAGCACATTAATGTGTTCAGGCCTGTTGGGCTCCGCGTCGCTTGCGCAGTTTTGGGCGTCAATCGCTAGGCCTGCTTCCCTGGCGACTGCAGGGCTCCTGGAATCCGGCCCAGGGTTGCCCGAGTTCGGCGAGGCTACTCTGGGTATAGCGCCCTCCCTCGCTTGGCGAGGCAACCCAGGGAATCGCTCATCCCTGGGCTGAAATCCCGAAGCCTTTCAGGCTTCCGTGAATGGCCACGGTATTGTTTAATACGCTCTATTCGTTGCTGTGGAAATCGAAGCAGGCCCTTCGGGCGAAGGCCAGCGTCTGAGGCGAATCCCAGGGTGGCTCCTCGACGACGGGCAGGGGGACTTCTGGGTGGCAGCAGGAGTGTTTGGGGCATGGTGGAACAAGGACATGGCAGCAGCCGGGTCTGCTGCCGGGACCTGGAAAAGGGCTGGCAGCTTATTTCGCCTGCGCCGCCTTCACCGTTCCTGCATATTTCGCGCGGCTCTTGTTGAAGTTCTTCAGGGAGGACTTGAAGCAGAGGCAAACGTCTCGTCAAGATTTGTGCATTCAGCTCTCTCCTTGATCGATCAAGGACTGGCGGCGGGCGGGGAGGCTCCAAGGGCGGCGTAGCGCTCGGCTTTGCTGCGGTGCTTGAGGGATTCCATCTCATGGAAGAAGGCCTCCAGGTCGTCGTGGTGATCCCGGATCTTCCGGGTGAAGGCGGGGACAAGGTCGTGATAGGCGGCGATGGTGTTGAGGCGGGCGTTGTTGATCGGTTTGGCAAAGTACTTGTCGTAGCGGGAGTCGCCTTGCCAGCGGCGCCTGACTTCCTGGTAGCGGGCTTGCAGGGTGGCGAGCACGCGGGCCTTTTCGCGTCGCATCCCGGCGGGCGGCAGGCTGGTCTTGTAGAGCTGTTTCAATTCCTCCCGGGTGCGCAGCAGGAGGCGGACAATTTCCTCGTCCTTGGCGAGTTCCTGCTCATAGGCTTTGAGCTCGTCGGGCTGGTGCTGGTTGATGAACCAGCGCCGGACGCCCTCCTCGCCGACGGCGGTGGCGAGGGCTTCATTGAAATCCGTGTCCCCGGAAAGGAACAGGCGGGCATGGGTCAGTTCATGGAAGATGAGTTCGGCGAGATCACCTTCACTGCGACCGATGAAGGTGTTGAGGACGGGATCGCTGAACCAGCCAAGCGTGGAATAGGCCTCGACGCCTGACATGAGGATGTCGTAGCCCTGGGCCTTGAGTTTGTCAGCCTCGGCCTTGGCGGAGGGCCGGTCAAAGAAGCCCCGGTACTTGAGGGTGCCGACGAGGGGATACCACCAGCCCTTGCCCTCCAGGCTGAACTCGGGCGAGGCATAGACGACCCAGACGGCGTAGGGGCGGCCCAGATCGGCGTAGCTGGTGAAGATGGCATCGGCGGGCAGGTGGAGGTCCGTGCCGGCGAAGGCACGCAGCTTGAGCACGAGCTCCAGCTTCTGGCGCAGCTTGGGGCGGGTGGCGGGCTGGGCCAGCACCTTTGCAATGGGCCGGGCCTTCCTCAGCATTTGCGCCTGTCCTTGCGCGGCCTGGGTGTAAAACTGCACGGTGCTGCAGGAGGCCAGTGAAGCGGAGAGGCATGCCACCTGAAGCAGGCGGCGAAGGAGGGCGGTGAGACGCCGTTTCATGGGGGGTTGGAATGCGTTGCTCAATCTTTGGGCGGGCGCACCTGGATTTCTGGAGGGACGGGGTTGGTCAATTTGGCGAGGCGCTCCTTCCAGACGGCAGCCATGCCGACGGAATCAAAGAGACGAGGGGCATACAGCTCGTAATTTTCCTGCAGGGTGTGTTGCGCCGCCTTGACGACATTCAGATTGGGA
This sequence comes from uncultured Verrucomicrobiota bacterium, assembly GCA_903854655.1. Classification (GTDB taxonomy): domain Bacteria; phylum Verrucomicrobiota; class Verrucomicrobiia; order Verrucomicrobiales; family Verrucomicrobiaceae; genus CAINXC01. The sequence continues at coordinate 7,761 of CAINXC010000425.1, read as the reverse complement.
TCGTGCCGCATGGCCTCCACCAGCGCGTTGCCCACCTTGTTGTCGCGACGACCCGAGAGCAGCATGGCGGCCCGTGTGCGCACCTCCAGGGGCTGTGTTTCGTCGCGCAGCAGTTTGGTGACCTGGTCGTCATTGAGATCGGCGTCGGTGTGGATGGCATCGTCGTGGAACAGCTCGCGAACTGGCAGGCGATAACTGGGGGGGAGGCCGGGGAGCATGCCGTAGAAGTGCTGGACACGAATGATTTCGGCCACGGCACCATCTTTGACGAAGACCAGTTCGGGATCGCGAACGGCGTTCCACAGGCTGGCCATCGCCTTGCTGCTGGCATTGGCCAGGGCTTGGTCGGCATAGAAGGTGAGCCGGTTGCGCTCCTTGAGCAGGCGCAGCTCCTGGAGCATGGAGATGCCGTCGGGGGTGGCGTGTTCGGCATCGGTGGTGATCTGCACGTTGCTGGCGAGGTCCGAGGGGCGGGGGGCTGAGGCGGCGAGCTGTGCTTCGAGCAGCCGGGCATCAAGCGTTTTGATCTGGGTTCCCGCCTCGCTTTGCTGGGAGCGCAGCGCTTCCATCTGTGTTTGCAGGCGGTCGATCTGATCCTTGTCGGTGGCGATCCGTTTTTGCAACTGGCTGATCTGATCCTTGTAGGCGGCGAGCTGGGTCGTGGTGGTGGCGAACGCGGCCTTCAGCTCGTCTGGCACTGGGGCCGGAGGGGGCGGCTCGCCTGGGCGGGGGGGGGAGACGGCAAAGCCGGTGCCCAGGCGGGGCTCGATGTTGTGCTCGAAAAAGCTGTAAAGCAGGGTCGCGAAGGCGGCGAACGAGGCCGCTGTAATGAACAGGGACAGGCCAAACAACTTGAGCGCAGGCGAGGGCCGCCGTTCATTGGCCGACCGCACTGGCGGCGCTACGGAGGGGGGGACGGGGCGCTCGTGGAGCCGGGTGGTCTTATCCCCTTCTATTGGGGGGGCGGCCTCCAGGAGTTTGGCGGATGGCAGCAGTCCCGTTGAAAGAGTGCTCGCCGCTGGTTCCGGGAGGGATGACGAGCACAAATGTTCGGCCACAAAGGCGTTGACCGGTGTGGGCAACGCCTGGCCGATGGTGTTGGAGGGTGATTCCGCCGCTGAAACCGGTGCGGAAATGCCGGACGAAGACCTTTTCTCTTCCGCTGGCAGGAGATGGGCTGGCACAGAATCAGCCGGATCGAGCGGGATAAGCGGAGTGCGGGGAATGATGGGACGGAGTCCCTTGGGGTGATACCCCTCCTGCCGCGGACGCGGGAGCAGTGGAGCACCTGAAGGATCTTCGTCTGGCATGGGCATGAGCGGGGCGAGTATCGGAGCGATTGAATTTGCTTGCCAGAAGAATTGCGGGCATCGACGGGGCCGGAGCGTAATCTCAGTTTCCACCCATGCCCCAGCTTTTCGACCGCGTTCTTCAATGGCCCGCCCGGACCGTGGGGCTGCTGTGCGCCGGGCTGGTGATGGTGCTGCTGTTCGTTTGTGCGCCCTATCAGCATGGTGACCTGGGGGCGGCTGTACCACGCCTGAGCGTGGTGGCGGGGCTCCTTCACATGGTGGACACGGATTCGGAATGGCTCTACTGCCCGCTCGTGCCCGTGATCGCCGGCTGGCTCGTCTGTCTGCGGCGCAAGGAGCTGGCTGAGCTGCCGCTGGAGGGGAGCCTGGGCGCCGGACTTGCGATCCTCGCCGCAGGGCTGGGTGTTTACTGGGTGGGCTACAAGGCGGATACGATCTACCCCGGATATCTGGCGGTCCAGATCGTCCTGGCGGGGCTGATTGTGCTGCTTGCGGGCTGGCGCTGGATGCGCGCCCTGGCCTTTCCCTGGGCCTTCCTGGTCTTCACCTGGCCTACCGTGCCACTGGAGGACTGGGTGGCCTTTCCTCTGCGGATGATGACAGCAGATCTTTCCTCCAGCCTGATCCATCTGCTGGGCAGTGACGTGGTGCGCGAGGGGACGGGCCTGTACTCGGCCCCTGATACGGCGCGGGGGCTGGCGGCGGGCCAGCTCTTTAAACTGGATGTGGAGGTGCCCTGCAGCGGCATCCGGTCACTTTCGGCTCTGCTCATGATCAGCGCCCTGTACGGCTGCCTCTCGCTCAAGGGTGTGCTGCCGAGGGTGCTGCTGTTCCTCACCGCCATTCCGCTGGCGGTGGCGGGCAACATTGTGCGCATGGCGCTGCTGGCCCTGGGCAGCACCTGGTTTGGTTCTGAAGTGGCGGTGGGCCGGATGGTGGGCAACGTCCAGGAGATCAGTTTGTTCCACGAGATGGCCGGGTACTCGGTTTTTGTCGTGGCGCTGGCCGGGATGTTTGGGTTCTCGACACTGCTGGAGGGCAGGCACTGGAAGCGCTTTGCGGTGCTCGTCAGGCCGGCTGGAGCTGTGGCTGGGATGGCGGAGGAGGAGGCGACGCGGCGCCAGATGCTCGCGCGTGGGGCGCTGGTGATCGGGCTGGCTGTCGCCACCATTGTGTTTTGTTCCTTCGTCGGCCAGCAACCGCCGTTGAGCCCGTCCGGAGTGGTCATGGATCTGCCTCGAAGCGTGGGACCGTTGCAGGGCATCGAGCAGGAGGCCACGGCCCAGGAGATGAATGCGCTGACGGAGGGGGTGCAAATTGAGCGGAAGGTCTATTTTTCTGAGATCCGGCGCATGCTCGCCACCATTGTCCTCAGCGGTCCCTCCCGCCGTTCATTGCACCGTCCGGACATCTGCCTGCCTGCCCAGGGGTTTGTCACCGCTGGCAAGATGGAGGTGCCGGTGCGGCTGAGCGATGGTCGCGAAATCACCGTCATGATGATCCGGCTGTTTCGCGACAGCGCGGACGAAAACGGTCATCTGGTGCGGCTCCGGGCGTTGAACCTCTTTTGGTATCAGGGCTACGGCGAGGTGCGGACGGCCGACTACTATCACCACGTTTTCCTGACGTATTTTGATTCCGTGTTCAAGAACCTGAATCATCGCTGGGCGCTCATGTCCTTTTACATCCCGTATTCAGAAGGGGCGCTGGGGCCTGCGGACCCAATCGCGGAGGCCGGGGCGATGCAGGCCTTGCGCGAGATGATCGGCCAGGTGGCCCCCAAGGTGCTGAAAAATCCCGGGGAACCTTAGGATCGGGCCGAGGGCTTCGAGGCAAATCTTTAGCGTCCGCTGCGCATAATCCGAAGCGGGAAGATCCGTCTCTCCTGGGGTTGGTCGCATCCTCAGTTTACCTGCAGGGCACCCCCGCCGCTCATTGCAACGGCGGGCGTTCCACAGTTCCTCACAAGTTATTCACACGTTGTTCCAGCTCCTGTCATGAGGCCTCTGGTTCTCGCACTTGTGTGCCGGGACTGCCACGTTGCAGAAGCGTTACAATGGGGTGACCTCTATGGGCAGGCACCGGCGGCGGGCTGGTGCACGGGTCGCCTTAAAGATCAATGAGCAAATGGTTTTTTCTGGGTGCAACGGATTTTCAGGTGCCCCTGGCACATGCAAGGCAGAGGTTCGCTCCCAGCAAAATCAAGCATTCGATGCCCATCAGCGCATTTTGGTGCACTCTTGGCAGACGTGGTCAAAAAGCCGTGTTCCACACCGCGTGAAGTGCCTTGACTTGTCCTGTCCCCCGAAATCCAGTGCTGTTCACAGCGCCTCCGGGCCGGTCGTGTCACCTCCCTTCAAGAGGGGGCGTGGGGTCTGGAATCTTGCTGTAGTGTGGCAAAAGCGCTACATGGCATGAGTTTGCTCCGCCAGCGCTGAGGGTGAATTGAGGGCCCAAAAGTGAAGTTATTCACATCGCTGAACGGGCGGTGAATAGACCATCTGGGTTTCTAGCAGGTACAAAAAATCTGGCCCTCCAAAGATCACTCTTTATTCCTCGCGGGCTGCTTTCTAAACCAGCTTCATTCGGGTGAGGTCCTGAGTGTCCACCAAACCGACGGGTTCACCCTCGGCATTGACCACCACAATATCGTCCACACGCGCATGCTCAAGGGTGGCGAGAACTTCGGCGGCCAGCTTGTGGGCGCTGATGTGGATGGGGCGCGTGGACATGAAATCACGCACTGGTTTGTCCGCGATGGCGGCGTCTTGCTGAAATGCACGGACAAAGTCGCCATGGGTGAAGACCCCGGCGAGTTTGCCGAGGTCATCGGTGACCACGGCGGCACCGGCGCGGGCCTTTGTCATGGCCTGCAGGGCGTCGCGGACAGGTGTGTGCGGTCGCACCATGGCGAGGGCCTCGCCGGTGCGCATGAGGTCGCTGACCTTGGTGAGCAGCACGCGGCCCAGCGAGCCGCCGGGGTGCAGTCGGGCGAAATCATCGGGCTGAAACCCGCGAGCTTCCAGCAGGACCATGGCCAGGGCGTCGCAGAGCACGAGCATGGTGGTGGTGCTGGATGTGGGCGCAAGGTTGAGCGGGCATGCCTCGCGGCTGACATTGACGTCGAGGGTGATGTCGGAACTCCGGCCCAGCGTGCTGTCCGGGTTGCCGGTGATGGCAACCAGGGTGAGGCTCATACGCCGCAGGTGCGGCAGGAGGTTGAGGAGCTCCGAGGTTTCGCCGGAATAGCTGAGCAGGATGGCAAGGTCGCCTTCATCCACCATGCCGAGGTCGCCGTGCAAGGCGTCCTGGGCGTTGAGCAGCACGGTGGTGGCGCCCGTGGAGTTGAGCGTGGCGGCGAGCTTGCGACCGATGTTGCCGCTTTTGCCAATGCCGCAGACCACCAGCTTGCGCCGCTGGCGGAGGGTTTCCATGATGCGCTCGATGGCCAGGGAGAAGGCGTCGCCCACCCGTGAGCGCAGGCGCTGGAGTTCTTCGATTTCGAGGTCGATGACGCGTTGCGCTTTTTCGGGATAATTCATGTGGCGGAAGAGGCCGGACGTTTGCAAACTGAGCATCCGCGCAGCCCGGTGCGACACTAACCAACCCACACCCTCCGATCAATGCCGAATCTCCCCGTGGTGGCCAGCTATGTGGCAGACTTTTTGAAGCCGGACCAGATGCATGTGTACCGGCAGATCACGGGGGTGCTGGGCGAGGTGGACATGCATGTGTTCACCCACCGGCGGGAAAACGAGCGGACGTTCATGTTTGACCCCAAGCGGGTGCATGTGCTGCCCAGGCCGCGCACCCGCTGGCTGCGCCGGCTGATTCACAAGCAGCTCCGCCAGGAGCCCTGGCAGATCTACCGCTGGGAACTGCGGCGCTGGCTGCTGGACCTCACCCGGATCGACGCGCAAGTTCTGCACCTCTACTTCGGCAATGTCGCGCCCCAGTTCATTCCCTTGATGAAGGTGTGGCGCCATCCGGTGATCGTCTCGTTTCATGGGGCGGATGCGGGCATGGACATGCAAAAGCCCCGCTACCGGGCGGCGATGGGCGAGGTCTTCCGCCTCGCGGCGAGGCTGCAGGTGCGCTCCGAGGCGCTGCGGGAGGATCTCATCCGTCTCGGCTGCCCGGAGGACAAGATCGTGCTGCAGCGTACGGGCGTGCCCCTGGAGGCGTGGCCCTATCGCGAGCGCGGCACGCCGGAGGAGGGCCGCTGGCGGCTGATGCAGAGCTGCCGGTTCATTGACAAGAAGGGCCTGGACACCACGCTTCAAGCCTTTGCCATCGTGGCTGCCAAGCACCCAGGTGCCCGACTGGCGCTGGTGGGGGACGGACCCGAGCGCGCCAGCCTGGAGCAGCAGGCCCGCGACCTTGGCCTGGCCGAAAAAGTTGAATTTCCCGGATTCCTTCCCAACGCGGAGGTGAACGAGGCCGTTTATGCCGCGCATCTTTACCTGCACCCCAGCCGCACCAGCGCGGACGGCAATCGCGAGGGCGTGCCCAATGCCATGCTGGAGGCGATGGCCAGTGGCGCGCCTGTGCTGGCAACCCGGCACGGAGGCATCCCGGAGGCGGTCACGGACGGTGTCAGCGGGCTGCTGGTGGAGGAGAACGATGCCGCAGGGCTCGGGGCCGCCGCGCTGAGGGTGATTGAAGACACCGGTCTGCGTCGCCGGCTGGGGCTGGCAGGGCGTGAAGCCGTGCAGCAGGGCTATGCGCGGGATGTGCAGGCCGCACGTCTTGCCGCTTTTTACAAACAGTTGATGGCTCCTGCATGTGGCGGACATTAGTCGATTGCCGCCGCACAACCGCACTCCATGTTCCGCCAGTCTTCATTGTCCAACGCTTCGCATCGCACCCTTGTCGTGGTCGGTTCGTTCGCGGCGCTGGCGCTGATTTCATTCCTCGTCGTTGGCTGGTATCAGTTCTTCACTGAGCGGGCGAAGCGGGAGATGATCAGCCGATTGGATGACGGAGCCGCCAGGAAGTCCTGCCTGATTGCGGCACAGACAGCCTCTGATCCTGAACCCGTGGCGGTTCGTGCTCCTTCCCCGCCGGAGGTGTCAGTTGTCCACGGCCCACCACCCGTCATGACCCTGGCGGAAGTGGCCCAGGCCGACTCGCAGGGCGCACCGGCAGAGACCATTGCCGTGACGGAACCGGTTGAGCCTTCGCGCGTGGCTGCCGCCAATGCCCTGCTGCAAGAATTCTGGCATGCTTCCAACTGGGCCGACAAGATGGCCTGCGTGCGCGATCCCGGGCGGGTGGGGCCGCTGATGCGGACCTACTACGAAACACAGGGAAACCAGGATCCGGTTTCGGGTTCGCTCACTCGTTCCGAGCACTTTCGGCACCAGGGCCAGGAGGTGCTGATGTTCGTCTACGTCAGCTCGCGGCCGGGCGGCGAGGTCGATGCCATGATGGTGGCCGGCGTGGCCGGCGCTTTTCTTCTCGACTGGGAAAGCTACGTGGGGTGGGGGGACATGAGCTTCCAGGGTTTCAAAGATCAACGTCCGGCCCAGCCCCAGCTCATGCGTGTGTGCGCACAGGCCGATGTCTCCTACCACGGTGATTTCTCAGACCCCGAGAAATACCTGGGCCTCCAAATGCTCTCGCCGGACGGGCAGTATCGTTTTCACGGCTATTGTGAGAAAAACTCAGGGGTGGGCAACGTGCTTGCGGAGGTGCTGGCCCATGGTCCGACACAGGTTCGCCTCACCCTCCACCTGGCCTTTCCCGCGCAAGCCCAGCCCGAGGCCCCGGTGCTCATCACCGGACTGGTGGCCGACCGCTGGCTGGTGCTGAGGTAGTGACCAACGAAAAAGCGCGGAGACTTTTCAGCCTCCGCGCTCTGCATTTTCAATGGATGTCGGGCAGGACTATTCCTTGCCTTCTTCTTCCTTGGCCTCGTCAGCGCCTTCAGGGGCGGCCGCGACCGGCATGACCAGGATCTTTGGGGTGTCCACCCACTCGATGAACGCCATGGGGGCGGAATCGGTGCGGCGCTGGCCCAGCTTGGTGATGCGGGTGTAGCCACCCACGCGGTCCTTGGAGGCGGGGGCGATTTCGCTGAAGAGCTTCTTCACCGCGCCCTTGTTGCCATCCAGCTTCGCAACGGCGAGGCGGCGGCAATGCAGGGCCGTCGGGGTGTCCTTCCCGTCGGTCTGCTTGGCATTGGCGATGACGGCGCGCTTGCCCAGCGTGAGGATCTTCTCAGCAAAGGGGCGGACGGCCTTGGCCTTCGCCAGCGTGGTCTTGATCCGCTTGTGCTCGATCAGGCTCACAATCAGGTTGGAAATCAGGGCGTCCCGGTGATCCTGGTTGCGCTGAAGCTTAATGGTCTTTCTTCCGTGTTTCATATCTCAGTCCTGGTTTTCAGGGGCAAAGGGGTTGGGTTAGTCGTCCTCGTCGTCAGGAAGGTTGGAGCTGATCAGCTTGG
>CAINXC010000424.1 GCA_903854655.1 uncultured Verrucomicrobiota bacterium | reverse complement strand
GGCAGATCGGCGCATCGGGCCCGTGGCGGATCGTGGCCATCGGTACCGGCCCGTAGCGAACGCCGACAAGACCCGGGCCACTCGCCCGACCCTCGCCGATCGAACTCTCGCCCTCGGACAAGAAACGCCAGGAAAAGATCTGGGAGATGATCAGCGCACGGCTGATGGCGGAGTTTGCCACGACCTGCCTGGTGCTCGATGCCAGGCAGGATATTCTGCACAGCCTCGGCCAGCCGCAGCGCTTCCTCACCGTGCATCCGGGCCGGGCCAGCCTCAGCGTCCTCAAACTGGTGCCGCGCCCGCTCGCCCTGGCGCTCTCCAGGGCGCTGCGCCAGGCGGCCAAGGAGCACCGGGCCGTCCATTGCACGGGCGTGCGCTGGCCGGATGAAACCTCCACCACCGTCATCGACCTCAAAGTGGAGCCCCTGGGCCCGAAGGCCGACCAGGCCGGCATGATGCTGGTGTTTTTTCAGGAGCCCCGAGCCGCCTCCGGCCTGGTGGAGCAGGGGTTCGATCCTGCCAGCGAATCCATCGGGCGCATCGCCGACCTGGAGGACGACCTCGAAAACACCAGGGAAAAGCTCCAGGCCGCGACCGAGGACAAAAAGACCGCGCATGAAGAACTTCAGGCCACCAACGAAGAACTCCTCGCCGGCAATGAAGAACTGCAAAGCAGCAACGAGGAGCTCGAATCCGTCAATGAGGAGCTGACCACGCTGAACACCGAGTATCAGGAGAAGATTGCCGAGCTGACCGTGGCGAACAACGACCTGGAAAACTTCCTGCGCACCTCGGACGTGGCCACCATCTTCCTCGACGGCACCCTGCGCCTGCGCCGGTTCACACCTGCCGTGACAAAGGAGATCCCGCTTCAGCCGCACGACATCGGCCGGCCGCTGACGGACTTTGCGCACCCCCTCATCCGCGCCATCGCCGAGGATCTGCCACGCGTGGCCAAGGATGGCGCCGCAGTCATGAAGACCGTCGAAACCGGCAGCGGCGTCTGGCATCTCATCCGCATCACCCCCTACCGCCGCGAAGGCGCCAGCGATCGCGGCCTCGTCGTGACCGTCCTTGATGTCAGCACCCTCCATCGGGCCGAGAGCGATCAAGCGCACTAAATCGCGAGAACAGACCTAGCAGCAAGCCCCCCTCCCAGTCTATCCTGAAAGTTTGGCACCCAGTGCAGGCCCCAACACAAATCCACCCCCATGAACGCCACCATTGACGCCTCCCTGCGACAGAGGGCCGAGCAGCACCTGCGCTCCGCCCCGCCTGCCGGCGTCCCCCCGAGCGTGGGCGATTTGCAGACCATGGTGGAGGAACTGCACGTCTATGAAGCGGAGCTGCAGATTCAGAATGAAGAGCTGATTGCCAGCCGTGCGCAGATCGAAGAGTCGCGGAAGCGGTATTTCCGCCACTTCGATCTCGCCCCGGTCGGTCTGATCCGGCTCACCAGCGAGGGCCTGATCCTCGAAGCCAACATCCTCGCGGCGCAGATGCTGGGGGTAAACCGCAACCTGCTGCAAAAGGGCGTGCGCCCCTTCCTCGCCCATGTCGCCCCGGATTCCCTGGGCGCCTTCAAGCAGCATCTGGAGTCTGCGCTGGCCTCCGGCGAAATGGAAATGTGCGAGCTGATGCTGCGCAGCAACGGCGGGACCGAGACTTTTATGCGCATGCAGAGCGTCGTGAGCAGCGGCGAGGGGGAAACGGTGGATTTTTACACCACCCTCACCGACCTCACCGAACGGCGCGGCATCGAAAAGGAGCTGGAGCGGCAGAAGATCCTCGCCGACGCCGCCATCGCCTCCAAGGAGCTGTTCTTCGCCATGCTCTCGCACGAGCTGCGCACTCCGCTCACCCCGCTGCTTTCGCTGGTGTACGAGCTGAGCGCCGATCCCGGGCGCTCTCTCGAAGATCAGGCCGCGCTCGCCATCATGCGCCGCAACCTCGACCTTGAGATCCACCTCATCGACGACCTGCTCGACCTCACCCGCACCACCAGCGGCAAGCTGGACCTGCATTTCGGCGTCACCGATCTTCATCTCTCCCTCGCCAACGCCATCGAGATCTGCCGGGACGACATCATCGCCAAGGGCCTCGAACTGGAGTGCGAGTTCGAATCTGTCTCACACTTTGTCAACGCAGACGCGGGCCGGCTCCAGCAGGTCTTCTGGAACCTGATCAAGAACGCCGTCAAATTCACCAGCGCGCCCGGCAGGCTCACCATCACCACGCGCAGCCATGGGGATTCGCAGGTGATCATCGAATTCCGCGACACGGGCCTCGGCATCGCCGCCGAGCCCCTGCGCCACATCTTTGATCCCTTTTTCCAGGTGGATCCGGCGGTCAAGCAGAGCATCGGCGGCCTCGGTCTGGGGCTGGCCATCTGCAAGTCCATCACCAAGGCGCATGGCGGCGAGCTCAGCGCCAGCAGCGCCGGCCTGGGCACCGGCTCCACCTTCAGCGTGGCGCTGCCAGTGGTCCCCTCCCCTGCCTCCCCTGCCTCCCCTGCCTCCCCTGCCTCCCCTGCCATACGTTGCAACGGCCTGCGCCTGCTTCTGATCGAGGACCACGAGGACACCCGGCTGGTGCTTGCGCGGCTGCTGCGGC
>CAINXC010000423.1 GCA_903854655.1 uncultured Verrucomicrobiota bacterium | reverse complement strand
GGTGCCAAGCCAGGCGACAAAACCATGATCGACGCCCTCGCCCCTGCGGCAGAGAAGGCTCGTGAATCCGCCGGCCTCTCACTCACCGCGGCGCTGACCGCGGTCGCCGCTGCCGCCGAGTCAGGCAAAGAAGCCAGCAAGGCCATGATCGCCCAGTTCGGCCGCGCCAAAACCCTCGGCGAAGCCTGCATCGGCTTCCCCGACGCCGGTGCCTGCTCCGTGGTCATCATGCTCAGCACGATGCGGGATTACGTGACGGTGTAGGTAGAAGGCAAAGCTGATTGTGAGGCCAGACAGCCTCCGTTAAACGTCCCGAGCTTTTCGAAATGGTCATTCCAGAGGGAAAGTGGCTCGCATTCCGCGTTTGATGATTCAGCATTGATCCTTCTTTCTCATGCCCGCTTTCTCCGACCCCTTCCGCGAAGTTCGCAGCACCTCTGGCGTGCTGCAGTGCCCATTTCATGGCGAAGACATCACCATGATTCTGCGTCATGAAGACGTTCGCAAGGCCGCTAAAGACTGGCAAACCTTCAGTTCCGATGCGCCCTTCCGTGTGCCGATTCCTTCGGAGGAGGCCGTGCGTACGATGCGCCAGCTTCCTATCGAGACGAATCCACCGGAGCACACCGACTACCGCGCCATCGTCGAGCCGTTTTTCCAGCGTTCCAAAGACCCTGCGATGATCGCGCAGGTGGAGACGCTGATGGACGGCATGCTCACGCAGGCGCTGAGCCGTAACTCGATTGAGATCGTCAACGAGTTCGCGCTGCCGGTGCAGTCACGCGCTTTGACCTACCTTCTTAACGTGCCTGCGTCGGAAGGCGAAACCTGGATTGGCTGGGGCATCCATGTCTTCAAAATCACTGGCGGCGAGTTTAAAACCGGCAACGTGCTGGAAGATTACCTGCACGCGCAGTTCGATCGCGCTGAGGCAAATCCCGGCGTGGACTTCTTCAGCGCTCTCTCGCAGGCGGAGTTTCGCGGCCGCAAGCTCTCACGCGAGGAGATGATGGGCTTCGCCAATCTCGCCTTCGCCGGTGGACGTGACACGATCATTCACACAATTTCCTGCGCCCTGGGTTATCTAGCTGAGCATCCTGAAGCACTGGAGTATCTGCGTGAAGACCCCAAGCGCATCACCCTCGCCAGCGAAGAGTTTTTCCGCGTCTTCATGCCGCTAACGCACATCGGGCGCGTCTGCCCGGCGGACACCGAGGTCAATGGCACCACCGTCAAAGCTGGCGAGCGCATCTCCCTCGCATGGGCCTCCGCCAACTTCGACGCCAATGCCTTTCCGCAGCCCGAGGATGTGCGCCTTGATCGCAAGCCGAACCCGCATCTCAGCTTCGGCTTCGGCACACATCTCTGCCTTGGTGCTCCGCATGCGCGCCTCATCCTGCGCACACTGCTGCGTTTGTGCTGCGAGCGCGTGAAGCGCATCACCATTCTCCAAGCCGAAGAACGGGTCGAGCATGAAGCGAAGTTCGACCGCACGCTCGGCTACGACTCGTTGGTGGTGAAGTTGGAGGCGCTTGCATGAATGTGGGATGGGTGTGGCGACAGCCCGCCCGTCTCTCAGCGTACGGCAAATGCTGTGGCGTACGAACGTCCTCGCAGTCGGGCGGTTTGGCGGAGGAAGCGTTAGAGCATTGGGATGCACTCGACGCCAAACACTCCCAACCTACGAAAATACATCACCACCCGATCAGCCGCGTGATCGCCGCCCGCAGCGCAGTTTCAAGAATCACGGCCTCCGCATGCGTGACGGGAATCGTGACCTTCTTCACGCCTTTCGACGCCGCGTCCTGGCGCGACATGCTCATGAAGTACGGTGCCTTCTGCGGATCATCGCGGAAGGTCAACTCAAAGGCGCTATTGGCTTTTTCAGACTGGTGGAAAAGCTTCGCCTGCTCCTGACGAGCCTGCAGCGTAGCCAGAACCGCGCCGAGATCC
>CAINXC010000422.1 GCA_903854655.1 uncultured Verrucomicrobiota bacterium | reverse complement strand
CACCACGCCCAGCGAGTAGATGTCCGCGCGATGATCGACGGTCTCCGGCTTGTCCATCTGCTCCGGGGCCATGTAGCGCGGGGTGCCCACGGTCATGCCGGACATCGTGAGCAGGGCCTCCGAGGGATCGCGGTGCAGCAGCTTCGCCAGGCCGAAATCGGCGATCTTCACCCGCCCTTTCTTGTCCACCAGGATGTTCTCCGGCTTGATGTCGCGGTGCATGATGCCCTCCTCGTGCGCGTATTGAAGCGCGTCGCAAATCTTCGGCACGATGGCCAGCGCCTCCGGTGCGGAGAGCTCCCTGGACTGGATCAACTGCCGCAGGTTCGCGCCCTCCACGAACTCCATGACGATGAAGTAGAGGCCGCCGCCTTCGCCGAAGTCATGCACGTTGACGATGTTGGGGTGGCTCAGCTTCGCCAGCGAGCGGGCCTCGCGGCGGAAACGCTCGACGAAGTCCGGCGAGTGCGACTCCTCCGGCGGCAGGATCTTCAGCGCCACGAGCCGGTCGAGCTGTGTCTGTCGCGCCTTGTAAACCACGCCCATGCCGCCACGGCCGAGCAGTTCGATGATTTCAAATTGCGGCAGGCGCTTCGCCACTTCGGCGATGTCAGCGATATCGATGCTGTCGCGCGGCGGTGTGCTGCCCGGTTGAAGGATGCTGGTGGCGGCCAGTTCCTGCATGAGACACGGCGGGCAGAGCCCCTCGGGCGCGTCGGCGGGCAGGGGCTGATGGCATTGCGGGCAGGTGTGGGGAGTATTCATGGGAAGGAGACGTGTTCACCTGTCAAAGAAGGAAGGCTTGCGAGAGCTTACACGATTTCCGAAAAAATTAATTCCCTGGCACCAGCCATGTCCCGGCCAGCAAGTCCTGCAAGCCGCGCTCACGCCGTGCCAGCGAGGCGATGACCAGGGCGGCCAGCAGGAAGGCCATGAACGATGAGATGCCGCCACCGGCCGGCGGCAGGTGCTTGACCATCACCCCGCAAAGCAGCGCGGGCGACCACGCGATCACTCCGCGCCCCAGCATCCGCAGGCGGGAGGCCTCTGCTCCGCCCTTCGTGACCACGGCAATGCCAAGGATGCCGAAGAGCGGGCCACGGCGGAAGACCAGCGCGCAAACAAGGCTCAGCACCGCCATCGCTTCCAGCATCCAGCCAATCATGCGGGCGGCCACGCGGTTCATCATCGGCCCCATTTCAGGAAGTTTTTCTTCACGCGCGCCGATCAGGGGCTGCACCAGCGCCTCGGCCGTCTTCAGCTCATCCTCCCCCACGTGCGGGTGAGCCGCGACGATGCGCTCCGCGACGGCCCGCTGATCATGATTGATGGCCATCCTGCAAGCCGGTGATGACCACGCCTTCTCATCGTGGACGATGTGCCTGTAGCGGCCGGCGATGACGATTTCCAGCGCGGCCCTGGCTTCGGGAACGTTGAGGCCGGTGCCCGCCAGCGGACTATTGCCGTGCTCCAGATCGTGGTGCGCAATGAGGCAGTTCAGCATCGACACGATCTCCGGCTGCTCCTTCTGCCAGCGCTGATATAGTTGCGTCCCCAGTACCATGAAGAGGGTGACAAACACAACGGGCGCGACAAAAACCAGCACCATCGCGAGCCGTTTCCACCAGGCGACAGAGGGCGCTTCTTGAAGGAGGGGCTTGAGCTTTTCGGCGAAGGTTCCATTCGAAGATGGAGCGATGAGGTCATGCAGGAATGCACGCGCGCTGAGTGCCAGCGGTGCCGACACGGTGCGGCCCGATGCCTCTTCCGCACTCGCGACGCGGCCTTCGAGGGCGGACATGGCCACCCGGTTGAGGAAGGTGCGTGGTTCACAGGGAGCGGCACCTGTCTGTCCACGCTCCTTGGGCTGCGTGCCTGGCGCGGCGAAATCGAGCAGTTTCGCGCGGCCATCCGCCGTGATCCACACGCGGTCGAGTGAGAGCACACCAGGCGTCGAGCCATCCTTCGCACAGGCTTCGAGTTCCGCCGCGAGATCGTGCAGCCAGTTCCGCACGGAAGCCCACGGCCGCCGCTCCGTCAGCAGGCCGGGCAATGGTTTGCCCGACACGACTTCATAAGCATCCCAGGACCCGGTGGCATTGCGCTCGCCTTGCAACCAGCGCAGGCGGCCGGGGCGCGAGATGTTCCTCAAGGCTGGCGGCACCGCCGGCTCGCCTGCTTTCGTTTTGCGGATCCACACCTGGCGCAGCAGCCGGGTATCGTAGCCGAGCAGGATTTCGGAATCGCCGGTGGCCTCCAGGCTGGCGAGCACATGATAGGGGCCGAGCACGGGCATCGCCTCCTTCGTCGCCACAGGCGTTTCGTCTTGTGAAACGAGCGTGCGGGCCTGATACGCGGACTTCTGGGTGACGCGCGTGCCGGTGAGCAGGTCGTGAACGGCGGCGAAGCCGTTGCGGCGGCGCGCGGTGCAGAAGATGCCCAGCACGTAGGCCGCTTGCAGTCCCAGGAACAGGGCGCTCCATAGCTGCGCGGTCCTGGACTGCGGATCATCGAGTTCGGGAAGGACGAAGGCCGCCAGGGAGAACGGCAGGGTGGTCCAGCCGAGGATGAGCTGCCTGGCCAGCGCGCGTGGAATGCCCGGCGTGCCGCGGTTCAGCCGGGCCACACGCAGGCCCACCAGCGCCTTGCCGACGGAGGCGCCCCACACCCCTTCCAGGATGCCCCAGTAAAGCTGGACAAGTACGAAGCCGCCCAGTGAGTACACCAGCCATTGGGGGTTGTTGAACCTGGCCGCAGTGGTCCCGGTGAAAGCACCAGACAGGAGCGCCATCAAGGCAAAGTTCATGGCTGTGAGCACCACGCCATCCACGATCTCCGCTACAAAGCGCAACCCCAAAGTGGCCGGTGAAGGCGCGGTGGAATTGAAAGGCAGGAGAGCGCCGCGCAGCTCCTCGTAGCTGCCGAAGCGTGAGGCGGGGAGCTTCTCCAGGCAGCGCAGCACCACCTGCGAGAGCGACTGCGGAATCTCCGCACGGAACTGCGTGGGGGAAGGGGCTGGCTTCTCCAGCGCGCTGGCCAGGACCTGCACCATGTTCCTGCCTTCAAAGGGCGTGCGGCCGGTGAGCAGGTAGAACAAGGTCACGCCCACGGAATACATGTCCGAACGCACGTTGAGCTCGTCCCCGCGCAACTGCTCGGGCGAGCAGAACGCGGGTGTTCCCAGAAAGGTGCCTTGCAGGGTGAGATGCGATTCACCACGTGCGGCGGTGGAAATGCTCAGGCCAAAATCCCCCACCTTCACCGTGCCATCTGTGTCCTCGAAACAGTTCGCCGGCTTGATGTCGCGATGCAGAATGCCGATGGCCTGCGCGGCTTCGAGGCCAGCGATGATTTGCAGCGCCGCATCCACCGCTTCGCCCACCGGCAGCGGGCCGCTGCGCTGCACCCGCTCCTGCAAGGTGCCGCCCGCGATGAGTTCCATGCTGATGACCGGCGTGCCTTCGATTTCCTCCGTGCCGAAGACATAGACGCTGTTCGGATGATTGATGGAGGCCGCGAGCCGGCCTTCGCGCAGGAAGCGGGCGCGGGCCTCGGGCGAGTCGAGCTGATGGCTCAGCACTTTCAAAGCCACGCGCCGTCCCGTTTCCAGATGCACCGCCGCATAGACGGCCCCCATGCCGCCGTGACCTAGTTCATGTTCGATGCGATAGCCGCCGAAGGTTTCGCCGACACGCGGCAGCTTGCGCCGCTTCGGCCTTTCAACGATGAGCGTCGCGGCAGGATCAGCCTGGGTGGGAATGCCGCCGCTCATCAGGCACGCGGGGCAGAGACCCTCGGGTGAATTCGCAGGCAGGATGGAACCGCAGTTCGGACAGGTGGATGAGATGTTCATAAGGGGGATCAATGGGTTTCCACTCCTTCCATCAAGATTCTCGGCGACAGGTTACAGAAATAGCAGATCAGGCGCTACGAGGCCTGCAACACCGTGGCGAGGTGGCGCATTTCTGCGTCCACCTCAGCCGCGTCGCCCACCGTCTCGGCAATCTCGGCGCGCAGCACCTCGCGGTAGCGCTGGCGCAGGCGGTGTACGGCCACCTTCAGCGCGCCCTCGCTCAGGCCTAGCTTGGCGGCCAGCTCTTCACGTGGCATCCCCGCACCGGACAGGGTGCTCTTGAGCGCGTCAAAGGTCTCCGCACCGTGCTTTGGCACGAACTCGGCGCGCAGCTTTTCCATGGCGCGCGCGAGCAGTTCCAGCGCCCAGCGGCGGTCGTAGCACGCATCGGCGTCGCCCTGATCCAGGGGCTCCAGGGCGTAGCGCGACTCCGCATCCAGCGCGTCCCATTCCACCAGGGGCTGGCCGCCGCCGCGCTTCTGCGTTTGCGCGCGATGCCATTCGTTGACGAGGAAATGCTTCAGCGCGCCGAGCAGATAGGAACGGAACTTGCCGCGCGCCGGGTCGTCAGGCATCGTCCCGGCTTCGAGCAGCGTTGCGAAGAAGGCCTGGGTCAGGTCCTGCGCGTCATGCGCCGCATGGCCGCGCCGGCGCACGAAGGCATACAGCGGATACCAGTAATCTTTGCACAGCCCGGACAAGGCCGCCCGCGCCTGCGTCGAGGCCGCACCGCCCTGGGCGGCCAGCACGCGGCTCCAGCGCGTGGTATGAAACTCCCGTGCGCCGGGAACAATGGAATCCTGTGACATCACGACAAGCCTAGCACAGTGCGGGCGGGCTTGCAGCAGCGCCCGCCGCCCGCTATGGCTTGGCCTACCATGGCCAGCAACCGCTTCTACTCCGCCTTCGACGTTGAAACCCTGGCGCCGCGCCGCGCCAGCGAGGGCGAGTATCGCAACGCCTTCCAAATCGACCGCGACCGCATCATCCACAGCTCGGCGTTCCGCCGCCTGCAGAACAAAACACAGGTCTTTCTCTCCGGCGAATACGATTTCTACCGCACCCGCCTGACCCACTCCATCGAGGTCGCCCAGATTGGCCGCAGCATCTGCGGTTATCTGCAGCAGAGCGATCTGCTGGACGACGGCTGCTTCATTGATCCCGATCTGGTCGAAAGCACCTGCCTTGCCCATGACCTCGGGCACCCGCCCTTCGGCCACACCGGGGAGCGGGTGCTGCATCAGGTGATGCAGCCCTATGGCGGCTTCGAAGGCAATGCTCAGACGCTGCGCATCCTCACCGAGACCATCTTCAGCGAAGGTCGCGACGGCATGAACCCCACGCGGGCGTTGCTCGACAGCGTGCTCAAATACAAGACCCTGCACGCGGAGACGCCAAAGGCCAAAAACCACTACCTGTACGACGAGCAGGAGCGCGTGCTCGATTTCACCATGGGGCACAACGCCTTCCCCGCCGAGCTCATCCCCGGCAAGGTGCGGAACGGCTTTCGCAGCATCGAGTGCCAGGTCATGGACTGGGCAGACGACACCGCCTATTCCATCAACGATGTGGCCGACGGCATCCGCGCCGGCTTCATCAACCTTCAGAGCCTCGAACGCTGGGCCTCGAACCAGACTCTTGACGCCATCAGCGCGGAACACGTCAGGTACCTGTGCGAGACCATCCGCAAGAACCGGGTGGACCCGCGGCTCAACAAGCTGATAGGCACGTGCATCCGCGCCGGCAAGCTGGTGCCGGCGAGCAATTTCCTCAGCCCCAGCACCCGCCGTCACTCCTTCGCGCTGGAAATTGATCCCACCATTCGCGCCCAGACCGAGGTGAACAAGAAGATCGCCCTCGATCTTGTGTTCCTCACTCCCAATCTTCAGCAGATGGATCACAAGGCCGGTTTCATTTTGAACCGCCTTTTCACGGTGCTTCAGGAGCAGTACATCGAGAACGAAGGCAAGGGACTGCACCTGCTGCCGCCTGAGGTGGAGCGCCAGATCACCCAGGCGCCGGACAAGCGCCTCCGTGCCCGCCTGGTCTGCGACTGGATCGCCAACATGACCGACAGCTTCGCCTTCCGCACCTACCGTCGCTTGTTCGACGCGCAGTTCGGCTCGATCACGGATTTGGTGTGATTGAGCTGCTTTGGCAGGCTCGATTTCACCAGCCGTTCAGATCAGTCGGCGTGATAGCCACGCCAGGCCCAGACCAGCGTGTTCGCCAGCGTTTGGTCAAACACACGCTTGTCACAGTGGCCGGTGGCCTGGCTGAAGACGAAGCGGTGGTGGTAGCCCTTGGCCTTGAGGGCGGCCTCGGTGCGCAGGCCTGCCATCGGCCAGTTGTGAAAGGTCTCTTCGGCATCGGTGGCGTGATTGTCCTTCTCAGACACATGCGTGAAGATGCGCAGGGGCTTCACCTCGCTGTTCTCGATCAGCTTCAACTCGGAATGATAATCCCAGGCACCATGAGGGTACTTGGCCTGCTCGGGCGCGTCGTCATCCTGCTGGGCGACGAAGGTGCCGGAATAGGCGATGATGCGACGGAACCAATCGGGCCGGAACCAGCCCATCGACAAGGCCGCCGCGCCGCCGGAACTGCAACCGATCACGCCCCGGCCCCAGGGATTGTCCGTGAAGGCAATGCCGGGGTAGGCGGCCTTGATGTCCGCGTTGCTCAGCACTGCGGGCAGGACTTCATCGTGAATGAACCGCGCAAGGCGATCGGACATGGTATCATACTCCAGGCCGCGCTCGCTCTTCTTGCCGTCGTTGCCGCCGTTTTCGACCGCCACGGCGATGAAGGCGGGCAGGCTGCGATTGGGGTCTTTGGAAATGGTCAGGTTGTCCAGGGCGTTGCTCACCTTGCTGAGCGGACCAGGGCCGTCATGAATGATGAGAACCGGAGCCTTCGTGCCGTCTTTGTAGGCGGCGGGCACGTACACCGTGATCTTGCGCTCCACCCGCACAGGCTTCCTGGCGGTGTCGAGGGTCTTGTCGTCGCCTTTGAAGATCTTGCTGGCCGCCAGAGGCATCGAGAACACAAAGGACTTGCCCTTGGGGTTGCCACGGTCCGTGAGATCAGGGTCAATCTTGTAGTCGGGACCCACGGTGATGATGCCGTCACCTTCCCCGGCAGGGTTCTGCGCCTCCTTGTCAGCAGCCCGCGCCGCGACGGCGCCCAGGGCGATAAGACCGATGGCGAGCGAGGACCAAACACGAGAAGATGGAGAGCAGGTCTTGAGCATCACGCAGCGTCTGCACTGGAGATATGATGTCAACGGGAATGGCAATGAGGTCCTCAGTACCGTTGCGAGGCTGAGTTTTCCCCATTCATCCGAGACGGCGTGGAGCAATGCCGCGCCATGCGGACCGACTCCTTTTCGGCAGGTTCTACTTGGTGAGGGGAATCCCCCGGTTGGGCACCAGGTTCTGCAATGCCTTCAAGGCCTTGGCGCCATCGTTCGAGATCTTTGAGGCGTTGGGTTTGGGAGGGGCGGGGGGATGCTCGTTCCAATCCTTCACGTACATGACGTCGCTGGCCCAGATGCGGTGCAAGGCTTCGTCGAATGCCGGCTTGTGGATGAGACGCACTTTCTGACCTACCACAGTTTTGGCGTAACCCTGGTCTGCGTCCAGAGGCTGATAGTGCTCATAAAACTTGGTGTCCGGGGTCAGCAGCACTACAAACGGCTTCCCGTCTTCTCCGTCCATCGCCAGGAGGTACCAGCCGGGCTTGGCCGTGGCGGCGCTGCGAATCGTGCCATTCAACTCGACCGACCTGGTAAGCTCCTCGTACCGCTTGATTTCCTCCTGCTGGGGGAAATCCTGGGCATGCAACGCCAGCGCGCCTGCGGCGGCAAATGTGCAAACGCAAAGGGACAGAAGAACCGCTTTCATGGCGCGTCCATTTTTTCAGGGGGTTGGAAGACGTACAGGCTTTCGATGACCACCTCGCCATCGCCTTTGGTGACCAGCTCAAGTGTGTGCTGCCGGTTGGGGAGGTTGCGAACCACCGGCTCGACCAGAGGGGCGAGCGGGGCGGGCTCGGGCTCGTTGAAACTCAGCTCGCCCACGGCGCTGCGGAAGACATCGAAGATGAAGCTGTCGCCTTTGGCCGCACCGTAATCGACGGGCTGGCCTTTCTTCTCGACCCGGCCCTGCCGCCAAAACTTGGGATCGAGGCCGATCTGGCCCGAGGGGCTGAGGAAGGGCTGCGCGAGATTGCCCGTGCCGTCGGGGCCGGTGGCGCCGCCTTCAAGGCGATAGTCGCCGGTGTCGCTGGTCATGGTCAGCGTCCAGGTCTGCGGCACGGGGCTGGCGCTCAGATCAACGGCGTGCGGGATGCGCCAGATCTTTTTGTCGGGCTTGATGTAGTCCATCAAGAACACCGGTGCCTGACCGGCCGGAATGCCATCGATGAGCACCTTGACCGTGCCGCCGCCGGGCCTTTTTATACCGATCACATCGATCTGAGTGCCGACGAAAGTGACCTTCAATGAAGCCCCTGCCGAGCTGCTGTGAATCGAGCCTGCGGTGGTGGTCCAGGGGCCGGCGAGGCTAACCTGCTCGCTGGCGGTTTTTGTGGGCGGTGCCACGGCGATGCGCCGCTCCCGTGACTCGGGGGTGTACGCAGACTGATCGGACTTGGCGAGGTGGCGGCTGACATTGTCCCAGATACGAATGAGCCCGTGCTTGTTCTGATGATTGTGGTCCACCAGGAGGTCCTCCATGTCCAGCTTGGCGTGCGCGATGTAGTCCGCCATTTCGCGGCGGTTCTCGACATACTCAGCACCGTGTTTTTCACAGATCTCACGCGCCTTCGCCCAGTCAACGCCGGCGCCGTGAGCAATGTTCTCGGGGGTGATGTCGCCCGGCGGTTTGAAGTGAAGCGAGGGCACAATCACCTCGGCGGTGGTGCGGCGACGGACCTCCGTCAAGAGGGCGTCGAGCCCTTCCAGGGTGCCGCTGGTGTAGGTGAATATCAGGTCCGGCTGTTCAGCGGCGACGAACTGCTTGATCCAAGGGTAAACGTACTCCCACGGCGTGCCGGGGCCGCCGTGCTTGCGGTAGATGATCGGCGGCGCGTTGGGGAAGCGGTGGCGGATCGCCTGGATCAGCTCGTACCCATCGCCCTGTCTGTCGGTGTAGCTCGATCCCAGCGCCCAGATGACGAAGGGCTTGCCGGGAATGCCTGCCCGACCTTCCCATTTCGCCACCGAGAGGGCGAGATTCTTGCCATCGCCAAGGCGCGAGGTGAGATCATAGGGCGGAAGGTGCGCCCGTTCAGCCTCATAGGCTGCCGACATCTCAGCCTCGCTTGCCGTGCGCAAGCGAACGTCGTCAAGGCAGATGAACTGCCCCTCCGCTCCGTCCTCCTTGGGATTCATGCTGATTTGGAGCGTCTTGCACTGCGGCGGCATCACAAAGTAGAAGCCTTCCTGCCGCCACCGGCCCTTGGTATCGAGAGGAAAATCGGAGTAGAAAAACGGACTGTGGACGGTGGTGAAGCTTGGCTCCCGCTCGTCCGAGGTGAAGGAGATGGCGGTCCAGGGATCCTGGGCGGCGTTGATCCAGAAGGACAGGAAACAGGGAGCCCCCGGCCGGGCCGTGATGACCGGGCTGCGCAGGCCGGCGCTCTTTTTCGCGGGCATGCGGAAGAAGGCTTTGCCTTGGGGGCTGTCCTTTGCCGCCACGAACTCGCCTTTTCCCTGGCCCCAGCCGGGCGGCAGTTTGCCATCGGCCTCGAAGTCACACGCGGCCAGAACCTGGCTGCCGTCGGGCACCGGGAAGGGCTTGCCGCTGATGCAACGCAGGCCGGAGCGGTCTTCCAGTTCCTGCGTTTCCGCGTGAGTCGCTGTGAATCGCAGCAGCAGAAGCCCTGCGGTCAGATAGGGCCGGCGGCGGTTGCTCATGGTCAGTGCTTCCCGAAGAGCCACCCAAACACGCCCCTGTGCTTTTCTGGCGCCGGGCTGTCAGGCGCAGGCAGGGCTTTGGGGGCGTTCTCCACGATCTCCGCCCGTCGCTCCGGCGGCGGGCCCTCAATCACAACGGTCATGCCTTTGGTGATGATCTTCGACAGCCGCACCACATCCCAGTTTGCCGTGCGCATGCAGCCGTGGCTGGCGCTGCGGCCAATGGTCTGCGGCCGGTTCGTGCCATGAATGCCGATGCCGGGGCGGTTCAGGCCGATCCACATCACGCCCACCGGGTTTCTGGGGCCAATTGGCAGCTCATAAAAATCTTTGCTCCGCACCCCGTATTCGAGAACGCTCTTGTCCCAGCGGAAGGTCGGCATTTCGGCGATGCCAAGGATGCGCCAGGTGCCGGGCGGCGTGGCGAGAGGGCCGCTGCCGGGCGTGATCGGCAGGCTGGCGAGCAGCTTGTCGCCGTCGAACACGTCGAGCATCTTCTCCTTCGTGTCGATGTGGACGATGCGGGTCTTGAATTCCGGCACCTCGGGCAGGCCGCCGATGGGGGTCAGCTCTTCGATGAGGAAGGGCTGCACATTGGGCACCTTGACCACGTCACCGGCCTTCAGGGTGTCCAGCTTCTTGGGGCGGTTGATGAACTCGATCAGCTCATCCGCGCAGTGGAACCGCTCCGTCAAGAATTCCTCCAGCGAGCCGTAGGGGAGGTACTTCTTCTTGCTCTGCTCGGCAGGTTTGGTCGGGGAGTCGCCCACGAATTTGAGGTCCTCCTCGCGGATGGTGTAGCTCGTGTAAATCTGCGTGACACTGGAGAGGTCCAGCGTTTGCGAGTCCAGCTCGGTTTCGGGCAGGCCATGCGCCCGCTGGTAGCGCTTCAGGGCCTTGGTCGTGAACTCGCCCGGCCGGCCGTCGAGCTTGCCCGGTCCGAAGAGCTGGCCATCCAGGAAAATCTGGAGCTGCAAAATAGCATCGACAGGCTGCGGCGCTTTGGGCAGCGGGTTCGGCAGCGCAGCAAATGCGGAGGCGGACACGAGAGCCAGAAGGGCAAGAAGCGCGGGGCGGATGCTTTTCATTGATATGGCAGGGTGATAACGGGCTTGAGTAATCTCGAGTGACATCAGATTCAACAGAGCGGCCGGGAAATTTACGGTGGCCACCGCCCGCCGGACGGGAATCGGACGAAAAATCAAAAGAGCCCGTACCATAGCCTCAGCTTGGCGGCTGCCAACTGGTTGATTGCGAGAAGAACTCTCCGCTCGTTTCCCGCTTCCATCCTGGGGAGGGAAACGGGAAACGAAGCCGGCGGAAGGGGGATCATTCTGCCATCTTTCGTCCAAAAGCCGAAAGATCTGGAATAGCCGGGGCCGTTCATTCGCCCACCCATGCACGCCTCCAAGCATTTCAGTTGTGCCGTTCTTGCCCTTGCCCTCGGTTTTCCATCCGCTCAGGCGGCTGCTCCTTCAAAGCTGGTGCTCGCGGAAGATTTTGAGTCCACGCCGGTGGGCGAGATTCCCAAAGGATTCACCAAGACCGGCGCGGTATCCGTCACGGATGAAACCGCCCACAGCGGCAAGAAGTGCCTGAAGATCGAGCCTGCGATCAAAGGCGCGCGCAAGATCACCAAAGCGGGACCGGAAATCACCGCCCTGGGTGGTGAGCACTGGGGCCGGCTCTACCTGAAGGTGAAGCTGCCCACGCCGGTGCCGGTGATTCCTGAGGGCAAGAAATCGGCGGTGATCCACTCCACCATCGTCGAAGGCACCGCGAGCAGCCCGCTTTTCCATGACCACATTGGCCTGCGGCTGGTGAGCTCCTGCACCAACCCCCAGGGCAATTCGAACTGGCTCTTCAACGTGCAGCCAGGGAAGGAGCGCAAGGAGTTCAGCAAGAGCACCAAGTCCATCTACCACTACAGCGATGAATGGACGCTGGTGGAGTGGCATGTGGATTACGCCACCCAGGCCTTCCAGCTCTTCTTCAACGGCACCGAGATCAGCGACGCCTGTTTCAGCAAGGGTGCGGGGAAGTTCGAAGGCGCGGAAATCCCGGAGGTGTTTGAAACCTTGTCGTTTGGCTGGACCAATTACCAAGCCGCTCCTGAAGGCCAGGCGTTCACCGCGTGGATTGATGACATTGCGCTGAGCAAGGAGCGCATCGGTGACCAGGGGATGGCGAAAGTGGCGCAGGCCGGGCGGTGAGATGCTGCTGACGGCGAGTGGCTCCACTCCGAAGCCCCCTTGGGAAGAGGGTGCGCGGGCGTGACCTTTCACTCACTGGCCGAACCATACGCCAACTGCTTTGATGGTGACGGTGTGCGTTGCTGTGTCAACGGCAGTGATGGACCCGTCCACGGACACGATGGTGGGCGGCTTGCGGAAGGTGGCGAGTTCGTCGCGGTCCGCTTTCTGAACGTTGGTAATTCGGGCGGCTGTGCCGTTGGGAAGCTTGAGAATGATCGGCAAACGAAGGGAGATGGGCGCACCCGAGAAGCACACACCCTCGCCCAAATGCTCCTTCTGTTTGCCGATGGCGAACAACTGCGGCTCAATCGCGCGCCAATGCTCCTCCCCCTGACGCCAAGCATCAACCTTCGTAATGCCTTCAGGCTCGGCGGCGAAAAGAACCGTGGAGCCAAGGAAAGCGACGAGCATGGTTCTCATGGCCCACATGAAACGGCTAGCAGGAAGAGCTTCTTTCCGGATCAGGTTCGCTCGACCGTTTTTCAGCCACCGACCGCCGCAGACCCAGCAACGACGCGACGACGAACAGCGTCATCGGCCCAAGGAGCGGCGACCATTCCACGGCGTAGCCCGCCACGGCGGGCCCGGAGATGCCGCCGACTGTGTAGCTCATCACCATCAGCGTGGTGGCGGTGAGCACTTGCGAGCCCGAGAACCGTTGCGCCATGCCCGTCATCGCGAGGGTGTAGAGGCAGCCGCCCGCCGCACCCCAGACAAACGCGATGAGCCACAGCAGTGAAGGAGCCTCGCGGCCCATCGGCAGCAGCAGGCAGCTCGCGATCATGATCCACAGGGTGATGACGATGATACGACCCGCACCACGCCCGTCGGCAAGCCTGCCAATGGGGTACTGCACGACAAACGCCCCTGCACCGATGACACCCGCCAGCGAAATCGCCCCGGCTCCCGTCCATGACAATGCCAGGGCCGACAGGGTGACCGCCGTGTGCGTGCCATTTTCGAAGAAACCGCCGATGAAGGCGAGCACGGGCAGCTCCGGTGCCATGCGCAGCACCTCCCACAGGCCCTCCTTGTCACCCGATGAGTCGCGTTTGATCTCCGCGCGCCGGCCAATCAGGGGCAGGCTGCTGGCCACGCTCGTGATCGCCGCCACGACGAACATGGCATCCGGCCTCAGCGCGGCGGCGATGAAAGGCCCCAGCGTAAACGCCGCACCCATGCCGGTTTGAAACAGCCCCATCCAGGCTCCCTTTTTGTCCTCCGGCGCAAACGAGGCCACCAGGCTGTCCGTCACAGGCCAGGTCAATCCGGCGCCCAGCCCGATGAACAGGGTCGCCAGCGACCAGATCCACCAAGACTGGGCGAAGACCAGGCCCGCGAACCCGCAGGCCGACAAGATCTTGCCCATCTGATACGCCGGCACCGCGCCGAAGCGACGCGCCAGCCGGGGCTGGAAGGGGGCCATGCAGAGAACGCCCGCGTACACGAGGGAGGTGATGACCCCGATGGCGCCCGCACTCAATCCCTGCTTTTCCATGACTGTCGCCGCCGCCGGCAACGCCCCCGCGAACCCGGCGATCGTCAGCAATGTTGAGAGGCACAACCAGAACAATGAACGCAGCATCGAACATAGTTAGCCGAAAAACCGTCGAAGACCGCAGTCAAAATGACCTGCATCTGGGACTTTGTGATAGCAAGGGGGCGCGCCGCCCTTCTTTGCCGTTGACCGGTGAACTTTTGGGCTTCAAAAGACGCGCGCCAGGCGCTTCTCAAAGCGTCCTTCCAACCCCCAAAAAAACATCACCACCCCATGGAATTTGCCAATGTCATCGCATCCGTCGGCACCGTCGTGCCCGATTTTGAAATGGAAACCTACGAGCCCTCGCACGGCGACTTCGGCAAGGTGTCGCTCGCCGACATCAAGAAGGAAGGCAAGTGGACCATCCTCGTGTTTTACCCAGCGGACTTCACCTTCGTCTGCCCCACAGAGCTGGCGGACCTTGCCGCCCAGCAGGTCAGGCTGGCCGAACTTGGCGCGCATGTGATCGCCGTCTCGACCGACACAAAATTCGCGCACATGGTCTGGCGCAACACCGAAGGCCTGATGAAGAACGTAAAGTACACGCTCGCCGCCGACACCACCGGCAAGGTGAGCCGCCTGTTTGGCGTGTATGATGCGGGGACGGGCCTCGCCCTGCGCGGCACCTTCATCATCAATCCCGAAGGCAAGCTCGTGACTTCCGAGGTGAACTTCTACAACGTCGGCCGCAACGCCACGGAGCTCGTGCGCAAGATGGAGGCGAACATCCATCTCATCGCCAACCCGAACGAAGCCTGTCCCGCCAACTGGACTCCTGGCGCCAAGACCCTGCGTCCAGGCAAGGACATCGTCGGCAACGTCGCCGCGGCGCTCGTGTAACAGCCACCGTTCATTCCCCGATCTCGAAACTCCGGCCATGCAGACCACCGTCTGCATGGCTTTTTCATCAGGGGATCTTCAAAAGATTCTCCGGCAGCCATGCCTCATGGCGGTCGCTGGTCGCGCTGCGAATGGCTTTGACTGTCTCCGGCTCCACCGGGGCTGCGGTGTGCTCCCACTCCCGGCGGATGTAGGTGAGGATGGCTGCGACCTGGTCATCATTGAAAACGCCCAGAGCCGGCATGTCGAGGCGGTAGCTGCGGCCCTTCACCGACAGAGGACCGGTGAGGCCATGCAGGATAATGCGCGCCAGACGCTGCTCCGAGCCAAGCACCCACTCCGAATCGACCAGCGGCGGCGCGACCCCTTCCAGGCCCATGCCATGGGGCTGATGGCACGCCGCACAAACGCCGCTGAACAGCAGTTTGCCCATCTCGTAGCGGGCCTGCTGGGCGGGGGTGAGCGGCACTGCCGGCGGTTCGGGCTTTGCGCCGGGCTTGCCGGGCCAGGTTATCAATGCCGTGATCTTGCCCACGCGCTTGTCCGCAAGCTTGCTGAAATCTCCCAGCGTGGAGGGTTCATTTTTGAATTTCACAGGCTTCCGCGAGGTGGCGGATGAGGTCTGCAAAATACCGTCAAGGAGGGCGGCAAGGCGCGATGATGAGGCGGGCTGCGCGGCGGCCAATGCCAGCAGTTGCCCGACCTGCCCACTGTTGCGGGAGCCAAAAACACACCGCGCAAGTGCGCCGAGAAATGTGTCCATGTGGGCGCGGCTTGCCTGCCATTCCTTGTCGCCGAGCAGGTGTTCGAGCAAAGCCAGTTCGCGGCCAGCCAGACTGCTGAGGGCCGCGTCTTGGAGGAAGAGAGTGTCCGGAGCCTGTTTAACCAGCGAGGCGATGGCAAGGTCCGCCTTCGCATCCGCCGCCTCGCCCAGGGTCAGCACCAACTGCTGCTGGGCGAACGGGGCGTTCTCATCCGTCATCGCCATGATCTTTGACAGCACCGCCGCGCGCTCTTCCCGTTTGAAGAATCCCTCGCAGACCCGCAGGGCAGCAGCGCGCACGCGGGCATCCTTGTCCTTGAGCGCGCCGGTGGCGGTCGCATTGTCCAGGCGGCCCATGCCATCCAGCGTCCACAAGGCATGAAGGCGGCCCAGCGGGCTCTCGCCTGCCGCGCCCAGTTGCTGGAGCGCAGGAACCACGCCCCCATCGTTTCGCTCGACGAGGAGCCGCTGAGATGTTTCACGCCACCAGTTGTTGGCGTCCGACAGATGCCCCACCCATTGCGCCGGCGTTTCCTGGTTCAGCTTCGGCCTGGCCGTGGGTGCTTTTCCGTCGGGCACGATGCGGTAGATCCGGCCGAGGTTGATGGGCTTGGCCAGCCCCCGCTCCTCGGAGTACTTGCGCAGGTAGGTGGTGATCGATTCGCGGTGCTGAAGCACGCCGCGGTAGAGGTCCACCACATACAGCGCACCGTCCGGGCCGGTGTAAAGATTCACCGGGCGGAAACGCTCGTCGGCGGACGCCAGAAACTCACGCCTGTCATACGCCTCTTTCGCCGTCAGGCTGCCGTGCGCGGCGGTGATCCGCTCGCGCTTGACGAGGTTGCCGGCAGGCTCGCAGATAAGGGCGTTGCCATCAAACTCCGCAGGGAACAGGCCTCCGCGATAGATGCAGGGGGCACAGGCTGCGGTGAACTCCTTGAGCCGTCCGTTGTCGCGCAGCACATCGTCGCGATAGCCGCGATTGACCCCGGGGTTCACCCGTGCAGGCCAGACCAGTTGATCGGTGTAGACCTGCACGTTCACGCCGCCACATTGCGGGTGGTTGGGGTTGCGGCCTGTGTAAGAGGTGTTCAGGATGTCCGCTCGCAAAGGGTCCTGGTTCGAGTTGTAGAAGAAATGGCCGTCGTTGTCCTGTGTCAGCCCCCACTGGCCGCGAAAGGTGGTCACCCCCGTGGTCCACTTGCCGCCGTCGTAGCGGAATTTGCGTGTGTAATGGGCGTTGTAGATCCAGTTGTCGATCGCCCACAGAGGTGTGTTCGGCTCTTGCTCGGGATTGCCCAGTTCAGGTCGCAGGGGATTGTTCAGGGTGCCGTAGTTGGAGGCGAGCTCGATCTTCTCGTCCGCGCGGCCGTCGCCATTCGTGTCGCGGCAGTACCACAAATGCGGAGGGGCGCCGATCAGCGCCCCATCGCCCACCAGCATGATCGCGCGGGGAAGCACGAGGCCGTCCAGAAACACCGTGCACTTGTCCATCTTGCCGTCGCCGTCGGTGTCCTCCAGCACCACCACCCGGCCCACCGGGGACTCCTCGCCGTGACCGTCCAGATCGGCCATGAATCCTCGCATCTCCACCACCCACAGGCGCCCGTCGGGACCAATGGTCATGGCAACCGGGTCGCCAATCAGCGGATCACTGGCCACCAGTTCGATGTGAAAACCGGGCGCAAGCTGGAAGGTTTTCATCTCCTCCTCGGGCGAACGCGGGCCTGATGGCGGGATCAGTTCGCGAGGAACGACGAGACGCTGCACCTCCCCCGGCCGGTCGCGCTTGTCGCCAAATTCGTCCCCATGGGCGGCAAAACAGGGAAGCATCGCGGCAAACAGGAGGACACGAGGCAGCATGATCACCAAGGTACGGGATTCGCAGAGCGCTCTTTCTTGGGGGTGCTTTTGCCACGGGTAAAGAACTGCTCTGGTAAAGCGCCCGCGAATTGTTGTATATTTTCGACTTTGAAATTGAGCCCAGGGTCCTCCATCTCCTTTGCCCGGCGAATTCGGGCTTTGTCGCTCGCAGTCGCCGGCCTCTTCGCCCCCCAGGTCTTCGCTGTCGGCGGCACATGGACGGCCCTGACCAATTCCGCTCCTTCAGGCGTGAACGTCATGCTCCTGCTCTCCGACGGCACCGTGATGGCCCAGGGCGGCGGCGGGTCAAGCTGGTACCGCCTGACGCCCGATGGCCACGGCAGCTACCTCAACGGCACCTGGACGACCCTGGCCTCCATGCACGACACCCGGCAGTACTACTCGCTGCAGGTGCTTCGCGACGGCAGGGTGTTTGTCGCGGGAGGCGAGTATGGCACGGGGGCCGGCACCTCGGAAGTCTATGACCCGGTGACAAACACCTGGACCCTGACGCCCTCCTCCGGCCAGACCTTTGATGATTCGATTTCCGAAATATTGTCCGATGGCCGGGTCATGGTGGCGCCCGTGTATGGGCCGGCTTCGACTGTGATCTATGATCCCGTGGCCAACACCTGGACCACCGGGCCAACGACTGTCAATGGCCAGGATGAGGTTCCGTGGGTGAAACTGCCTGATGGCAGCATCCTTTGCGTGGATGGCAACAGCCAGTCGGAGCGCTATATCCCCTCGCTCAATCAATGGACGGCGGACGCAAACACCCCGGTGGTCCTTTACAGCGGCGGCGAGACGGGTTGCGGCCATCTTCTGGCCGGCGGCAAGGCCTTTTTCCGCGGCTACGCCCACACCGCCCTTTACACGCCCAGCGGCACGAGTGCGGCAGGCACCTGGCTGGCAGGGCCGGACATCCCGGGCGGCCTCAACTGCGGCGACTCCCCGGGCGCGGTGATGGTGAATGGCAATGTTTTGTTTGTCGCGGGTCCCGGCTACCTCACCGGCCCCACCAGCTTCTTTGAATATGACCCCGTTGCAAACGCCATCACCCAGATCAACGGGCCCACCGCGCAGACCTACGACAACGTGCCGTATGGCATGAAGATGCTCGTCCTGCCGGATGGCAGCGTGCTGGTGAACGTCGGATCGAAATTGTATGAATATGCGCCCGCCGGCAGCCCATTGGCAGCGGGCCAGCCTGCGATCACCAGCATCACCCATAATGCGAACGGCTCTTATCACCTGGCAGGCACGCAACTGAACGGCATCTCCGAAGGTGCTGCCTATGGCGATGATTTCCAGATGGCCTCCAATTACCCTGTGGCGCGCCTTTCGGACGGCTCGGGCAATGTGTACTATGCGCGGACTTACAACTGGAGCAGCACCGGCGTGATGACGGGAGCGACGCCGGTCACCACCGAATTCACCCTGCCGCCCGGCCTGCCTGCGGGCACCTACTCGGTCGTTGTCACCGCCAATGGCATCGCCTCCATCGCCACCTCCCTGACCACGCCCGACACCACCGGTGATGCTGCGCCCACGGTGGCCACAGCCGCCGCCGCAACGCCAGGCACGGTCATCGGCACAACCACCAGCCTGTCCGTGCTCGGAGCGGATGCCGATGGCGGTGGCGAATCGAACCTCACTTACACCTGGAGCCTGACCTCCGCACCCACGGGCGTTTCCACCCCGTCACTTTCCATCAATGGCAGCAACGGGGCGAAGAACACCACGGCAACCTTTCATCACACCGGTGCCTACACCTTCGCTGTTCTGATCACGGACAGCTCCGGTCTGTCCGTTTCCAGCAGTGTCAGCCTCACGGTCAATCAGACGCTCACCAGCACCACGGTCTCGCCTTCGACAGCGAATCTCACCGCCGGCCAGACGCAGCAATTGACCGCCAACGGCCTGGATCAGTTTGGGGTTTCCATGACCGCGCAGCCGTCTTTCACCTGGGCCGTGACAGCGGGCGGAGGCACCGTCAGCACTGGCGGGCTTTACACCTCCCCGGCCACCGGGACATTGGCGACGGTCACTGTGACGACGGGAGCTTTGCAAAACACTTCCACAGTCAGCGTCGTGTCCTCGCCCTGGGTTTCGGCGGATGTCGGTTCGCCTGCGCTCGCCGGTTCCGCTTACGACAACTCCGGCACCTTCACGGTAAACGGTGAAGGCAACGACATCTGGGGCACGGCGGATGAGTTTCACTACGTGTATCGCCAGATCGCTGGCGATGGTTCGATTGTCGCCCGGGTCGCGACCCAGCAAAACACCGCTGGCTGGGCCAAGGCCGGCGTCATGATCCGCGAGAGCACCGCCGCCGGGGCGGCGCACGCGATGATGGTGCTCACCCCCTCCAATGGCACAGCCTTCCAGTGGCGGCCCAGCACCGGGGCCAGCAGCAGCAACAGCAACACCGGCGGTCGGGTGGCGCCCTACTGGGTGAAGCTGGTGCGCAGTGGCAGCACTATCAGCGGCTACAGCTCGTCCAACGGCAGCACCTGGAGCTTGCAGTCCTCCGCCACCGTCACCATGGCATCCTCGGCCCTGATCGGCCTGGCCGTTGACAGCGCGAAAACCAGCGCCCTGAACACCACCACCTTTGACAACGTCTCGCTCATGGTCGCGGCCAATGACATGCTTGCGGTCAACCCCGGAGCGCCGGGCACGGTCAACGTGCTGGCCAACGATACCGGCCCTTCGGGAGCGACCCTCACCGTCACCAGCTTCACCCAGGGAAGCAAAGGCGCGGTGGTCAATAACGGTGGCGGCAGCCTGACTTACACCCCGGTCGCCAGCGCCATCGGCACGGACTCGTTCAGCTACACGGTCAGCGATGGCATCGGCGACACCGCCACGGCCACGGTCAATGTCTCGATCAACGGCCTGCAGGCTTATTACAAGTTCGAGGAAGGCAGCGGCACCACCTCCGCCGATGCCACCGGAGATGGCTTCACCTGCACCCTGCAGGCGGCCACCACCTGGACCACCGGGATCGAGGGCACCTCCGGCCTGGCCTTCACCGGGACCAGCACCAGCTACGCCACCATTCCGGCGCTGAATCTCAACACCAACACGGTAACCATCACTGGCTGGGTGAAGCGCAGCGGATCGCAGAGCGCCTGGACCGGCCGTGTCTTCTGCCGCGCCGGAACCACCACCTGCGGCCTCCATTTCGGCACGGCCAACGAGCTGCGCTACACCTGGAACGGCGGCTCCTCCACTTACAACTGGAACTCCGGTCTCACCGTTGCCGACGGGCAGTGGACCTTCGTGGCGCTCGTGGTCACGCCCGCCAATGCCACCATTTACATGCAGCCCCAGGGCGGCAGCATGCTCTCCGCCACCAACAGCGTCGCCAACACCGCCGCCGCCTTCGATGGCGTCACCACCTTTGGACAGGACCCAAACGGCGGCACAAGGTATTTCAATGGGTCGATGGATGAGGTGCGCCTCTACAACACCGCGCTTGATGGCCCCACCATCGCCGGCCTAGCCGTGGCAGTGCCCGCCGTGGCCACCGCTGCCGGCACCGCCTCCGTGCCTTCCAGCAGCCTCACCACCTCCCTTTCCGCCCTCGGCGCGAGCAGCATCTATCCTGAATCCGGCCTCACCTATACCTGGACCGCCACCAGCATTCCTGCGGGGGCCACCGCCCCCGTCTTCTCAGCCGGCGGCACCAATGCCGCCAAGAGCGCCACCGTCACCACCTGGCAGTCCGGGTCCTACACCTTCCTTGTCACCATCGCTGATCCCGGCGGCGGCAGCACCACCAGCAGCGTCTCGGCCACCATCACCCTCAAGCCCATGGATGTCTGGCGGGTGCAGAAATTTGCCTCCAACGCCACCAACCCCGCCATCGCCGGGGCTGCGGTGGACAATGACGGCGACGGCCTCGACAACCTGCTGGAGTACGCGCTCAACACCAATCCCCTCGCCTCCCAGCCCGGCGTCCTGCCCACCCCCGCCTTCGACGGCGCCAACCTCTCGCTTACCTATCGACAGAACGACGCAGCCACCGATGTGACCTATTCCATCGAGCAATCTCAGAACCTCACCAACTGGAGCCCCGCAAATCCAACAACCACGCTTTTGTCCGACGATGGCGCCACCAGCCTGATCAAAGCCAGCGTCCCCGTCGGCAGCGCCCAGGCGCTGATGCTGCGCCTGAAGGTGGCGCTGAAGCCCTGACGGCCGCGCCGTCACTTCTGAAACTGAAAGGCGTAGAGATCCGCGTTCTTCAGCTCAAAACGCAGCCTCACCGGCTTGCCCGCCAGCGATGAGAGGTCGCCGCCCTTCCACGCGACGCGTTGATCAATGAAGTCGCCCGCGATTGGTTCGCAGTCCTCCAGTGCGAACCCTGGCAAAGGCCTGCCGCTGGCATCCTGCAATTCCACGCGCGAGCCACTTTTGCTGGCGATGTTGAGCGAGAGCTTTGAGCCCGCGAAGGTGAGCGTCTTGCTTGTCACTGTCCCGCCTTCCAAACCGGCGCTGGCCGAGACAAAGCCGTCCATGCGATACACAAAGCGGCGCACACGGCTGGCCGGCCCCTTGTAGTAGGCCTCGGTGCCGTACACGGATAGCTCCTTGTCCTGGCCCGGCAGTTGCAGCAGGCCATACGCCATGTAATTGCTGCGGTTGCCATCGCGGTCCTTGGGCGCGGTGATAGGAATGACGGGGTCCTCCCAGCGCCGAAATTTGACGGCGTCGCGGCTGGTCATGAAGACCGGCTCCACCTGCTGGTTCTTCGGCTGGAAGCGCGTGGGGAAGGCGATGAGCAAATGGGGAGCGCGGAAGTAAGGCCGGATCGCGTTGGTGTAGAGATGCTCGGCGGGCGCGCCCCCATACGTGAGATCGGCCTGATGCTCCCAGTGGATGAAGTCCTTCGAGGCGGCCGTGCGAATGGCCCGCACTTTGTCGGAAGAGATGCGCCAGTACGCCCGGTACTCGCCGCGATTGGCATCCCAGAAGGCCAGGTTCTGCGAGTCGAACGCGCCCGCCGTTATTACGGCTTCCTCGGTTATTTTCGACCAATGGATGCCGTCGGCCGAACGGTAGGCATGCAGACACGATTTCTTTTTGCCGTTGAGCATCGTCATGCCTCCGGCCAGGGCCTTGTAACGCGCCTCGGCGGCGCAGGCCGGATTGCCGTCCTTGAACGGCGCGAAGTTGTGCGAGGCCTCCGGGTCCGCCAGGATGATGTTGTTCGCCTTTGAGCCGCCAAATTCGACCAGCCCCAGGTCCGGCTTCCGCCACTTCAAGCCGTCGCGGCTTTCAGCATAGCAGGTGAACTGCGCGTGAGGTTCCTTCTTGGTTCCGTCGTCGAAGTGCCAGCCCCGGTAATAGGCGCGGAACAGCCCCTCATCGTCGATCATCGTGTAGTACGCCGAGGTATTGCCCTCCCAGGGCGCGTCGCAAGTGAGCGCCACATCTCGAGCTTCCGGCTTATGCAGTTTCAGTTCGACCCCCGACAGCTTGCCGATGAGAAAGTCATCCACCAGCAGCTCGCGGCGCAAGCCGATGTCAATCGCCCCGCCATCCACCGCCGCCCGCAGCCAGCCTGGTCTGGCAACCATGACCGCGGCTGAAGCGGCAAAGGATTGACCCAAAAAGCGGCGACGAGAGAAGTGTTGGGCAGGCATAAGTGGGAGCTGGTTGGAAGTGGCGCGCGGGGGGACATCCCACCATACGTTGCCAGGGCGGGCATTCACTCCTCCAGGCATTGCTCCCCGCGATGCGACGAATTGTCTTGGCAAACCACAGGGCTGGGACAGCGTTCCACATCCACGCCCCATCCACCTCATGAGAGCCTTCCTGTTGTTCCTGTCCTTGTCAGTGCTCACCGCCAGTGCCTTCGCGACGAAGCCGGTCAAGGTCAGCTTCACCTTGAGCACGACCGACGAGAACGGCGCCAAGATCACGCAGAACCGGTACTACCACGTGTATCATCCGGATAATTCGCCGCTGCCCGCGCCCCTCCCCATGATCCTCATCATGGAGGCCGGGCCCAATGCCAACGCGGATGGAGCCTTGAACGCCAAGGCGAATGCGGTGGGCTTCGTGGTGGTCACCTGCTCCTTTTCCGGCAACTCCACCGGCACCCCCGGCCGGGGCTGGAACAACCGCAATCCGCGCACGAGCGGCCCGGAGGACTTTGATTACATCACCGAGGTAATCAACCGCGTGCGCGCATCCGACCACTGCCACGACGCCTTCGTCTGCGGCCTCTCCAAAGGCGGCCACACGGCGCTCGCCTATGCCTGCGTGAAGCCGGAGATGATCAGGGCCGCCGGCTCGCTCGATGAGTTCATGGGGCTCACCACCAACATTCCCACCGCGCCCGTGCCGGTCATCGTGATCCATGGCACCGAGGACAAAGCTGTGCCCTACACTGTGGTGAAGGATACCGTGGACGCCTGGCGTGCCACCGATGGCCTCCTCAATGCCACACCCGTCACCACCTATGAGTCGTCGCCGCTCCTGCCGGGCCAGGTTTCAACCGCCACCTGGCGCGGTGGCATCAACCGAACACAAGTCGCGTTCGTCACCATCATCGGCGGCACCCACACCTATCCCATGCCCAACGTCCAGACCGGCTACTATATGGCCGATGGCCTCTGGGCCTTCTTCAGCCAGTTCCTCACCAGCGCCCAGGCCGCGCCCAAGATCGTCTCGCCGCCCGTCAACAATGTCCAGCCCATCAGCCAGCCCGCGAGCTTCTGGGTCGCCGCCACCGGCCCAGCCTCGCTCACCTATCAATGGCAGAAGAATGGCAAGGACATCCCCGGCGCAACTACGAATTGGTACACCACACCGCCCACCACCATGGGGGACAGCGGCGCGACCTTCCGCGCTGTAATCACCAACAGCTCCGGCATCGCCACCAGCGCCTCCGCGACCTTGACTGTGAACGCTGCCACTGCAGGCCCCTCGATCACCGCCCAACCGCAGGATCAATCGGTCACCGGCGGCCGGCCCGTCACGTTCTCGGTCGCCGCCACCGGCACAGGAACCTTGAGTTACCAGTGGCAGCAGAACGGCATGCCCATCCCCGGTGCCTCCACCGCCAAGCTCACGCTCCCCTCGGCCCTCACCGCCGACTGCGGCGCAGCCTTCCGCGTCGTCGTCACCGACAGCGCGGGCAGCACCACCAGCGCCCGTGCCACCCTGACCGCAACACCCGCCCCCGGTGCGCCCGTCATCACCGACAACCCCGAAAGAGAACGAGCGCTCGTCGGCGAAACCGCCACCTTCTCCATCACCGCCACCGGCACGCCAACCCGCTATCAATGGCAGAAAGGCACTTTCACCAACCCCATGGAGGACATCCCCGGCGCCACAGCCGCCACCTACACGACGCCCCCCACGACCCTCGCGGATCACCGAACGCTCTTCCGCTGCGTGGCTTCAAACGCGTCGGGCAACGCGACCAGCGCGAGCGAGATGCTGTTTGTAGCAAAGGCAGCGACGAAGCCAGGGCAATGACGAGCCCAAAGGCTCTCTGCTCACCGCACCGCCGACAGGTGAGGCTCACCCTGTTTGTCGATCTCTACCGGCATGAGACGCCAGGACTGGGGCTTGCCGGTTGTGCGGTTCAATTGCAGTTCCAGCAGCGCGCCTTGATTCCAGCTCGATCCAGGGCGGCCGCCATCGAAGACCAGATTGCCTAGCGAGAAGGCGACCGGGCAGCCGCCGCACACGTCGAGGGGTTGAACACAATGCGGATGCGCGCCGACGATCGCATCGGCACCCGCGCGCACAAGCTGCCGGGCGAGGGAGCGTTGTCTGGCCGTGGTCATCGGCTGACCTTCGGTGCCCCAGTGGATGAAGACGATCACGGCATCGGCCTGCTGGCGAGCGGCGCACACGGCCTCAAGATCAAGCGCGGTGGCCACGCCCGAGTGATCGGTGGCCGCATGCTCGCGATCTGCCGAGACATCGCTCATGCCGATGAGCGCAATGTTCAATCCTTTGACCTTGATGAATCGGGCGCTCACTGGCGCTTTGCCAGCTCCAACACTGGTGATGCCCTGCAGATCAAGGGTGCGCTGCATGTCCTCCAGCGCCTCGGAACCAAAGTCCATGGCATGATTGTTTGCCAAAGACACCGCCTTCACGCCGGCTTCGCGCAGGGCATCTGCTTCTGTTTGGGGAGCGCGAAAGAGATAGGGCTTGTCGGGAACCGGTTCGCCTTTCGCGGAGATCACACACTCCAGATTGACCATGGCCAGGTCCGCATCCTTGAGGGTGCTGGCAATGGCCGAAAAAGGGTGGCTGCCGATGCTGCGGCCCAGCATCGCATCGCCACCAAAGACGAGCTTCACCGGTTGATCGCCGACGGGAGCAGGACCCAAAACACGGAAACTTTTGTAGCCTCGCTGGCGCATGAGTTCGCCGATGGAGATGAGCGCCGGGAAGCCTTCCAGGTGATGGGCGACGATGTCCGCTTCATCGATCATGCCGCGCTGGCCCTGATCCTTCATGAGCAAGGTCATGTGCGTGTCGAAGTCCACAACCACGCCTTCGTCCAGCATCGTCTCAGTGAGGGGTGTGTCATTCGGTATCACCTGCAAAGCCCGTCGCAAATCGGAGGGTGCGCCCCACGAAATGGGATGACCCGTCTTGCGCAGCGCGGCGATGACGAAAGTCGCGCAGTCAGCGCCGATCAAGGTCTCCGGTCCCGAGAACTCTCCCTCGCGCAGGAAGCTGGCGCCGAATACATAAGGCAGGCCAAAGCCCTCGGCGATGGCCCCGCGCGCTCCCTGGCCAGCGGGCTTGCGAGCGATGGCAATGGGTTGGGTGCGGCGCACTTGGGCCGCGCTTTGGACCTCGGCCAGCACCTTCACGAGTCCCCAGCCGGTGACGTGGTCGAAGAAGGCGTCCAGCGCGGTGGAACTGAGAGGCTCTTTGCCCTTGGTCCTGGCGATTTCAATCTCCTCATCGCGGGGCAGGCTGCTGGAATCGGCCGCAAACAGCCTCCCGATGGCGATCTGCTTGACGAGGTTGAAGCTGCTGGCGCTGGGCCGCTTGAGGAGCCATCGCACCTCCGCATCAGGCGGTATCAGCGTGCTGCCATCGAAGCCCAAGGAAAACGTCTGCCCTGCTTCCACGCGCCAGACTTCATCCGCTCCTGGCTGGCGCCCTTGCAGGCTGAGATGAGGCACGGGGAAGCTGTCATCCCACGTGTCCAGCAGCTCGTTCCAACGCTTGGTGT
This sequence comes from uncultured Verrucomicrobiota bacterium, assembly GCA_903854655.1. Taxonomy (GTDB): domain Bacteria; phylum Verrucomicrobiota; class Verrucomicrobiia; order Verrucomicrobiales; family Verrucomicrobiaceae; genus CAINXC01. The sequence continues at coordinate 7,937 of CAINXC010000422.1, read as the reverse complement.
CGGTGTTGACCCGCAATCGCGAGCGGGCCGCCAGCAGCTGCGCCCGTAGTGGTTCGGAGGCGCGCTCCACCTGCCAGGTGGGCGGGGTTTCGCCACGCGCATAGTAGGCTTTGAACATCGCGGAGGTGTCCGGTCCGGTGCTGGCGAATGGTTCCAACGTGACGTGGGCTCCTTGGAGCGACAGAGCATGCCGCAACGCGGTCTCAATCAAGGCGCTGGCCTGCTCATCGGACTTCAGCCAGGGCCGGGACACGGCAAAGGTGACTCCCACCAGCCGCTCGTCCAGGTCGATGACAAACTTCCACACCGCATTGAAGGCCTTCTCCATCTCCGCTGCCGGCGTGTTGGCAAAGAAATCGAGGTCGATAGTCACCACTACGCGGCGATTGCGGGCCCATTCACTTGTTAGCTTCTGCGCATGAGCCAGGTCCGCTGCGTGATAGCGCCGGGCAATGGCCTGCACATCGCGCGGGCTCACCTCCTCATGCGCCACCAGCAAGGCCCGCGCTCCCTGCTCCTGCCTGGCCGTGATGGCATCGTCCTGGCTGAGCGCCGGAACCCATAGCACCTCATCCACGGGAGCGGGCATCAGCGGCTCAATCCATGCGTCGCAACTGATCTCCCCACGCTTGCGCCAGCTACGCAGCAGGGCTTCGGGATCAGCGCTGTGAGTGAACTCCCCGCGCAGGGAATCGCAATCCGGTCTCGCGGTGGCATCGCTGTGCGCGTCAATGATCACCAGCGTCACCGGCTCATTCACCGGCAGGTGGGCGGCGATCCAATAGAAGCTGCCCGCGTGCGAATCCTCCATATAAATCTCAGGTGCGGCGCGGGCTGGGTAAGCCCATGCCACGAGGGCCAGCGAAACGACAAGCCATTTCATCGCGCTTGCAGGTCCTGAGGCTCCTTCGTCAAGACTTGGCGCAGCTCGATGGCGCCTATACAGGTGTCCCGATATTTTGTGCCTCGATAGACAGCGGCAATGGTCAGCTTCACTTGGTGAGCCATCGTAGCGCCATGAGGAAAGCGAATGAAGGAGGGGGCCGACTGGTCCGGAACGGGCACCCTGAAAGAGGGCTTCTCGTCCACTTTGATCTCAAGTTCCGCTACACGGTTGTTGGTTTCATAGAGTGCCCTGAGTTCCTGGGGCGAGCCACCCTTCTGATGGAAACCGTTGCTGAGGCTGAACCCGCCAATCTTGCACGCCTTTTTCAACGATAGCGTGACGCTCTCGCCGATACCGTCGCCCTCCACTCCCTCCGCCCAGCAGGACCCCAGCCCGTTCGTGAGATTTCGCGCCGTAAAGCGTCTGCCATCCTCGTTGAGTTCTGACGATGCGGTGGCGGTGCAGGGCACGGGGCTGAAGTACCAGCGATCCGGATACAGGATATAGCCCTCTCTGCGCTTCTCGTGTCGAGGATCAGCGATTACCTTGATGTCGTCCTCGGTTCCAGGTTTGAGTTCGGCGAACTCCCAGATGAATGAGTCGCCCACCCGCTTAAATCGATTTTGCGGCGCAATAGTAACACAATCGGCTGGCACGCCGATGCACTCAATCTCCACATGACCTTCATGAATCGGTCCATGCCAGTTTCGCCCGGTCGAGAGCTTGTAGGCAAAGGTCGCGTCCGAGAAGGTGGTGGAGATTTCGAAAAGTCCCATCGTCAATTCATACGGACAACTGTAGGTGATGTGGACAGCATTCTCACTGTTGCCCGCGAGAGGCAGCTCAGAAACCAGCCACTGGGTGCTGTGAAACATGTCCACCCATTGTCCGGGCTTGGCCGTCACACCGACGTTGTCCGGGTGGCCCATCGAATAAAGTCGCCAATCGAGGATCTTACCGTTGAGACTGATCGTGTAGGCATCCAGATCTTTGGGGTTGCCCTGAAGCTTGGTCCCCAACGGCGGGAGTTCCGGGCCAGGCCCAGCAGGAGATTCCTCCGTTCCGATCGAAGGGAAGCCCACGATAGCTTTGGTTTTGCGACCATCATTTTTGAACTTGTAGGTGAGATCCACCATCGCATGGCCAGCATAGAGCCGCACGTGCAGGTTCTCGCTCTGAATGGACACCGTGGGGTGTTCCTCCAGAAGCCGCAGCTTGGAATCCGTGGAAATCAAGCCGCCCGTGGCGTCATTACCAGAACCAAAGGCTGCGCCATTGGCATGAACTAAATGCGGGAGGCAAAGGGTCAGCAGCAGGCAGAGGCGGGTCTTCATTGCGGAGACTCTATAATCAGAATGAGGGCTGACGCCAGAACCGGGGTGCGCAATATCAACGGGCGTGCCCAACTTCAGGCTTCTTTGCCAGCACCTGACGCAGGCCGATGGAGGCGATGCAGGTGTCGCGATAACTCTTGCCGCGGTAGACACCGGCGATGGTCAGCTTCACCTTGTGAGCCAGGATTTCGCCACCGGGGAAGGGAATGAAAACCTCCTCCCGCTTGTCAGGCACTTCGACCTCAAAGGAGCGCTGCTCATCCACCTGCACTACAAGCCGGGAAACGCGGTTGTTGGCCTTGTACAGCTTGTCGCGCGTTTCGTCCTTGCCGTCGGCATCGTAGAATCCATTGACGATGGTGATCCCATCGATTCGCACGGGTTTTTTTAGCGCAAGGGTGACGCTTTCACCAATGCCGTCACCTTCCACCCCCTCCGCCCAGCAAAGCGGGCCATGCTGCGCGAGGTTGCTTGCGGCAAAGTGTTTGCCGTTTTCCGTGAGTTCCGACGATGCGCTGGCTGTGTACGCTGCATCATAGTACCAACGGTCAGGATAAAGGGTGTACCCGCGCCGTTGTTCATGCGCCGGATCGGCCACCACCCGGATGTCATCCTCGGTGCCCGGCTTGAGGTCGGTGAATTCCCAGACATATGTTTTGCCCGAAAGTTTAAAGCGCTTGCCGGGCGAAACCCGCACATGGGCGGCATTGACACTCACGCACTCAATCTGCACCCGGCCTTTGTGAATCGGGCCATGCCAGTTGCGTCCTGTGGAGAGCTTGTACGCAAAAATGGCATCGGAGATGTTGCCATCGTCCGAGATATAGTACCGGCTGATCTCATAGGGGCAGCGGTAGGTGATGTGGATGGTGCTCTCGCTATCCGCAGGCAGCGGCAGTTCAGACACCAGCCACTGGGAGTCCCGGGTCAGGCCGGCCATTTCCTCCACCTTGGTTTTCACTCCAGATTTGGATGCCTCTCCCATGGCGTACAACTGCCAGGCGACGGTCTTGCCATTGAGGCTGATCGTGTAGTCTTCCAGATCTTTCGGAGTCCCCTTGATCTTGCTGCCCGCAGGCGGCGAAGGGGATGGCTTCTCCTCATCGTAGTGCGTCCGGGCGGTTAGGGAAGGAAAGCCGGCGATGACTTTGACAGCCCGCCCATCGTTGCGCATGCGATAAGTGAGGTCCACCGTTGCGTAGCTGTCATAGAGCCGGACATGCAAATCCTCAGTTTGGAGGGATGCCGCGGGATGCTCGTCGAGCGCATGCAGCTTCGAGTCCGAGGCGATGAGTGTTCCCGTGCCGGCGTTGCCAGAGGCCATGGCGGACATATTGGCATGGGCGGCGGTCCAGAGGCAGAGGGTCAGCAGCAGGCAGAAACCAGTCTTCATCGTTAGCCAGTATAGCCAAACCAAGGATCGTGTGGAAGTTGTTTCGCTGGGCCAATTGGACTCCCGCCTGCCCAAAAGCGGGCGATAGAACGGGGCTGACGGTCGATTTGATAAGCAACCCCACAGCCTTTCTTAACGCGTGAAGCTCCTCCTCTCCGCCCTCCTCCTCTCACTCCCCGCCCTGGCCGGCGAAACGCTCTACAACAGCATTGTCTTGCCCGATGCCTGGCCACCGAAGATCACAGCGTTGACACGCGAGCCACTAGCGGTTCCACCGTACCTCATTACGCCGCCGGCGGTGATTCCGATTGAGGTGGGGAGGCAGTTGTTGGTGGATGACTTTCTCATTGAGCAGACCTCGCTCAAGCGGACGCATCATCTGCCGGTGTATCATAAGGGGAATCCGGTGCTGCGACCGGACAAGGCCTGGGAGGGCAGGAGCGTGGCGAAGGCGGCGGCCCTGGTGTTCAGCGACGGGGTGTGGTTCGATCCGGCGGACCAGCTTTTCAAGGTCTGGTACATGACCGCGACCCGGCCCATCTCCACCTGCTACGCCACGAGCAAGGACGGCATTCATTGGGACAAGCCAGTGCTGGATGTGGTGCCAGGCACCAACATCGTGCTCAAGGACGGGCCGGAGGCGTATCGGAATTCCAGCACCGTCTGGCTCGACCTGGAAGAGAAGGACCCGCAACGGCGCTTCAAGATGTTCCCCGTGTATGTGCGTGAGGAGACGGTGAACGGCAAGCTGACCTTGAGGAAGTGGATGAAGCTCTACTTTTCGCCCGACGGCATCCACTGGACGCTGGCGGTGGAGGGCGACGAATGCGGCGACCGCACCACCGTGTTCCGCAATCCCTTCCGCAAGACCTGGGTCTTTGGCCTGCGCGGAGGCACGCCGGTGGTGGGGCGCTGCCGGGAGTACTACGAGAGCGCGGACCTGCTCCACGGCCTCCACTGGGGCAGCAGGCAGGGGAAGCAAGCCCGCACGTTTTGGATCGGCGCCGACACGCTCGATCCCGAGCGGCATGACCTGAACTTGTTCGACCCGATCCCCTCCTATGACCAGGTGCCGGTGCAGCTCTACAACCTGGACTGCGCGGCCTATGAAAGCCTGATGGTGGGGATGTTCACGATCTGGCGCGGCCAGCCCAGGGATCGCGCCAAACCCAACGAGGTCTGCGTGGGCTACAGCCGCGACGGCTTCCATTGGTCGCGCCCCGACCGCCGCCCCTTCTGCCCCGTCTCGGAAAAAGAAGGCGACTGGAACTGGTGCAACGTGCAGTCCGCAGGAGGCTGCTGCCTGATCGTGGGCGACCAGCTCTACTTCTACGTGGGAGCCCACCAGGGCATCAAAGGCACCAAGGCGGACGGGCGCTGCTCAACCTCGCTGGCAACCCTGCGCCGCGATGGCTTCGCCTCCATGGATGCAGGCGAAGCCGGCGGCACTCTGACCACGCGCCCACTGCGTTTTAGCGGGAACCATTTGTTCGTGAACGTGGCCACGCCGCAAGGCGAACTGCGCGCGGAGGCGCTGGATGCCGAGGGCAAGGTGATTGCGAAAACCAATCCCATCACCCATGCCGACAGCACGAAAGTGGAGTTCACCTGGAAGGATGGCGATTTGTCGGCCGTTGCCGAGCGCCCCGTGCGACTACGCTTCAGTCTCACGAACGGCAGCCTGTACGCCTTCTGGGTCACCCCCGATGCGAACGGTGCCAGCCATGGCTATGTCGCGGCCGGTGGCCCCGGCTTCATCGGCCCAACTGACACCACAGGGAAATAGAGTTCGGCTTGCTCAAAAGCCCGCCGCATCCCTTTGATTTCCGCGCCGAAGCGCTATGCTGCCGCCCCACCATGAGTCTTCCGCGCATAGCCATCACCATGGGCGACCCTGCCGGGGTCGGCCCGGAAATCTGCCTGCGCCTGCTGGCGAATGAAGCGATTCGCGAGGTGTGCGTGCCCATTGTTTTCGGCGATGCGCACACATTGTTCCGCTGTTCGCAGCAGGTGGGGCTGTCGGCCCCGAGGCGGTTTGTCAGCGAAAGCGAGTGGTCGGCGGTTGTCGCCGATCTACAGGAGCCGGCAGTGCTGGACGTGGCGGGCTTTGACAGCACAGATTTCGAGCCGGGCACGGTGAGCGCACGCACGGGGGCGGCGGCCTACCGTTACGTGGAGAAGAGCATCGAGGCGGCGCTGGCGCATGAGGTCCAGGCCGTTTCCACCGCGCCGCTGAACAAGGAGGCCATGCGCGCTGCGGGCATCCTGTTTCCTGGGCACACGGAGATCTTTGCGGCGAAGACGAACGCGGCGCGCTCCTGCATGCTGCAGTACAGCGAGGAGGTGCGCGCCAGCTTTGTCACCGTCCACTGCGGTTATCATGAAGTGCCTGCGCTGCTGACGGTGGAGCGCATCCTGGATGTGATCGAGCTGACCGCCGAGGCGATGCAGCGCCTGCGGGGCACGAAGCCGAAGCTGGGGGTTCTGGGGCTGAATCCGCACGCGGGCGAGCACGGGCTGTTCGGCAACGGCGAGGAGGAGCGCATCATCATTCCGGCCATGGAAGCGGCGCGCGCCAGAGGCATCGAGGTCGAGGGGCCGATCCCGCCGGACACGGCCTTTCTGCCGGAGAAACGCCGCAGCACAGACGCCTTCATCTGCATGTACCACGACCAGGGGCACATCCCGCTCAAGGCGCTGGCCTTTGACAACGCCGTGAACACCACCCTGGGCCTGCCCATGATCCGCACCAGCGTGGACCACGGCACGGCCTGCGACATCGCCTGGCAGGGCAAGGCCAGCCCGAACAGCCTGTTTGAGGCTGTTAAAATGGCGGCCAAGCTGTGCCAGGGCTGAAGATTTTTCGCGCCACCGGTAGTTGCCGGGCCGGTGCATGAGCACAAAGAAGACACAAACAAACGCAACTCGGCACAGAGGATGCGATGTAAGATGGCTTACACATGACACGCCACGATTCTCTCCTCCACTGGGTCAATGAAATGAAGCTGCTCTGCCTGCCGGACTCGGTCCGCTGGTGCGATGGTTCGGCGGCTGAATACGACGAGATGTGCGCCCTGCTGGTGCACAACGGCACCTTCCGCCAGCTGAACGAGGAGAAGCGGCCCAATTCCTTCCTCGCCTGGTCAGATCCCAACGACGTGGCACGGGTGGAGGACCGCACCTTCATTTGCTCCCAGCGCAAGGTGGACGCGGGGCCGACCAACAACTGGATGGCTCCTGCGGAGATGAAGGAAAAGCTGCGCGGGGTTTTCGCCGGCAGCATGAAGGGCCGCACCATGTACGTGGTGCCATTTTGCATGGGGCCTCTGGGCTCGCCCTTCTCGGTGATCGGCGTGGAAATCACCGATTCGCCGTACGTGGTGGTGAACATGAAGATCATGACCCGCATGGGCAAGGCGGTGCTTGATCAACTGGGCGACGGTGGTGAATTCGTGCCCTGCCTGCACAGCGTGGGCAAGCCGCTGGCACCGGGCGAAAAGGACGTATCCTGGCCGTGCAGCGAAACCAAGTACATCGTTCACTTCCCCGAGGAGCGCTCGATCTGGAGCTACGGCAGCGGCTACGGCGGCAACGCCCTGCTGGGCAAGAAGTGCCTGGCGCTTCGCATCGCCAGCGTGATGGGCCGCGATGAGGGCTGGATGGCGGAGCACATGCTGATCAGCGGCGTGGAATCGCCGGACGGTCGCAAGACCTACGTGGCCGCCGCCTTCCCCAGCGCCTGCGGCAAGACCAATTTCGCCATGCTTGTGCCGCCTCCCGCCTATCAGGGCTGGAAGGTGACGACGGTGGGCGATGACATCGCCTGGCTGCGCCCCGGCAGCGATGGCCGCCTGTGGGCGACCAATCCGGAGGCGGGCTACTTCGGCGTGGCACCAGGCACGTCCTGGGACAGCAACCCGAACGCGATGGCGTCCTGCAAGTCGAACACCATCTTCACCAACGTGGCGCTGACCGACGACGGTGACGTGTGGTGGGAGGGCATGACCAAGGAGCTCCCTGCCCATCTGATCGACTGGCGCGGCCAGGACTGGACTCCCGACTGCGGTCGCCCTTCCTCGCATCCGAACAGCCGCTTCACCGCCCCCGCTTTCCAGTGCCCGACGATTGACCCCGACTGGGAGCGCCCTGAAGGCGTGCCAATTGACGCCATCATCTTCGGCGGCCGCCGCGCCACCACGATGCCGCTCGTATTCGAAGCCTTTAACTGGCAGCACGGTGTGTTTGTCGGTGCAACGATGGGTTCGGAAATGACCGCCGCCGCTGCCGGTGGAAAAGGCCAGGTCCGTCGCGATCCGATGGCGAT